>NZ_QGGF01000398.1 GCF_003857015.1 Micromonospora globispora | reverse complement strand
GCCGCCGGGCGCGCCCCGCCGGCCCCTCGCCGCGGCGCGCATCCGCCAGCTCGCCCAGGAGTACGACCTTCCGCGCGCAACGTTCCTGCAACGTCGCGGAAACTAACGTCCCCGCCGTCCACCCCTACGGACGGCGGAGGTACCCATGACGCGCTACGACGCCCCCACCCACTGGCAGTCCCGCTACGACCACTTCATCGGCGGCGAGTACGTCAAGCCGCACGGCGGCCAGTACTTCGAGAACCCCACCCCGGTCACCGGCCAGACCTTCTGTGAGGTGGCCCGGGGCACCGCCGAGGACGTCGAGAAGGCCCTCGACGCCGCGCACGGCGCCGCCGACGCCTGGGGACGCACCTCGGTCGCCGAGCGGGCGCTGATCCTCAACAAGATCGCCGATCGGATGCAGGAGAACCTGGAGTCCCTGGCCATCGCCGAGACCTGGGAGAACGGCAAGCCGGTACGCGAAGCCCTGGCCGCCGACATCCCGCTGGCGATCGACCACTTCCGCTACTTCGCCGGGGCGATCCGAGCGCAGGAGGGCTCGCTCGGCGAGATCGACGACGACACGGTGGCGTACCACTTCCACGAGCCGCTCGGCGTGGTCGGGCAGATCATCCCGTGGAACTTCCCCATCCTCATGGCCACGTGGAAGCTCGCCCCGGCGCTCGCCGCCGGCAACGCGGTGGTGCTCAAGCCTGCCGAACAGACCCCGGCGTCCATCCACTACCTGCTGTCGCTGGTCGCCGACCTGCTGCCGCCGGGCGTGGTGAACGTGGTCAACGGCTTCGGTGTCGAGGCCGGCAAGCCGCTTGCGTCCTCGCCCCGAGTGGCGAAGGTGGCGTTCACCGGAGAGACCACCACCGGGCGGCTGATCATGCAGTACGCCAGCGAGAACATCAAGCCGGTCACGCTGGAACTGGGCGGCAAGAGCCCGAACATCTTCTTCGACGACGTCAGCGCCGCCTCCGACGACTTCCTGGACAAGGCGCTGGAGGGCTTCACCATGTTCGCCCTCAACCAGGGCGAGGTCTGCACCTGCCCGTCCCGGGCGCTGATCCAGCAGGGCCACTACCGGGACTTCCTGGCCGCGGCCGTCGAGCGGACCAAGGCGGTGAAGCAGGGCCACCCGCTCGACACCGACACGATGATCGGGGCGCAGGCCTCCAACGACCAGTTGGAGAAGATCCTGTCCTACCTGGACATCGGCCGGCAGGAGGGCGCCCGGGTGCTCACCGGCGGTTCACGGGCTGACCTGGGCGGCGAGCTTTCCGGCGGGTACTACGTGCAGCCGACGATCTTCGAGGGCGACAACTCCATGCGGATCTTCCAGGAGGAGATCTTCGGCCCGGTGGTCTCGGTGACCTCCTTCGCCGACCTGGACGACGCCGTGAAGATCGCCAACGACACGCTCTACGGGCTGGGCGCCGGCGTGTGGACCCGGGACACGAACACCGCGTACCGGGCGGGACGCTCCATCCAGGCCGGGCGGGTCTGGACCAACTGCTACCACGCGTACCCGGCGCACGCGGCGTTCGGCGGGTACAAGCAGTCCGGCATCGGCCGGGAGAACCACAAGATGATGCTGGAGCACTACCAGCAGACCAAGAACCTCCTGGTCAGCTACTCCACCAAGAAGCTCGGCTTCTTCTGATGGCCGCCGGTCCCGACGCGGTGGCGCCCGGTTCGCCGGGCGCCACGGCGCCGCCCGTCTCGCTCACCCCCGCGGCGGCCGAACTGATCCGGTCGCTGCGGGGGCGGCACGGGCCGCTGATGTTCCACCAGTCCGGTGGCTGCTGCGACGGCAGCGCCCCGATGTGCTACCCCGCCGGCGAGTTCCGCACCGGCTCGTCCGACGTCCTTCTGGCGTCGCTGGAGGTGGACGGCGTCCCCGAGCCCGTCGAGTTCTGGATGTCGAAGTCGCAGTGGCAGCTGTGGCAGCACACCAGGCTCACGGTCGACGTGGTCCCAGGCCGAGGCAGCGGCTTCTCCCTGGAAGCCCCGGAGGGAGTCCGCTTCCTCATCCGCTCCCACCTGGCATGACGCGGGTACGGCGGTGATCCCTCGGTCAGCCCGTAGAATCCAGCCATGGCTATCGAGCGGATCACCGTCGACCCGGGTCGGATGGGTGGGCTGCCATGCCTCCGGGACACCCGGGTCACCGCCACCGCCGTTCTCGGCCAGCTCGCCGCCGGACGCAGCATCGACGATGTACTAGCCGACTACCCGTACCTGGAGCGTGAAGACATCACCGCCGCCGTGGGCCTGGCAGTCCCTGGCAATCAGGCGATCTGACGAAGGTCGTTGCCGTAATCGAAAATGATCCGCAGCCTGGCGCCGAGAGCGTTCGCGTACCGGCTCAGCGTCGCCACCTCGTTGACATCGAGGTCGCCGTTTTCGATCTGGCTGACCCGGCCTGGCGTGACGCCCATGAGGTCGGCAACCTGCCGCTGCGTCAGCCCCAGCCGCTTACGCTCCTCCGCCAGGTGGTAGGCGCTCACCCAAGCCTCGGTGCGGGCCCGCTCCCTCTCGTAGGCGGCGTCATCACCGCCAAGCTCCGCACGCACGTCGTCCCAGTCGTGGAATTCCGTCACGACTCCCCCCTTCGCTCGCGCTCATTGTCGAGCCAAGCCTTGAAGAACTATAGCCCGAACTAAACCATCGGGGCGAGTAGACCGGGTCAGCGGGCGTCGAGGAGGGGTTGGCGAGGATCCCAGGGCTGACCGCCGGCGGCGTCGCGGCGGCGGCGGGCGATGGCCGACAGGGCCTCCAGGACCACCCGGTTGCCGAGGTAGGCGGTGATGTCGGCGTGGTCGTACGGCGGGGCCACCTCGACCACGTCCACCCCGACCACGGGCAGCTCGTAGCAGCAGCGGCGGACCGCGTCGAGGAGTTGGCGGGAGGTGAGCCCGCCCGGCTCGGGGGTGCCGGTGCCGGGGGCCATCCCGGGGTCGACCACGTCGACGTCGACGGAGAGGAAGACACCCTCGCACTCGTCGGTCGCGATCTCGAACGCTTCCGACAGGCACTCGTCCAGCCCCCGGGCGACGACCTCGGTCATTTCGTACGACCGCATCCGCTGGTCGGCCATCCAGGACAGCGTCTCGGGTCCGGGCCAGTACCCGCGCAGGCCGATCTGGAGGAAGCGGTCGCCGCGTACCGCTCCGGACTCGATGAGCCGGCGCATCGGCTGGCCGTGCCCGTGCAGGGAGCCGAACTCGATGTCCCCGGTGTCGGCGTGCGCGTCGAAGTGCACCAGCGACACCCGGCCGAGTCCGTGCTGCCGGGCCACCCCGGTGGCGTCGGGGAGGGCGATCGAGTGGTCCCCGCCGAGCACGATGGGGATCGCCCCGGCGGAAGCGACGGCATAGACCGCCGTCTCCAAGGACGAGAGGGACCGCTCGATGTCGCCGGAGAACATCTCAACGTCACCGGCGTCGTACACCCGAAGGTCCTGGAGGCCGTCGACGCGGAGCGCGAGGGACGGTCGGGAGCCGTCGTGCGGCAGGTAGCAGGCCTGGCGGATGGCCGACGGGCCGAACCGGGTGCCGGGCCGGTACGAGGTGCCGCCGTCGAACGGCGCGCCGACGATGACCACGTCGGCGTCGGCGAACGTCCCCGGCTCGTCCAGGGAGCAGCGGTCGACCCCGAGAAAGGTGATGTCGGGGCCGAACATCGGGCCGTAGCGGTTCACCGCTCCTCCATCCCCCACGGCGATCCGTAGCTGGTCAGCAGGTCGAGGAAGGGCACCGGGGGCAGCGCCTCCGGACCGATCACCCCCGCACTGGACCAGGCTCCGGTGGCGAGCAGCTCCAGGGCGACGACGGGGTTGATCGCGGTCTGCCAGACCACCGCCTGATGGCCGTACTCCTTCATCGACCACTCGTTGTCGACGACGTGGTAGAGGTAGACCTTCCGGGGCCGGCCGTCGGGCCCGGTGCCGGTGACGTACGTCCCGGCGCAGGTCTTGCCGTGCATCCGGTCGCCGAGCGTGGCCGGGTCGGGCAGGCAGGCGGCGACCACGTCCCGCGGCGAGACCTGCATGCCGCGCACGGTGATCGGTGAGGTCGAGTCGAGGCCGAGCTTGTGCAGGGTCTTGAGCACCTCGATGAACTCGTCGCCGAGGCCGTACTTGAAGGTGACCCGCTTCGCCTTGACCCAGCGCGGGATCAGCAGCACCTCCTCGTGTTCCACGTTGACGCACTCGACCGGGCCGATCCCCTCCGGGAAGTGGAAGACCTCCGGCTCGGAGAACGGCGGGGTGGTGTACCAGCCGCGGTCGGCCTCCCAGATCACCGGCGGGTTGAGGCACTCCTCGATGGTGGTCCAGATGGAAAAGGACGGCGCGAAGTCGTAGCCGTCGACGGTGAGGTTCGCGCCGTCGCGGACCCCGATCTCATCGATTTCGGCGAACAGTTCGTCGGCGGCGTAGCGGGCGAACACGTCGGAGAGGCCCGGCTCGATCCCGATGCCGCAGAGCGCCAGCCGGCCGGCGGCGGACCACTGGTCGGAGACCGCGAACTGGTCGTCGCCGAGCTTGACCCCGGTCTCCGAGTGCGGCCGGGTCGGGTGCGGGTGGGACAGGGACATCGCCATATCGAGGTAGTCCGCGCCGGCCGCGAACGCGCCGTCGAAGATCGGCATGACGAACCGCGGGTCGACCGCGTTCAGCACGTGGGTGATCCGGTGCTCCCGGCAGAGCGCCGCCACCGCGTCGGCGGAGGATGCGTCGACGTGGGCGGCGACGAACCGGGCGTCGTGGTCGGCGATCGCCCGCGACGCGCGGCCGAGGTCGTAGTCGGCGACGACCATGGTTTCGAAGAAGGAGCGGCGGGCAGCGATGGCGACGGCGGCCGAGCCGACGCCGCCGGCACCGACGAGCAGGATGCGCATCAGGAATCGAACCCCAAACCAAGACGATCGAGCGTACGGAGCCAGAGGTTGCGCCGGCCCTCGCGGGCGTCCGCGCGGGCGAGCGACCAGCGGGTGAGATTGATGCCGGTGGCCCGGAACGGCTCCGGCGGGAACGGCAACGGCTTGCTGCGCACCAGGTCGAGCCGGGTGAGCGGGGTGTCCTCCCCGGCGAGCAGGTCGAGCATCACCCGGGCGCCGAACCGGGTCGCCCCGACCCCGAGCCCGGTGAACCCGGCGGTGTACGCGAGCCGCCCGTCATAGGCAGTGCCGAAGAACGGGCAGAACCGGGTGCAGGTGTCGATCACCCCGCCCCAGCGGTGGCTGAACCGCACATCGGCGAGCTGCGGGAACGTGGTGAAGAAGTGTTCCGCGAGGGCGGTGAAGGTGGCGGCCCGCTGTTCCAGCTCGGGGGCCGTCCGGTTGCCGTAGTGGTAGATCGCGTCGTAGCCGCCGAAGAGGATCTGGCCGTCGGCGGTGATCCGGTAGTAGTGGAACTGGTTGCCGGTGTCCGCGAGCCCCTGGCGGTTGCGCCAGCCGATGGCGTCCCGCTGGGCAGGCGTCAGCGGCTCGGTCATCAGGGCGTAGTCGTAGACCGGGACCAGCCAGGCGCGCAGCCGGCGCAGCAGCGGCGGGAACGCGTTGGTGGCCAGGGCCACCTGCCGCGCCCGCACGCTCCCCGGGGCGACCTCGTCGCCACCGGCGGTGCTCGCCCGCAGCCCGCCGTCGTCCCGGCGCAGGCCGGTCACCCGGGTGTGCTCGTGGATCCGCACCCCCAGGTCGAGGCAGGCGCGGCGTAGCCCCCAGGCCAGCTTTGCCGGGTCGAGCATGGCCACCCGGTCCCGGTCCCACATCCCGCCGAGGTACGTCGGCGAGTCCACCTCGGCGCGTACCTCGTCGCGGTCGAGCAGGTCGACGTCGTGGCCGTACCGGCGGGCCAGTTCGGCGTCCTCGGCGAGCCCGGCGAGCTGGTACGGCTCGACCGCCACGGACAGCTCGCCGGTGCGTTCGAAGTCGCAGTCGATGCGGTGTTCGGCGACGGTGGCGGCGATGGCGTCCAGGTTCTCCCGGCCGAGCCGTTCCAGCTCGTCGATCTCGCCGGGGAACCGGTCGACCCCGTTGGCCAGGCCGTGGGTGAGCGAGGCGGCGCAGAAGCCGCCGTTGCGCCCGGACGCCGCCCAGCCGCACGTGCCGGCCTCGACCAGCAGCACGTCCCGGTCCGGGTCGGCCTGCTTCGCCAGCAGGGCGGTCCAGAGCCCGGCGTACCCGCCGCCGATGACCAGCAGGTCGGTGCTGTCGGCGCCGGTCAGCGGCGGCAGCGGGTCGGGGCGTTCCGGACGGTCGAGCCAGTACGGCACGGGCGCGGCGTCGGCCAGCGCCCGGCCGGTATGCGGGAGGATCATGACGCGGGCTTGGCCTGTCCGCCGCCGGCGACGGGGGCCGCCAGGTTGGCGCGGCGGGCCCGTCGCCCGCGCAACGAGCCGGCGCCGACCAGCAGCAGCGCGATCACGAACATCGCCGTTCCGATGACGTTCACCTGTGGCGGGATGCCGCGCTGTGCGGCACCCCAGACGTACATCGGGAAGGTGACCGTGGTGCCGGCATTGAAGTTCGTGATGATGAAGTCGTCGAAGCTGAGCGAGAAGGCAAGCAGGGCGGCGGCGACGATGCCGGGCAGCACCAGCGGCAGGGTGATCCGGCGGAAGGTCTGCCACTCGCTGGCGTAGAGGTCCATCGCGGCCTCCTCCAGCCGGCGGTCCATGCCGGCCAGCCGCGCCTTCACGGTCACCACGACGAACGACACGCAGAACATGACGTGCGCGATGACGATGGTCCAGAAGCCTTGCGGCACGCCGGCCGCGACGAAGAGGGCGAGCAGCGAGGTGCCCATCACCAGTTCCGGGGTGGCCATCGGCAGGAAGATCAGCCCGTTGATCCCGGACCGGCCGCGGAAGCCGTGCCGGACCAGGGCGAACGCCATGAGCGTGCCGAGGATGGTGGAGACCACCGTGGCGATCAGGCCGATCTCCATGCTGCGCACCACCGCGTCGCACATGGCCGACGTGGCGCAGGGGTGCCGCCAGTTGTCCAGCGTGAACTCGTTGAAGTCGTAGGACAGCCGGCTGGACGGGCGGTTGAAGGAGAGGCCGGCGACCACCAGGATCGGCAGCGAGAGGTAACCGAGGACGAGCAGGGCAACGCCCATCACCCACCGGTCGGCGAGCCAGCGCCGCATCACAACACCTCCTCCGTGCCGGCCTTGCGCAGGTAGACGAAGACGATCGCCAGGATCGCCGCCATCAGCAGGAACGACAGGGCCGCGCCCTGCGGATAGTCCAGCCGGACCAGGAAAGCCGAGTCGATGACGTTGCCGATCATGTATTCGTTCGGGGTGCCGAGCAGCTCGGCGTTGATGTAGTCACCGGTCGCCGGGATGAAGAAGAGCAGCGTGCCGGCGATCATGCCCGGCATTGACAGCGGCAGGGTGACCCGCCGGAACGCCCGCAGCGGGCTGGCGTAGAGGTCGCTCGCCGCCTCCAGCAACCGGTAGTCCAGCCGCTCCAGGCTCGCGTACAGCGGCAGCACCAGGAAGGGCAGGAAGTTGTACGTCAGGCCGAGCACCACCGCGACCGGGGTGGCGAGCAGCCGGCCGTCCGGCCCGAGCAGGTGCACGTCCCGCAGCAGCCCGACCAGCCAGCCGTTGTCGGACAGGATGGTCTTCCAGGCCAGGGTGCGGACCAGGAAGCTGGTGAACATCGGGGCGACCACGCAGACCAGCAAGAGGTTCTTCCACCGGCCGGCCTTCTGCGCGATGCCGTACGCCAGGGGGTAGCCCATCAGCAGGGCCAGCACCAGCGCGATGGCCGAGTAGACGAACGACCGGACGAAGTGCGGCCAGTACGCCTGGAACGCGTCCCAGTAGTTGCTGAACGCCCAGGTCATCGCGTACCCGGTGGAGAGCGAGCCGCTCGGGTCGTAAAGGCTGGCGGCGGCGAGCTGGAGCAGCGGCAGCGCGAAGAAGAGGAACAGCCAGGCCGTGCCCGGCAGGAGCAGCAGGTATGGCAGCAGCCGGTACCGTCCGCGCCGGGACGCCGGCGGCGGCGCCGACTGCCCCGACCCGGTCGGTACGTGAGCCAGCGCGGTCATGACGCCACACCCACCGGCGGCTCGTCGAGCAGCGGGGTGGTCTGGTCGTCCTCGCCGGCCTCCCGGCCTAGCAGGAAGGCGTGCCGGGGGTCCCAGTACGCCACCACCGGCGCACCGACCGGGAGCACGCGGCCGGCGCCGCTGTTCGCCGCGAACGCCGACAGCTCGCTGCCCCAGGCGGTACGCACCAGGTACTGGGTGCTGACCCCGACGTAGGACGCGTCGGTGACCACGCCGCCGATGTGCTGGTGCCCGGCGGGCACCTGGGCGGGGCTTTCGACCAGGTGCAGCTTCTCGGGGCGTACCCCGAGGAAGACGGGTCCCCGGTTGACGCGCGACCGGGCCGCGGGCACCGAGAAGCGCGCGCCGTGCGCGGCGACCAGCACATCGTTTCCGCTGGTCCCGGCGGCCTCGCCGGCGAGCAGGTTGGACTGGCCGAGGAAGTTCGCCACGAACGCGGTGGCCGGGAACTCGTAGAGGTCGGCGGGCGCGCCGAGCTGCTCGATTCGCCCGGCGTTCATCACCGCGACCGTGTCGGCCATGGTCATGGCCTCCTCCTGGTCATGGGTGACGTGTACGAACGTGATCCCGACCTCGGTCTGGATCCGCTTCAGCTCGATCTGCATCTGCCGGCGCAGCTTGAGGTCGAGCGCGCCGAGCGGCTCGTCCAGCAGCAGCACCTGCGGGTGGTTGATCAGTGCCCGGGCCAGCGCGACCCGCTGCTGCTGTCCGCCGGAGAGCTGGGCCGGCTTGCGCCGGCCGTAGCCTTCGAGCTGCACCAGCGAGAGCATCCGGTCGACCTGGTCGGCGACCTTGCGGATGCCCCGCCGGCGCAGCCCGAAGGCCACGTTCTCGTTGATGTCCAGGTGCGGGAAGAGCGCGTAACTCTGGAACACGGTGTTCACCGGCCGCTTGTAGGGCCGTAGCCGGGCGATGTCCCGGTCACCGAGCAGCACCTGCCCGCTGGTCGGCTCCTCCAGCCCCGCGATCATCCGCAGGGTGGTGGTCTTGCCGCAGCCGGAGGCACCGAGCAGGGCGAAGAACGAGCCCTGCGGGATGGTCAGGCTGAGGTCGTCGACCGCAGTGAAGGCGCCGAAGCGCTTGGTCAGGTTCGCCAGCCGCAGATCGCCGGCCGGTGCCTCGTGTCCCATGGTTCTCACGCTCCGATGACCTGCTGGAACTTGGCCTCGTAGTCCTTCTCCTGCTTCTCGTCCAGGGCCATGAAGACCTTGGACTTCGACAGCATCTCGTCGTCCGGGAAGATCAGCGGGTTCTCGGCCAGCTCCGGGTCGATCTTGACCATTGCTTCCTTGGCGCCCTTCACCGGGCAGATGTAGTTGACGTACGCCGCGAGCTGCGCGGCGATCGCCGGGTCGTAGTAGTAGTTGATCAGCTCTTCGGCGTTCGCCTTGTGGGTGGCCTTGTTCGGCACCATCATGTTGTCCGACCAGAGCATCACGCCGGATTCGGGCGTCACGAACTTGATCTTCTCGTCGTCGAAGCCGAGCTGGATCACGTCGCCGGACCAGGCGATGCAGGCGACGATGTCGCCCTTGGCCAGCTCGGTGGAGTACTCGTTGCCGGTGAACTTGCGGATCTGTCCGGAGTCGACGGCCTTCTTGAGCTTGTTCAGCGCGTCGTCGAACTGCGCGGCGGTGAAGTTCGCCGGGTCGTGGCCGTTCGACTGCAGCAGCAGGCCCATCGTGTCCCGCATCTCCGACAGCGCGGTCACCTTGCCCTTGAGGTCGGGGCGGGTGAGCAGCTCGTCGATCGTGCGGACCTCCTTGGTGACCTTGCCGTTGTAGGCGATGCCGGACAGGCCGGACTGCCACGGGACGGCGAGCTGGTTGTCCGGGTCGAATGCGCGGTTGCGCAGCGACGGGAGCACGTTGGCCTCGACGTTCGGCATCTTCGACTTGTCGAGCTTCTGGATCCAGCCCAGCCGGATCATCCGGGCCGCCATCCAGTCGGTGAGGACCATGATGTCCCGCCCGGTGGACGAACAGTCCTTGAGCTGGTTCTGTACCTTGCCGAAGAACTCGTTGTTGTCGTTGATGTCCTCGGTGTAGGTGACCTGGATACCGGTCTTCTTGACGAAGTCGTCGAGGGTCGGCCGCTTGGACTCGTTCTTCTCGTCGACGTCGATGTACTGCGGCCAGTTCGAGAAGGCGATCTTCTTCTCGGTGGCGGAAAGGTCGTCGCTCTTGCAAGCGGCCTCGGTCTGCTGAGCACCCTTCGTGCCACAGCCGGCAAGGGTGCCGGCGGTGGCCAGCAACGCTGCCGAGCCGAGGGTCCCGGTGAGCAGACCACGCCGGGAAAGGGGCCGGAGGGGACTACGCATATGACGACTCCTAGGGGGATCACATCGTCGGCGGCGGGACGGGGGCGGCGCGCCGGCGGGAGGGGTCAGTGGCGATGGACGACTGATCCTGACATGCAGTTACCTCTCTTACAAGGGATTCCGTTGCGGGATTAGCTACGGGCCACGAAATACGCCACACTTCGTCGTGCCACTACGCTCGGCGGCAAGGAATCGGACATGGGGAGCGGACATGAACAACGGGCACCTGGACACCGGGAACGGCTCGCGCCGAATCACTGTGCGTGAAGGGGCCAGTCACGCTCTGCTCGATGGCGTGGCCAAGCAGATCATCGAGCAGCTCCAGGAGGACGGCCGCCGGCCGTACGCGACCATCGGCAAGGCCGTCGGCCTCTCCGAGGCGGCGGTCCGGCAGCGGGTGCAGCGGCTGCTCGACGCCGGCGTGATGCAGATCGTCGCGGTGACGGATCCGCTCCAGCTCGGGTTTCCCCGCCAGGCCATGATCGGCCTGCGGACCAACGGCGACCTGGAGACGGTGGCCGACCGCCTCGCCGAGTTCGACGAGATCGACTACGTGGTCATCACCGCCGGCTCGTTCGACCTGCTGGCCGAGGTGGTCTGCCGCAACGACGAACACCTGCTGGAGATCCTCCAGCGGCTGCGCGCCGTCGAGGGCGTGCTGTCGACCGAGGCGTTCGTCTACCTGAAGCTGCGGAAGCAGACCTACACCTGGGGCACGGCCTGACCGTCGCCCGTCAGGCGGGCCGCTTGGCCAGCTCCACGAACGCGCGCCAGGCGGCGGGGCGAAGGTCAGGGTTCCGCCCTCGCGGTTCTTGCTGTCCCGGACGTGGACCCGCCCGGGCAGGTTGTCGGCCACCTCGACGCAGTTGCCGCCGTTGTTGCTGCTGCGGGTGGCAGTGCGCCAGCGGGCGTCGGTCATGTCCATGTCGTCGCCACTTCCCTGATCAGCTCGATCGACCGGCGGCGGGGAAAGGCCTCACCGGTGACGCGCCGTCTTCGGGTCGACGCAGACCTTCCCGGCCAGCGACTCGACGGTCTCCCCCTTGGCCGCCATCGCCACCCGCAACGCCTCGTTCGCCATCCGAGCCTCCGTCCGGGAAACGTTCCGGCGGCACCGTAGCGACGCTGCGTGTCGGTGTCCGCACTCAACCGGCGTGTCGCGGTCGGACCTCTTGCACGCGTCCCAGGTGCCCGAGGACTGCCGGGAAAAGGCCCTGGACATGCCCTCGGCACGGCGGCCGGCCGCAGCTCCGACTCCGGGAGACGGCCCCGACGGGCCGCAACCCGCTGTTGCGGAATCCGTTGCCGTGTACACACGTATTCGCTGAATTCGTTGCATCAAGCTCTGTCAGCCACCGATCCCACTTGCCTTTCGGGTCGAGACTGTGGGATAACCGTGGGCAGAGCGGCCGGTGTCACCCCTGACCGGCCCGAGACCCGATGGGGCTGACATGGCCAACGCCACCGACCACCTCTGGATGCACTTCACCCGGATGGCGAGCTACTCCGCCGGCGAGGTACCGACCATCGTCCGCGGCGAAGGCGCGTACGTCTGGGACTCGCAGGGCCGCCGTTACCTGGACGGGCTCGCCGGGCTCTTCGTCGTCAACGCCGGCCACGGCCGTACCGAACTGGCCGAGGCGGCCGCCAAGCAGGCCGGCGAGTTGGCCTACTTCCCGCTCTGGTCGTACGCCCACCCGAAGGCCATCGAGCTGGCCGAGAAGGTGGCGTCCCTCGCCCCCGGCGACCTGAACCGGGTCTTCTTCACCACCGGCGGCTCGGAGGCCGTCGAGGCGGCGTGGAAGCTGGCCCGGGCCTACTTCAAGCGGACCGGCCAGCCGAACAAGTACAAGGTGGTCAGTCGCTACATCGCGTACCACGGCACCTCGATGGGCGCCCTGTCGATCACCGGACTGCCCGGCATCAAGAGCGACTTCGAGCCGCTGGTCCCCGGCGGCATCAAGGTGCCGAACACCAACTTCTACCGGGCCCCGGAGCACGGCGACGACCCCAAGGCGTTCGGCCGCTGGGCCGCCGAGGAAATCGGCCGCGCCATCGAACGCGAGGGGCCGGACACCGTCGCCGCGGTCTTCCTGGAGCCGGTACAGAACTCCGGCGGCTGTTTCCCGCCGCCGCCCGGCTACTTCGAGCGGGTCCGGGAGATCTGCGACGCGTACGACGTGCTGCTCGTGAGCGACGAGGTGATCTGCTCCTGGGGCCGGCTCGGCGAGTACTTCGGCGCCACCCGGTACGGCTACCAGCCGGACATCATCACCACCGCAAAGGGCATCACCTCCGGGTACGCCCCGCTCGGCGCGATGATCGCCAGCGAGCGGCTGATGGAGCCGTTCCTGACCGAGACCGGCATGTTCGCCCACGGGGTGACCTTCGGCGGCCACCCGGTGTCCTGCGCGGTGGCCCTGGCCAACCTGGAGGTCTTCGCCCGCGAGGACCTGATCGGGCACGTCCGGGCCAACGAGGGCGCCTTCCGGTCCACCCTGGAGAAGCTCCACGACCTGCCGATCGTCGGCGACGTGCGCGGCGACGGGTACTTCTACGGCATCGAGCTGGTGAAGGACAAGGCGACCCGGGAGACCTTCGACGAGGCCGAGTCCGAGCGGCTGCTGCGCGGCTTCCTCTCCACCGCCCTTTTCCAGGCCGGCCTCTACTGCCGCGCCGACGACCGCGGCGACCCGGTCGTGCAGCTCGCCCCGCCGCTGATCGCCGAGCAGCAGCAGTTCGACGAGATCGAGCAGATCCTGCGCGGCGTACTGACCGAGGCATGGTCGCGCCTCTGACCGGCGGGTCGGCATCGGACGGGGCCGGGGCTCGCAGCGACGAGTCCCGGCCCCGCGCCGTCGGCGGCACCGACCGTACCCGGGTACGCCGCCTCCCCGACCTCGCCGTCCACGACCGGGCCGCCCTGCACGCCGTCCTCGACGCCGGTCGGGTGGCGCACCTCGCGATCGCCGACGGCGCACAGCCGTACGCACTGCCGGTGGCGTACGCCCGCGACAATGATCGCGTGCTGGTGCACGGCTCCACCGGCAGCCGCCTCTTCCGGCACCTGGCCGCCGGCGCGCCCGCCTGCCTCACCGTGACCCTGCTGGACGGTCTGGTGCTGGCCCGCAGCGCCTTCGAGTCCTCGATGAACTACCGCTGCGCGATGGTGCTCGGCGAGCTGACCGCGCTGCACGGCGACGAGAAGCTGGCCGCCCTGGAACGCCTCTCCGAGCAGCTGCTGCCCGGCCGCTGGGCGGTCATCCGACCGCCGTCGGCCAAGGAGCTGGCCGCCACGCTGGTGCTCGCGCTGCCGCTGGACGAGTGCTCGGTGAAGATCAGCGCCGGCCCGCCGGACGACCCCGAGGACGACCTCGACCGGCCGGTCTGGGCCGGCGTGGTGCCGATCGTCGAGTCGTACGGCCCCCCGCAGCCCGACCCGCGGCTGCGGGTCGACCAGCCCCCGCCGGAGTTGTGATGCGCTACCAGGAGCTCTCGTACTGGCTGTCCAGCGTGGACGGGTCGCTGACCCCCCGCCCCGCGTTGCCCGGGGACGCCGACGCCGACGTGGTGATCGTCGGGGCCGGGTACACCGGGCTGTGGACGGCGTACTATCTCGCGGCCGCCGACCCGACGCTGCGGATCACCGTGCTGGAGAAGGAGATCGCCGGGTACGGCGCCTCCGGCCGCAACGGGGGCTGGTGCTCCGCGCTCTTTCCCACCTCGCTGCCCGCGCTGGCCCGTCGGCACGGCCCGGACCGGGCCCTCGCGATGCAGCGCGCGATGCAGGAGACCGTCCGCGAGGTCGGGCGGGTGGTCGCCGCCGAGGGGATCGACTGCGACTGGCAGCCCGGCGGGACGGTGGTGCTGGCCCGCACCGAGGTCCAGCTCGGCCGCGCCCGGGCGGCCGTCGCCGAGGCCCGGGAGTACGGGCTCGACGCCGAGGACCTGGTGCTGCTCGACGCCGCCGAGGCCACCGCCCGCTGCGCCGCCGACGGGGTACGGGGTGGGACGTACACCCCGCACTGCGCCGCGGTGCACCCGGCCCGGCTGGTCCGCGGGCTGGCCCGGGCGGTCGAACGCCGCGGGGTGCGGATCTTCGAACGCACCCCGGTGACGGCGGTACGGGCCGGCGCCGCGGTGACCCCGGCCGGGGTGGTCCGGGCGCCGGTGGTGGTCCGGGCCACCGAGGGGTTCACGCCCACGCTGCCCGGGCAGCGCCGCGCCGTCGCGCCCGTCTACTCGCTGATGGTCGCCACCGAATCGCTGCCCGCGGAAACCTGGGCCCGGATCGGGCTGGCCGAGCGGGAGACCTTCTCCGACTACCGGCACGTCATCATCTACGGCCAGCGCACCGCCGACGGCCGGCTCGCCTTCGGCGGGCGGGGTGCCCCCTACCACTTCGGCTCCCGCGTCTCCCCCGGCTACGACCGGGAACCGCAGGTCTTCGCCGCGCTGCGCCGGGTGCTCGGCGAGCTCTTCCCGGTGCTCGGGCCCGACGTGCCGGTCAGCCACACTTGGGGCGGCCCGCTCGGCGTGGCCCGGGACTGGTCCGCCTCCGTCGGGCTGGACCGCACGACCGGGCTGGCCTGGGCGGGCGGCTACGTGGGCGACGGGGTGGGCACCAGCAACCTCGCCGGCCGTACGCTGGCCGACCTGATCCGGGGCGTGCCGAGCGACCTGACCGCGCTGCCCTGGGTCAACCACCGCTCCCCGAAGTGGGAGCCGGAACCGCTGCGCTGGCTCGCGGTCAACGCCGGCCTCAAGGTGATGTTCTCCGCCGACGACGCGGAACTCCGCTCCGGCCGCCCCTCCCGCCGCGCTGCCGCCTTCTCCCGCCTCCTCGGCCACTAACCCCCCGGGCCCCCTCAGCCCCGGTTGATCATGAAGTTGTTGCCATGACACGCCGGTGTCGATGGCAACAACTTCTGATCAACGCGGGTAGGCGGGGCGCTGATGGGCAGCGCGGCGTGGCCCGGTCAGTGGTTGGGGGGGATGACGCGGAGGTGGCCGCGGCGGCCGGTGTGCTGCGGCTGGTGGGGGTCCTGGTCGTCCTCCGGGGGACGCGGGGGCGCCGGGCGAGCGGCCTCCCGGACCGCCTCGGCCAGCGCGACCAGGTCGTCCGTGGTGGGCGGCGGCGGCTCGAACTCGCCCTCGTGCCGGACCACGTCCCAGCCCCGCGGTGCGGTCAGGTTACGGGCGTGCGGCTCGCAGAGGTCGTACGTGTGCGGCTCGGCGAAGGCGGCCAGTGGCCCCACGACCGCGGTGGACTCGTTGTAGACATAGGTCAACGTGGCGACCGCTTGCCGGGGGCAGCCGTTACGGGAGCAGCGCCGAGGTGACCTCACGGCGGCAGGGTATCTCCATTACCGGGTCCACCGCACCGCTTCCCGCTACGACACGCCCGTCTTGGTGATCACAATTCGTCCGATCGGCGCGCCGGCACGCCGCGACGGTGGCGCAGCGACGGGACCGCCCCTGGTGGGGGCTACCCTCTTCCTCATGACGAGCCCGGAGAACCGCCGCCCCGGCTCAGGCCGGCGCACCCACCGCGACCGCCACGGTCGGGGCCTGCGCGGGCGGCTGGTACCGGCCACCGTGCCGCTGGCGCGGACCAAGGCGGAGGTCTTTGACGACCTGGTGCTGGACACCGTGGAGACGCTGGAACGACGCTTCGCCAAGGAGTTGGCCGGCGTCGAGTTCGCGGTCGAGGACGTCCCGCCGGACCTGAACGTCTACGACTCGGACGTGCTGGAGGACGGCGAGGTGCCGCTCGCCCGGCTGCTGCCGGGACGCCCGGGCCGGCAGGAGGTGCCGCCCCGGATCGTGCTCTACCGGCGGCCGCTGGAGTTCCGGGCGATGGACCGCGAGGACCTGGCCGACCTCGTCCACGACGTGATCATCGAGCAGGTGGCTAACCTGCTCGGCGTCGATCCGGACGAGCTGGCCTGAGGGCGCGACCCCCGTCGCGCCGCCGGCGCCCGTCCCTTCCGTCGCTCGCCCGGGTCGGCCCCGCCGCCGGGCTTTCCGGCCCGAGCCGGGCGGCCCCCACCGCCCTGGCCCGGCACCCGCTCTCAGGCGGCGACCCGCCGCTTGAGCTTGCGCCGCTCCCGCTCGGAGAGCCCACCCCAGATCCCGAATCGCTCGTCGTGGCCGAGAGCGTATTCGAGGCATTCCGTCTTGACCTCGCAGCGCGAGCAGATGCGCTTCGCCTCGCGGGTCGAGCCGCCCTTCTCGGGAAAGAACGCCTCCGGATCGGTCTGCGAGCAGAGCGCTCGCTCCTGCCACTCCGGCGCGTTTCCGAGCAGGTCGGCCACCTCGAGCTGGCCGTCCATCAGATGCCTCCTTGTCGCGCACCGGCGTCATCGCCGCTGCAACCCCCCACGCGAAAGGCGTGCTTGTCCGTCCGGTCACAATTTGTTGCGTACGGCTCGGACAACCCCATTGAAATTACACGCGTGTAATGCGTGCGCCGTCAAGCTGAACTTGATAATGGAGTCGTCCTCCCGACACGTTCCCGACGGCCATCGCAGCCGCCCGAGCCTCGCAACCTGCCCTATCGATTCAGACCCCGGACGAGTAACGCCCTCTCCGGCGAGTTGCCGAAGATTTCTGCCGTGGCGTGCATGGCGCGGACGCCGCCAAGGCCCCCCGGTGGAGGCTCCGGCGGGCCTTACCCGGGCGGCTTTCGCGGCACCGTCCAAGATCAGCATGTGGTGGGGAAAGGTTAACCCGACTCCGCCGCAACCGCCCGTCGAGCGCGCAAACGGCCGCGGCCGCCCCGTCCACATGATGGGCGGGGCGCGGCGGCGAAGCGGCTCGGCGGCTCAGCCCGCCCCGCGGGGCACGCTGGGCGGCCAGACGAATTCGGCGATCGCGCCGCCCGTCACGAAAATCGCCCCGGCCGGTGTTCGACCGTCCCACCAGACGGTATAGGGACCCGCCTCCAGCTGCGGATAGACGGCACTGTGGAAGACGCCGTCGCGGACGTGGCGCTGCCGCACCGCCGAGTGCGTACGCGGGCCGTCCTGGTCGGCCCGGCTGATCTCGATCTCCCGGCCGTGCAGCTCCGGCCCGGTGTAGATGATCAGCGCGCCGGAGTCCTCACCCAGGTCGAGCACCACGCTGCCACTCTCCGACGGCCCGTAGGTGTGGTGCTGGTGCATGGCCACCCCCTCAGGACTTCGCCGCGGGCGGGTTGCCGAACCCGTCGTACGGCGTGCCGAGGAACGGGAAGTCGCCGAGGAACGGCGCGGTCACGTCGGCGGCGCTCAGCCCCGGGGTCACCGCGTTCGCCGCGGCGTCCGGGGTGAACCCCTTGTCCACCAGCGGCACGGTGACGCCGGCGATGGCCCGCAACGCGATGCTGACCACGTCATCGCCGACCCGGCGGCCGTTGGGGAAGCCGGCCAGGTCGCCGCCGAGCACGCCGAACCGGTTCGGCTTGCGGTTCGGCCGGATCGCGGTGTTCAGCCGGAGCATGTCCGCCTGGACGTTCCCGGTGCTGTTCGTGAAGCCGTCGATCAGGCCGGCCGGGATGCCGGTCAGCATGATCGCCACCAGGTCGGCGCGCGGCTTCTTCGCCTTGTTGAGGGCGTCCAGTCGCGGGAAGACGCCCGGGTAGAGCGCGGGCAGCAGGGCGGCCAGCTCGGGGTGCTCGACGAAGCGGACGAACCGCTTGTCCTCCGACGGTGGCAGTGAGTTCCACAGGTCCTTCTTGGACATCGGCACGATGACCTCGTTGACCAACGGGTTGCCGAGCCGGGACACCTGGGTGAACGGCCCGACGGCGGTGTCCGCGGCCACCCGGTCGCCGAGCACCCGAACCTGCTGGCGCGACGCCGAGGTCCACACCCCGATCACCGAGGCGCGGTCGCCCTGGCCGTACCGGCTGGCCTTGCGGCGTACCCGGCTCAGCGGCACCTGGACGGCGATGCTGTGCACGTTCATCCGGTCCAACGCGTTGACCGGCTCCCCCTCGGTCTTGAAGATCTTCTTGCCGGCCACGTGGAGTTGCTGGAACGGGCGCAGCGTACCGAGGTCGAAGATCGCACCCAGGTCGACGAAGAACCCGTCCGCCCGCTGCCCCGCGAAGACCTTCTCCCCCGTCGACAGGCGGTACGTCGCCTGCCGGACCAGGTCCTGGTATTTCGGGGTGGAGAGCGGGCCGACGTTGCACGGTGGGCAGCGCAGTTTCTGAGCGAGGACGTGCTCCTTGCCGTCCACCACCCGGGTCAGCCGGTAGAACTGCCCGCGGTTCCAGTTCCTGCTCTCCAGCGACTCGATCGGACCGGTGTTGTAAAGAAAACTGTTCGGATTGGTGATCTCGGTGGTGAATTCAAACCGGTACGTCACATCGGGATAGCCGTCGCCATCGTTGTCGATATGAATCTCGTACCGCACGTCGTCACCGAACTCGAAGAAGTTCGGGCCGCCGGAGGGGAGCTGCACCGGTACGTAGTTGGCGATCAACGTGACGGTGTCCGGATGATCGGGACTGATGAACGCGTACAGGTCGGAGCTGTCGGCGACCGGATCCTTGGCTATCTCCGGGGCTTCACGGTGGGAGGACATGGCGGACCACACCTTCGCAGAAATCGGGAGTCGAGCGGGAGCACCGGCGCCGAGAGCCCGCGCCGGGGGAAGTCGCGCCGCCGGGCGGCGCGGGGGGTCAGCGTCGACCGGCGGCGCGCCGCAACCGGTCCGCCAGGGCGCGGTCGCGTACCTCGATCCGGGACGTGCCGACGAAGACGTCCATGGTGCCGGAGGCGCCGTCGCGGAGGTGGACCACGATCGGATCGTCCCGGCGGCCCGCCGAGGGGGTGTTCTGTGCGGCCGACAGGCCCGGCACGGTGAGGGCGGCGGCGCCGAGGGTGGCGCTCGCCGCTGCGGTCAACGTCTGCCGGCGGGTCAGTCGCGGCCAGGGCCGCTTCCGCTGGTCACTGGTCATGGGCAACCTTTCCGGGCCGGCGCGTGTGCGCCCGCGGTGGTCGGGACCCGGCGTCCCGCGCCGCCGCGGCGGACGCCGCCGAGACCCCGGTGGGGGCCTGCCGGCGGCGGTCCTCGCCACAACCGCCGCCGGCATCGGTTGGTACGGCCGGCGGTGCGGAAAGGTTCGACGCTACGAGCGGGCGTGACCGTACGCGGTCGTCCGCTTGCGGGCCGGTCGGCCCGCCGCCGCGGCGATCGCCCGCAACTGCTCCTCGGTCCGGGCGGAACCGTTGTCGGCGCCGGCCATCCGGGAGATGGTCTCCTCCATCAGCGTGCCGCCCAGGTCGTTGCAGCCACCCTGGAGCATCGCCACGGTGCCCTCGTCGCCCAGCTTGACCCAGGAGCACTGGATGTTGTCGATCCGGCCGTGCAGCAGCAGCCGGGCCATCGCGTGCACCGCCCGGTTCTCCCGCCAGGTCGGCCCCGGCCGGGCGATCCCGGCCAGGTAGATCGGGGCGTTGGTGTGCACGAACGGCAGCGCCACGAACTCGGTGAAGCCGCCCGTGCGGTCCTGGACGCCGGCCAGCACCCGGAAGTGGGCCAGCCACTGGCCCGGGTGGTCGACGTGGCCGTACATCATCGTGGAGCTGGACCGGATGCCCAGCTCGTGGGCGGTGCTGACCACCTCGACCCAGGCGGCCGCCGGCAGCTTGCCCTTGGTGAGCACCCAGCGCACCTCGTCGTCGAGGATCTCCGCCGCGGTGCCCGGGATGGTGTCCAGCCCGGCCTCGCGGAGCCGGAGCAGCCACTCCTTCACCGGCACGCCGGCCTTCGCGGCGGCGGTGACGATCTCCATCGGCGAGAAGGCGTGCACGTGCATCCCCGGCACCCGCGCCTTGATGGCCCGGACCAGGTCGGCGTAGCCGGTCACCGGCAACTTCGGGTCGATCCCGCCCTGGAGGCAGACCTCGCTGGCGCCCGCCGCCCACGCCTCCTCGGCGCGGTCGGCGACCTGCTCCAGGGACAGCCGGAACGCGTCCGCATCGGACTCCCGCTGGGCGAAGGCGCAGAACCGGCAGCCGACGTAGCAGACGTTGCTGAAGTTGATGTTGCGGTTGACCACGTAGGTGACGTCGTCGCCGACCACGTCCCGCCGCACGTCGTCGGCGACCCGGCAGAGCTCGTCCAGGGCCGGCCCGTCCGCGCCGAAGAGGGCCAGCGCGGCGTCCGTGTGCCGGGGCTCCAGCAGGGCCGCCGGGTCGTCGGCCGCCAGCCGCAGCCCGGCCCGCAGGTCGGGGTCGCCCACCCCGGCCGCCGGGCCGGCGCTGACCTTGCCCGCCACCTCCGACCAGTCGCCGTAGACGCTGTCGAAGTCGCCGCGCCGGTCCTCGGTACGGCCGGTGGTGTCGATGGTGACGTGCAGGTCGGTACGCCCGCCGAAGACCTCCTCCGGCTCCTGCCAGGGCCGCCCGACCGGACGGGCCGACTCGACCGCGAGCCCGGTCTCGGGGTCCGCGAGGGCGGTGACGTGCGGCAGCAGACGCGGATCGAGCCACGGGTCACCGGCCCGGACGTACTCCGGATAGATGGTGAGCCGCTCGCGCAGGGTGAACCCGGCCTGCGCGGTGTGCCGGGCCAGCTCGTCGAGCTGCGGCCAGGGGCGCTCCGGGTTGACATGGTCCGGCGTCAGCGGCGAGACGCCGCCCCAGTCGTCGATGCCGGCCCGCAGCAGCAGGTCGTACTCGCCCTCGATGAGGTTCGGCGGGGCCTGGATGCGGGCCTTCGGGCCGAGCAGCACCCGGGCCACCGCCACCGTGGCGGCCAGGTCGTGCAGCTCGGCGTCGGGCATACCGCGCATCGCGGTGTCCGGCTTCGCGCGGAAGTTCTGCACGATCACCTCCTGGAGGTGGCCGTACTCGCGCTTCGCCCGGCGGATCGCGAAGAGCGCGTCCACCCGCTCGGCGCGGGTCTCGCCGATGCCGATCAGGATGCCGGTGGTGAACGGCACCCCCACCCGACCGGCGTCGTCGAGCACCCGGAGCCGGACCGCGGGTTCCTTGTCCGGCGAACCGTAGTGCGGGCCACCCGGCTCCGACCAGAGCCGGGTCGCCGTGGTCTCCAGCATCATCCCCATGCTGGGCGCGACCGGCTTGAGCCGGTGCAGCTCCGACCAGGACAGGACGCCGGGGTTGAGGTGGGGCAGCAGGCCGGTCTCCTCCAGCACCGCCACCGCGCAGGCGCGCAGATAGTCCAGGGTGGAGTCGTAACCGCGCTCGTCCAGCCACTGCCGGGCGGCCGGCCACCGCTCCTCCGGCCGGTCACCCAGGGTGAACAGCGCCTCCTTGCAACCCTGCGCCGCGCCCTCCCGGGCGATCGCCAGCACCTCGTCGCGGTCGAGGAACGCCGCCGGGAGCCGGTGCGGCACGGTGGCGAAGGTGCAGTAGTGACAGCGATCCCGACAGAGCCGGGTCAGCGGGATGAAGACCTTCTTGGAGAAGGTGACCACGCCCGGACGACCGGCCTCGCGCAGGCCGGCGTCGCGAATCTCGCCGGCGATCCGGAGCAGCTCGGCCAGCGCGTCACCCCGGGCGCTGAGCAGCGCGCCGGCCTCGTCGACGTCCAGCGCGCGCCCGGTCGCGGCCCGGCGCAGCGCCCGCTGCACGCTCGCCGTGGTCGGGACGGGCTCGGTGCGATCAACCATCCGCCCAGACTATGCGCTGCCCCACCCCGGCCCGGCACACCGCCGCCTGGTGGGACCCGGCAGCACGAAAGAGTGACCTCCCCGCTGCGGGAGGCCACTCTCTCGGACACCGGGGATGCGCCGTCAGCGCGGGTAGTGCGGGTCGTCGCGGTGGTAGCGCTGGGTCCGCTCGCCCTCGTACGACCCGCGGTGGCCGTACTCGCCGGGCTGGCGCGGGAAGGACTGCGTCGGGTCGGCCGACGGTGGCTGGCCGAACGGGGGCGCCGAGTGCGGGACGCCGTACGGCGGGGCCGACTGCGGGGCGTTGCCGTACGGCGGGGCGGTGTTGAACGGCGGCCCGGACGGGTTCGGCTGGCCGTACTGACCGGGGGGCGGGTAGCCGCCGGGCTGGGCCGGGTGACCGCCCTGCTGCTGTGGCCAGCCCGGCTGGGCCTGGCCGTACATGCCGGGCTGCGGCGCGGGCTTCGGGGTCTTCGGGGTGTAGTACAGGGTCCGCCAGACCTTGAACACGACGAATGCGGCGACCCCGAAGATCGCCAGCCAGGCGAGCCGGGTCAGCAGGCCGAGCAGGGCGTCGAGCACCTCGCCGTCGGCGAGCCGGCCGACCAGCCAGATCAGGAGGCTCAGCGCGCCGAAGAGCGCGCCGGCGGCGTACTCGCCGAGGGCGGCCTGGGTGATCAGCTTCGCCTTCGGCAGCACCGGCTGCACGTGGGTGGCGAGCAGGACGGCCAGCACCGGCAGCACGGCCGACTCGACCCCGACGAAGGCGAAGAACGCACTCCCCGCCCGGCCGGTGAACGAGCCGTACCCGTCCGTCGACACCAGCAGGCGGATCAGGCCGACGAAGAGGAGCACGGCGTTCGCGCCGAGCAGGACGAGCGCGGCCAGTTCGCGCAGTGGCTTGGTCAGCTGGCTGGCCTGCGTCGCGTCGGTGGACGCGGGCTCGGCGGGGCTGGTCACGAGCTCCCCCTTGGGGACGAAAGCGGACAGTTGCCGAGGTGAGCGTAGTCTCTCCGGCCGCTGACCGACCGACGGCCGCTCGTGCGGAAGGATGGAGCTCATGCGCATCGTGGTTCTGACCGGCGGGATCGGGGGCGCCCGGTTCCTGCTCGGTGTCCGGGCGTACGCCCGAGAGGTGGGTGCCGAGGTGACCGCCGTGGTCAACGTCGGCGACGATCTGCTGCTGCACGGGCTCAAGGTCTGCCCCGACCTGGACAGCGTGATGTACACGCTGGGCGGTGGCGCCGACCCGGAACGGGGCTGGGGCCGGGTGGGCGAGACCTGGACGGTCAAGTCCGAGCTCGCTGCGTACGGCGCCGAGCCGACCTGGTTCGGCCTGGGCGACAAGGACATCGCCACCCACCTGGTCCGCACCACGATGCTGAACGCCGGCTACCCGCTCTCCGCGGTGACGCAGGCGCTCGCCACCCGGTGGGAGCCGGGCCTGACCCTGCTGCCGGCCACCGACGACCGCCTGGAGACCCATGTGGTCGTCGACGGTGAGCAGGGGCAGCGGGCGATCCACTTCCAGGAGTGGTGGGTCCGGTACCGGGCCGACATCCCCACCCACCGGTTCGTCTTCGTCGGCGCCGAGACCGCCAAGCCGGCGCCCGGGGTGCTGGACGCGATCGGCGCCGCCGACGTGGTGCTGATCGCCCCGAGCAATCCGGTGGTGAGCATCGCCCCGATCCTGGCCGTGCCGGGGCTGCGCGACGCGGTCGCCGACGGGTCGGCCCCGGTGGTCGGCGTGTCCCCGATCATCGGCGGCGCCCCGGTCCGGGGCATGGCGGACCGGTGCCTCGCGGTGCTCGGCGTGGAGTGCAGCGCGGCCGGGGTCGGCGGGCTCTACGCCGGACGGTCGTCGGGCGGGCTGCTCGACGGCTGGCTGGTGGCGCCGGAGGACGAGGGGACGCTGGTGCCAGAGGTGACGGTGCGTACGGCGCCGCTGCGGATGACCGACGAGGCGGCGACGGCGGCGATGGTCCGGGCCGCATTGGAGCTGGTGTGAGACTGGAGATCCTGCCGGTGCTCGGCATCGGCGACGTGACCGAGGGCGACGACCTGGCGGCACTGATCGCCACCGCCGCGCCGTGGTTGCGCGACGGCGACGTGCTGGTCGTGACCAGCAAGATCGTGTCCAAGGCGGAGGGCCGGCTGGTCGACGTACCGGCGGACGGCCCGGAACGGCTGGCCGCGCGGGACGAGGTGCTCGCCGGTGAGACGGTCCGGGTGGTGGCGAGCCGCGGCGCGACCCGGATCGTGCAGACCCACCACGGCTTCGTGATGGCCTCCGCCGGGATCGACGCCTCGAACGTGGACAAGACCCGCCTGGTGCTGCTCCCGAAGGATCCGGACGCGTCCGCCCGGACGCTGCGCGCCGCCCTGCGAGAGCGCTACGACCTCGATGTGGCCGTCATCATCAGCGACACGATGGGCCGGCCCTGGCGCAACGGGCTCACCGACGTGGCACTCGGCGTGGCCGGGATGCCGGCCATCCGCGACCACCGGGGCGAGTTCGACCCGTACGGCAACGAGCTGCAGCTCACCCAGATGGCCGTGGTGGACGAGCTGGCCGGCGCCGGGGAGCTGATCAAGGGCAAGTGCGACCAGGTGCCGGTCGCGGTGGTTCGCGGCTACCTGGGCGTCGCCCGGGCCGACGACGGCGAGGGCGCGCGGGCGCTGGTCCGGGACGCCGCGCTGGACCTCTTCTCGCTGGGTACCGCGGAGGCGACCGCCGCCGGGCTGCGCGCGGCCGCCACGCTGACCGACGGGCCGGGTTCCGCGCCGGCGGAGCCGGCGGCGGTCGAGCGGGCGATCGCCGCGGTGGCCGAGGTGGTCGCGCCGGAGACGGTCTTCACCCACGTCACCGACGACGAGGTACGCGCCGGCATGGTGGCCGGCATTCCCGGCTGGCCGGAGCAGGCCACCGGGCTGGTCCTCGGGGCGCCGCCGACGCCGGTCGACCAGGCGGACCTGGTCCGCTTCGGCGCCGACCTGCAGCGCCTGCGAACCGCCCTGGCGGCGGAGGGCATCCCCTCGGCCCTGCTGCCGCCCCCGGCGGGCAGCACCGCCAGCGCCGCCCTGGCCATCTGACCCGTCCCGCCCCTGAGCCAGGCGACACTTCACGGAAAGAATGGCTGTTCCGCGTGGAATGGCCACTCTGTCCGTGACTCTGCGCGTGGTCAGGCGTCGAGCATGGCGCGGCCGAGCGGGGTCAGGGTGTGCAGCACGGTGTTGCGGTCCCGGTGGCTGACCAGCAGCCCGGCGTTGCGCAGCACGGCGGTGTGCTGGCTCGCCGCCGCCGGCGAGATGTGCAGCCGGCGGGCCACCTCGCCGGTGGTGCAGCCGTTGTCGGTGGCTTCCAGGACCGCCGCCCGGGTCCGGCCGAGCAGGGCCGCGAGGGCCTCCCGGTTGCCGCCGTCTGCCGGACCGGCGCCGCGACCCGGCTCGGGGGCGAGCCCACCGAGCCGGTCGACCGGGTAGACCAGCACCGGGGGCAGGGCCGGGTCGAGCAGCGCGACCGGTGTGCGGGCACAGAAGAACGACGGCACCAGCAGCAGGCCGCGGCCGTCCAGGTGCAGCTCCCGGGTGTCCGGGTAGTCGAGGACCTCGAGCATTCCGGCGTTCCACCGCATCGCCGGCCGGAGGCTCTCCAGCAGCCCCTCTACCCCGCCGTCGAGCAGGGCACGGGCCCGCCGGGCACGGTCCGCCTCCACGGCGGCCTGGATCCGTGGCCAGTACGGCGTGATCGCCTGGGTCTGGTACTGCGTCATCGAGTCGGTGAGGTGGCGGAGCGTGTCTGGCTCGCCGCGGGCCAGCGCGGACGCCGAGGCGGGCAGCGCGTTGTCGCCGGCCAGCACGGCCAGGTCCCGGCGGAGCATGGTGGTGCGCGTGCTGCGGACCGCCTCCAGCCCCGCCTCGAAGCCGGCCATGCTCTGGTACGGGGTCAGGAAGTCCGGGAAGTAGCCCTGCGGCGGGTTGAGCGCGAAAAGCAGGCGGAGTTGGTCGGAAGCGGTGTCCCGGCGCAGTCCGCGGGCCACCGTGCGACGCCAGGTGTCCAGCAGCGGATCACGGCTGCGGCCCTGCAGCAGGTGCAGGCTGAGGACCAGTTCCCAGACGGGGTCCGGGGCGGGGGCCACCCTGGTCCGCAGGATGTCCTCGCTCGAGAAAAGGATCTTCAGCATGGAGCGCTCCCGGGGGCGGGCAGCGGGCCTACCCACCGACCATCTGCACTGTACCTGCCGGCACTAATCTCCATCTTTAAGCGTGGGCTGAAAAACCTTTACGCCGACGGGTCCCGTTGGGCATGCTTCGCCTTGTCCCGTCGGGACCGGGCGTCCACGGGGCCACCGGCACCGGTGGGACGCGGGGGCCGGGAGAAGACGGCGACCGGGCGGCACCACGAGGGTCTGCGGCCACGCTCCGCAGAGGTGTCACCCGGTCGCCCACCGGCTGGACCCGGGTGTCACCCGACCCAGAGCGCGACCCGATGGTCCTCGTCGGTGACGTAGAAGCAGCCCCCGTCCAGCTCGGCCAACCCCTCCACGTGGTGGAACGGGGCCAGGTCGGCCACCACCTTCCCCGCCACCCGCGAGTCCGGTGCGACCTCCAGCCGGAACCGGACGTGCCGCGAGGTCACCCCACCGCCCGCCGGGTGATCGTCCAGCAGCACCGACCCCTTCCCCAGCGCGTCGATCGACCCGACGACCGCCGCGTACCCGCCGTCGGGGCTGGGGCCGATCGCCCGGAAGCCGGTCAGCGCGCCCGGCGGGGTCACCCCGGTCAGCGCGTACGCCCCGATCGCCCGGGGCCAGCCCGGGTCGGCGGCGAACATCTCCGTGACCCCGGCCAGCTCGACCAGGATCGGCTCGCCCTCCGCGGTCACCGGGAAGCGGAGGCCGAGCAGCACCGTACCGGCCGGGGTGAACACGGCCGCCTCGACGTTGAGCGGCAGGTCGTCCTCGGTGAGCCGGCTCACCCAGCTCTTCGCCCGCGCAGTGCCCCGCGCGAGGGTCTCCACGATGAACCGGCGCCGGACCCGGTCGCCCGGCGGAAGCGGGGTCAGCGGCGCGGCGGCGAGCGCATCGTTCACCGCCCGGTGCAGCCGGAACCGGTTGCGCACCACGTGCACCGGCAGGGTCCCGGACGCGGCGTCTTCCTCGCGGAACCGGGCCACGAACGCCCGCCGGGGACGCAGCGGACCCGCCTTGGAGCCGAAGTGCGAGCCGAAGACGTACACCCAGCCGTCGTGGTGGGCGAGCGCCTCGCCGTCCTCGGTCCGGCCGTTCTCCACGCCGGCGTCGGCGGGCACGTGGTGGGCCACCCACTCGCCGTCCTCGCGTTCCAGCAGCAGGGCGAGGCAGCGTTCCACCGGCCCCTCGTCGAGGACCGTCCAGAAACCGCGGCGGGCACGGTATGCACGCAGCAGCGCCGCCGAGCGGACCGGCAGCAGGTCGCTGGCCTCGTTGCCGGCCACGACGAACTCCACGAGTCGCAGGGTCACCGGGCCAGCGTACGGAGGCCACGCTCGTAGAGTGGCCAGGTGCCCGACGCCTCGACCACCACCCCGACGCCCGACCTCGACGCCCTCGCGGACCTGCACACCGACGCCACCTCCGTGCTGACCGGCTGGGCGCCCACCAGCCCGGCGGCGGCCGCGGCCCGGGACCGGACCCTGCGCCTGCTGGCCGCCGGTCCGGTGGCGATGAGCCGCAGCCACCGGGCCGGCCACGTCACCGCCAGCGCCCTGGTGCTCGACGCCACCGGCGAGCGAATGCTGCTCTGCCTGCACGGCAAGTTCCGCAAGTGGGTGCAGCTCGGCGGGCACTGCGAGGCCGGCGACCGGACCCTCGCCGGCGCCGCGCTGCGCGAGGCCACCGAGGAGTCCGGGATCGACGGCCTGGTGGTCGATCCCACGCCGATCGACGTGGACATCCACCCGGTGACCTGCCAGGGCGGCTCGCTGCACTACGACGTCCGGTTCGCAGCCTTCGCCCCCGCCGGCGCGGCGGAGCGGGTCAGCGACGAGTCGGAGGCGCTGGGCTGGTTCCCACCGGACCGGCTGCCGGAGCCGCTGGCCCACGCCACCGTCCAGCTCGTCGCCCCGGCCCTGGCCGCGCTGGCCCGGCGCACCGGCGATCAGATGTAGCTCTCCTCGCCGCGCTCCTTCAGCTCGTCGACCAGCTTCTTGACGTCCTGGGCCCGGTCGCGGGGACAGACCAGCACCACGTCCGGGGTGTCCACCACGATCAGGTCGTGCACGCCGAGGGCGGCCACCAGCCGGCCCGACTGCGGCACCACCACCAGGCTGCTGCTGTCCCGCAGCAGCACACCCGGCTTCCCGTCCGCGCCGAGCACCACGTTGCCGTCCGAGTCGGCGGGCAGCACCTCGCCGAGGGTGTGGAAGTCGCCGACGTCGTTCCAGCCGAAGTCACCGGGGACGGTGCCGACCCGGCCGGCCGTCGCCGCACCCTCCATCACCGCGTAGTCGACGGAGATCTTCGGCAGGGTCGGCCAGACGGTGCCGAGGACATCGTCCTGCTCGGGGGTGCCCCAGGCGGCCGCGATGGCGGTGACCCCCGCGTGCAGCGCCGGCTGCTGCCGGGCCAGTTCGGCCAGGAAGGCGTCCACCCGCCAGACGAACATGCTCGCGTTCCAGAGGTGCCGTCCGGAGCGGACGTACCCCTCGGCGACCTCAGCGGCCGGCTTCTCCTTGAACTCGATCACCGGGCGCAGTGGGCCGTCCCCGACCGGCTCCCCGGTCTCGAGATAGCCGTAGCCGGTCTCCGGCCGGGTCGGCGTGATGCCCACCGTCATCAGCAGGCCCTGCTCGGCACCGCGGATCGCCTGACGCACCGTCTCCGCCCAACGGCCCGGGTCACCGATCAGGTGATCGGCGGCGAACGAGCCCATCACCGCCTCCGGCTCGCGCAGCGCGATCACCGCGGCGGCCAGCGCGATCGCCGCGCAGGAGTCGCGCGGCGACGGCTCGACGAGGATGTTCTCCTCCGGCAGGCCAGCCAGTTGCCGGGCCACCGCCGCGACGTGCGCGGCCCCGGTGACCACCAGCGTGCGCTCCGGTGTGGTCAGCGGCGCCAGTCGGTCCACCGTCGCCTGGAGCAGCGAGGCCGGCGTACCGGTCAGCGGGTGGAGGAACTTGGGATGGCCCGCACGGGACAGCGGCCACAACCGTGTGCCACTGCCACCCGCCGGGATGACGGCGTAGAACATCAGCACATCATGCCCGAAGCCTCGGGCCCCGGACCCGGGCTCGCCCGGGTCCGGTAGCAGACACTCAGGAACGCGCCCGGCTCCACGCCGCGACGTGCACCTCGGCGCTGGACTCCCAGGTGAACTCCTTGGCCCGGTCGAAGCCGGCCTTGGCCAGCGAGAGCCGGCGGTGCTCGTCGTCCAGCAGGGCGGCCAGATCCGTGGCGATCTGGTCCGGGTCCTCGCTGGTGTAGGCCACCGCGTCACCGCCCACCTCGGGCAGGGAGAGGCGCGGCGTGGTCAGCACCGGCGCGGCGCACGCCATCGCCTCCAGGATCGGCAGGCCGAAGCCCTCCCCGTACGACGGGTAGGCGGCGACCAGCGCGCCGCCGAGGAAGCCGGGCAGGTCGGCGTAGCGCAGGTAGCCCGGGCGGAGCAGCCGCAGGTGCGACGGCACCTCGGCGACCGCGCGGTCGATGTCGTCGTCGTGCCCCTGGCCGCCGGCGATGACCAGGGCCGGCGGGTCGGTCCGGTCGCCCACCGCGCGGGCCCAGCCGCGGATCAGGTTGGGGACGTTCTTGCGCGGCTCCTTGGCCCCGAGGAACGCGATGTAGCTGCTGCTGCCCAGCCCCAGCCGGGCCCGGACCCGGGCCTTCTCCTCCTCGCTCGGCGCGTGGAAGGCCGCGTGGTCGACGCCGTGGTACGCGACGTCGATCCGGGTCGGATCGGCGTCGAGGAGCCGGATCAGCTCGTCGCGGGTGGCCTTGCTCGGCACGATCACCCGGTCCGCCCGGCGCAGCGAGGTCTTGATCGCGCTGCGGAAGAACGTCCGGCGGGACTTGTCGTAATGCTCCGGCTCGGTGAAGAAGGTCGCGTCGTGCACGGTGACCGTGACGGGACACCCCGCCCGCAGGGGGCAGGTGTAGAAGGGCGAGTGCAGCACCTCCGCGCTCACCTGCTGGGCCAGCAGCGGCAGGCCGGTCTGCTCCCAGGCGAGCCGGGCGGGACGGTGCGCGACGGCGGCCGGCGCGGGAATGACCTCGGCCCCGGGCAGCATCCGGGTGTAGCGCTCAAGATCGGTGCGGAGGCTCACCACGACCAGGTCGACGGCGGACCCGCAGACCTTGCCGAGGGCGCCGAGCAGGCCATCGACGTATCTACCGACGCCGCCACGGTCGGCGGGGACACTCGTGGCGTCGATGAGCACGCGGGGCGGGCGACCGGCGGTCACTGGGCGACTCCTCAGGCTGGGTCTGTGGCGAACAACACTGTGGGCAAGCCTACGCCGGAGCGGGGTCCCGACGCTTACTGCGACCCGACGGTACGCCGACTTGTCCTTGTCATCGAGTACGGGCGGCAACGGCGTATCGTTCGCGCCGATGGCCGACAACATTGCCCGGGTCTTCGCGGCCGCGATCGCGGCCGACCCGACCCGACCGCTGCTGACCTGGTACGACGATGCGACCGGCGAGCGGACCGAACTCTCCGGCGCGACGCTGGCGAACTGGGTGGCCAAGACGGCCAACCTGCTCGTCGACGAGCTGGCCCTCTCCCCCGGCGACCGGGCCGGCGTGCTGCTGCCGCCGCACTGGCAGACCGCCGCGGTGCTGCTCGGCTGCTGGTCAGCGGGGCTGACGGTGACCGACACGCCGGGTGACGTGGACGTGCTCTTCGCGACCGCGGACCGGGTCGGCGAGGCGGACGCCTGGTCGGCCGGCGAGCGGTACGTCCTCGCGCTCGCCCCGTTCGCCGCCCCGCTGCGGCAGGTGCCGCCCGGCTTCGCCGACTACGTCGTCGAGGTACGCGGCCACGGCGACCACTTCACCCCGTACCCGACCGGCGGCGAGGCGGACGCCGACCTGCTGGCCCGCGCGACGGAGCGCGCCACGGAGCTCTGCCTCACCCCGGGCGACCGGATCCTGGTCGACGCGGCAGCTCACCCCGACCCGGTCGACTGGCTCCTGGCGCCGTTCACCGCCGGCGCCAGCCTCGTCCTCTGCGGCAACCTCGACAAGTCCCGTCTCGACGCCCGCACGGCGAGCGAGAAGGTCACCCGCACCCTCGCCTGACCGCCCGCCCCAGCCGAGGGTGGTAGCGGTCAGGCGGGGGTCGACTCGTCGGTGTGGGCCCGGCGCTGGGCGAAGGTGGCGAACGCGCCGAGGGACTCCGGGTTGGCCAGGGCGCCCTTGGCGGCGGCGTTGTCCACCGGCGTACCGGTGAGGATCTTCTTCACCGGCACCTCCAGCTTCTTCGCCGACAGGGTGCGCGGGACGGCCCGGACCTGGTGGATCTCGTCGGGCACGTGCCGCGGCGAGAGGGAGGTCCGCAGCTCGCGAGAGATCTTCTTGCGCAGGTCGTCGTCCAGCTCCAGCCCCTCGGCGAGCACCACGAAGAGCAGCAGCTCGCCGGCGCCGCCCTCGTCGTCCTCCAGGTGCACCACCACCGAGTCGACGACCTCGTCCAGCCCCTCCACCACGGAGTAGAACTCGGCGGTGCCCAGCCGCACGCCGCCCCGGTTCAGGGTGGCGTCGGAGCGACCCGTGATCACGCAGCCGCCCCGGTCGTTGATGGTGATCCAGTCGCCGTGTCGCCACACGCCCGGGTAGAGCTCGAAGTACGCCTCCCGGTAACGGGTGCCCTCGGGGTCGTTCCAGAAGCCCACCGGCATGCTCGGCATCGGCTCGGTGACCACCAGCTCGCCGAGCTGCCCGATGACCGGGGTGCCGTCGGCGGAGCGGGCCTCCACCTTGGCGCCCAGCGCCCGGCAGGTGATCTCACCGGCGTGCACCGGCAGCAGCGGCACGCCGCCGACGAAGCCGGTGCACACGTCGGTGCCGCCGGAGAGGGACTGGAGCTGGAGGCGGTCGCCGACGTTCTCGTACACCCAGGTAAAGCCCTCGGGGGGCAGCGGCGCGCCGGTTGAGCCGACGCCGCGCAACGCGGAGAGGTCCGCGATGTCCCTGGGCACCACGCCCGCCTTGCGGCAGGCCAGCAGGAACGGCGCCGAGGTGCCGAAGTACGTGGTGCCGGTCTCCGCCGCCATCCGCCAGAGCGCGCCCAGGTCCGGGTGGCCCGGGTTACCGTCGAAGAGCACGATCGCCGCGCCCACCGCTGGCCCGGAGACCAGGAAGTTCCACATCATCCAGCCGGTGGTGGTGAACCAGAAGAACCGGTCCGCCGGGCCCAGGTCGTGGTGCAGGGCGAGCATCTTCAGGTGCTCCAGCAGGATGCCCCCGTGGCCGTGCACGATCGGCTTGGGCAGCCCGGTGGTGCCCGAGGAGTAGAGCACGTAGAGCGGGTGGTCGAACGGCACCGGGGTGAAGGTCAGCGGCTCGTCGGTCTCGGCGGCCAGCTCATCCCAGGAGATCGCGCCCCCTGGCGCGGCCTTCATTCGGTCCGGAGCGCCGCCTAGCAGCGCGGAGGCCGAATTATGGCCGTCAGTACCGGCCGGGTCGAGGTACGCGATGCCGACGGTGTGCTGCAGCGACGGCAGGGCGGCCCGGATGGCGGCCACCTCGCCGCGCCGGTCGACCGGCTTCTCGCCGTACCGGTAGCCGTCGACAGCGACCAGCACCTTCGGCTCGATCTGCTGCCAGCGGTCGGTGACGCTGCGGGTGCCGAACTCCGGGGCGCAGGAGGAAAAGATCGCACCGAGGCTGCTGGTGGCGAGCAGCAGGACGAACGTCTCCGGGATGTTCGGCGAGTACGCGGCCACCCGGTCGCCCTGGCCGACGCCGAGCCGGCGCAGCCCGGCCGCCACCCGGCGGACCTGCTCGCGCAGCTGCCCGGCGGTCAACGTGACCGGCGCCCGGGTCTGCCCGTGGGCGATCACCACCGGGTCGTCGTCGCCCCGGCCCGGCATCCGCAGCACGTTCTCCGCATAGTTGAGCGTGGCGCCGGGGAACCAGCGCGTGCCGGGCATCGCCCGGTCGGTCAGCGTGGCGGTCGGCGGCGTGTGCGCCACGACCTCGAAGTAGTCCCAGATCGACCGCCAGAACGCGTCGAGGTCCGTGACCGACCAGCGCCACAGCGCGTCGTAGTCGGCGAACTCCAGCCCCCGGTGCTCGGCCAGCCAGCGCAGGTAGTCGCCGATCCGGGACCGCTCACGCACGTCCGCCGGCGGCGTCCACAGCACGTCACCCACTGCTCCACCCTCCCTGAGGCCCCGTCACGACACTGTGCATGGGCCGTGGCGCCATCTTGCCCTACCCCGCAGGGCCATTCTCCGCACCGGGTACCGGTGAGGGGGCGTGGCCAGCCCACATGCCCTGAACAGCAGGTATGTGGGCCGCCCTCAGCCCGCCCGGTGCGCCTGGATCGCCCGTCGCCGGGCCAGCCGGTGGGCGCGGCGGATCTCCGCCTCCCGGTAGCGGCGCTCGTCCTCGGGGGTCTCCGGGATCACCGGCCGGACCGCCCGCGGCGCGCCGCCCACGTCGACGCCGACGAAGACCAGGTACGCGGTGGCCACCCGGACCGGCTCGTCCTCGGCCGAGTCCCAGCGCTCGGCGACCACCTTCACCCCGACCTCCATCGAGGTGTTGCCGGTCCAGTTCACCTGGGCGTGCGCGTGCACCAGGTCACCGACCCGGACCGGCTCGGAGAACACGATCTCGTCGATCGACGCGGTGACCGCCGTGCCGCCGCTGTGCCGGGCCGCGGCCGCCCCGGCCACGTCGTCGACGAACTTCATCAGTACCCCACCGTGCACGGTCCCGTACAGATTGACATCGACGGCGGTCATGATCCGGCTGAGCGTGACCCGGGAGTACGAGGTCGGCTTGCCCAGCGGGCCGGTGGAGGGGTGATCTGTCATGCCGAAAACGGTACGGTGCGCGGATGCGACATCTCTGGAGCTTCCTCGTCGGGTTGGTGGTGGCGCCGCTCACCTGGGTGCTCGTCACCCTCGGTCAGGACGGGTCTGGCCAGACCGTGAACCGCTGGGTCGAGATCCATTCGGCCACCACGCCCAACCTGATCGAGCCGGCCGTCTACCTCGGCGTCGCCGGCATCCTGCTCGGCCTGCTCGGCACGCTGCGCTTCTCGCCGCTCGGTCCGCTCGTCGCCGGGCTGCTGCTGATCAGCCCGTACGTCGGGCTGTTCGTCGCGCCGTTCAACGTCCTCGACCGGATCCCCGAGAACTGGAAGGCGTTCGGCGACCCCCTGCCGCTGCGCCAGCCGGTGCAGAACGGCAGCCTGTTCCTGATCGGCGTACTGCTGCTGATGGCGGTTTTCAGCGGTCAGCGGTGGCGGCGGTGGCCCGAGAAGCCGGCGGCCGAGGCGGAGCTGACCTCGGCCGACCAGCCGACCGAGAACACCTTCTCGCTCAGTGACTGGCCGCCGTCCGGCACGAAGACCGAGCAGAACACCGCCCCGCTCACCCTCGGCTATCCCGAACCGACCCCCACCGAACCCCTGCCCCGCCGTACCAGCGGCGAGTCGCCGTGGTCCGCGCCGCCGCGCGCCACCACCCGACCGGAGGGCACCGAGACCCGATGACAGCCGCGGGCGGGCCGGAACTCCGGCCCGCCCGCCCGTACCGCTGTCGGTCCGGTCAGCCCTTGAGCAGCTGCCGGGCCATGACGATGCGCTGGACCTGGTTGGTGCCCTCGTAGATCTGGGTGATCTTCGCGTCCCGCATCATCCGCTCGACCGGGTAGTCGCGGGTGTAGCCGTACCCGCCGAGCAGCTGCACCGCGTCGGTGGTGATCTCCATGGCGGCGTCCGAGGCGAAGCACTTCGCCGCGGCGCCGAAGTAGGTCAGGTCCGCGTCGCCGCGCTCGGACTTGCCGGCCGCCGCGTAGGTGAGCTGCCGGGCCGCCTCCAGCTTCATGCCCATGTCGGCGAGCATGAACTGGATGCCCTGGAAGTCGGCCACCGGCTTGCCGAACTGCTTGCGCTCCTGGATGTAGCCCTTGGCGTAGTCGAGGGCGCCCTGGGCGATGCCGACGGCCTGGGCGGCGATGGTGACCCGGGTGTGGTCCAGGGTCTTCATCGCGGTCGCGAAGCCGGTGCCCTCGGCGCCGATCATGCGGTCGGCCGGGATCCGGACGTTGTCGAAGTAGACCTCGCGGGTCGGCGACCCCTTGATGCCGAGCTTCTTCTCGGGCGCGCCGAAGCTGACGCCCTCGTCCGACTTCTCGATCACGAAGGCGGAGATGCCCCGCGAGCGGGCTGTGGGATCGGTCACAGCAAAGACGGTGTAGTACTCGGAGACGCCGGCGTTGGTGATCCACCGCTTGACGCCGTTGAGCACCCAGTGGTCGCCGTCCCGGACCGCCTTCGTGGTCATCGAGGCGGCGTCGCTGCCCGCCTCCGGCTCCGAGAGGCAGTACGAGAACATCGCGTCGCCGGAGGCGACCCTGGTCAGGTACTTCCGCTTGAGCTCCTCCGACCCGGCCAGGATCAGCGGCATGGTGCCCAGCTTGTTCACCGCCGGGATCAGCGAGGACGAGGCACAGGCCCGGGCCACCTCCTCGATCACGATGGCCGTGGCCAGCGCATCTGCCCCGGCACCCCCGTACTCGACCGGGATGTGCGGGGCGTGAAAATCGGCGGCCCGCAGGGCGTCGTACGACGCCTTCGGGAACTCACCGGTCTCGTCCGCCTCGGCGGCGTGCGGAGCCACCTTCGCCGCACAGACCTCACGGACCGCCTCCCGGATCGCCTCGTGCTCCTCGGGCAACCGGTAGACGTCGAACGACTGCTCTGCGGCCATGTCGGCCCCTCCCCTTCACCGCTATCATGCGCAGGTCCGTAGCGCCGTATGAACCGCCGACCGCGCAGGGTGAAGGATAGCGACCGGGGTTCTGGTGCTCCTTACCGCCGCGTAGGCTCGTGCGTGACAGGCGTTGACGCCGACCGGCGACCACATGAATAGTCCCCCACCGGTGCCCGGCCAGGCGCCGCAGCAGATTGCGACGCAACGAAGCGCCGCCAGTGCGAGCGGAGAAGACAGGCGTGACGATCCCGTACCCGAACACCCAGCCGATGCCGGCCATCGCCGCGGTGACCCCGCCCTCCGGCGCGGCGCGGCCCCGGGTGACCTTCCTCGGCACCGGCTACCTCGGTGCGACGTACGCCATCTGCTACGCCGAGCTCGGCTACGAGGTGCTGGGCTACGACGTCGACGCCGAGAAGATCGCCAAGCTGAACGCCGGCGAGGTGCCGATCCACGAGCCCGGCCTGGACGAGCTGCTCCGGCGCAACATGGCCGCCGGCCGGCTGCGCTTCAGCACCGACATCGCCGAGACCGCCGAGTTCGGTGACGTCCACTTCATCTGCGTGGGCACCCCGCAGCGGGCCGACGGCATGGGCGCCGACCTGTCGTACGTCGAGGCGTCGGTGACCAGCCTGGCCCAGCACCTGACCCGCAAGGCCCTGATCGTCGGCAAGTCCACCGTGCCGGTGGGCACCGCCGAGTGGGTCGAGCAGCTGGTCGGCAAGCACACCCCGGCCGACCTCGGCGTCGAGGTGGCGTGGAGCCCCGAGTTCCTCCAGGAGGGCTTCGCCGTCGACGACGTGCTGCGCCCCAACCGGATCGTGGTCGGCGTCAAGAGCGAGTGGGCCAACGGCATGCTCTACGCCGCCCACAAGGGCGTCTTCGACCTGGCTGCCACGGAGGACCGCGAGGTGCCCCTGGTGGTCACCGACTTCGCCACCGCCGAGCTGGTCAAGGTCGCCGCGAACGCCTTCCTGGCCACCAAGATCTCCTTCATCAACGCGATGGCCGAGGTCTGCGAGGCCGCCGGCGGCGACGTCACCCAGCTGGCCCGCTCCATCGGGTACGACCCGCGGATCGGCAACCGCTTCCTGCAGGCCGGTCTCGGCTTCGGCGGCGCCTGCCTGCCCAAGGACATCCGCGCCTTCCAGGCCCGCGCCCAGGAGCTCGGCGCCGGTGAGGCGCTCCGCTTCCTGCACGAGGTCGACCTGATCAACCTGCGCCGCCGCACCCGGGTGGTCCAGCTCGCCGCCGAGCTGCTCGGCCGCCGGTCCGGCCCGGCCGGCCCGGACCTCTCCGGCACCCGGATCGCCGTGCTCGGCGCCACCTTCAAGCCCAACACCGACGACGTCCGGGACGCCCCGGCGCTGGCGGTCGCCGCGCTGCTCGGCAAGGCCGGCGCGGACGTGCACGTGTTCGACCCGCAGGGCATGGAGAACGCCCGCCGGGCCGTGCCCGAGCTGACGTACGAGGAGACCATGAACGACGCCGTCAGCGGCGCCGACCTGGTCTGCGTGCTGACCGAGTGGGCGGAGTTCCGCAACGCCGACCCGGTTGCCCTCGGCGAGCTGGTCAGCGGCCGCAAGGTGGTGGACGGCCGCAACTGCCTCGACTCCACACTGTGGACCCAGGCGGGTTGGGAGTACCGCGGCCTCGGCCGCCCCTGACCCCTTCGACCCCCGAACGGCCGGCCGTGGAGCTGCTCCACGGCCGGCCGCTGTCATTTGTTGCCCCGAACCCGCCGGCAACTGTCGAAATCCCCGCTTCGTCAGGGCATGCTGCGACAGTGGAGGTCCACAGTGCGGGCCGGCCGGACGGAGGGGTGTCGTGCAAGTCTTCAAGTGCGCCTCGTGCGGCCGGGAGATCAAGCCGGCCGCCCAGTGCCCGCACTGCGGCGCGGACCAGCCCCAGTGGATCGAGCACTTGGCGGAGATCGAGCGGTCCATCGCGGAGATGAAGGCCCGGGAGGCCGCCATCGCCGCCGAGCAGCGGCAGCTCGCCGCGAAGATGCAGGCCGCGCTCTTCCAGCGGGACATCCTCGCGCACGCCGGCGAGGAACGGATTAAGCAGGCCACTCGTCCCCGCCGCGTGCTGCGCCGACGCCCCGGCCGCCGCCCGGTGGCTGGACGTCGACGACCCGGAGCACCCGCCGGAGGCGTCGTCCCGGGAGGTGCAGAACATCCCGCTCGGGCTCGGCGCGCTGCTGCTCGGGGTGGCCGCGGTGGTCTTCGCCGCGGTGGCGACCAGTTCGATGGACGCGCTCGCCCGGCTGGGCGTGCTGCTCATCGCGACGGTGCTGATGCTGCTCGCCCCGCCGGTGCTGGCCCGGCGCGGGCTCACCTCGACCGCGGAGACCATCGCCGCGGTCGGCCTGCTGCTGGTGCCGCTGGCCGGGTACGCGCTCTGGGCGGTCGACCGGATCGGCGGCGCCGCCTCCGGCTCGGCCTTCGCCGGCTCCATCTTCCTGGTCACCACCGCGGTCGCCTTCGGGTACGCGCAGTGGACCGGGCTACGCGCGCCGCGGTTCGCCACGGTGCTCGCCGCGCAGCCGGTGCTGCCGCTGTTCGGGTACGACCGGGTCACCGGTCCGACGGGCTGGGCGCTGGCGCTCACCGCGGTCGCGGTCATCGACCTCGCGCTGGCCCGCTCAGCGGTGGCCCTCGAACGACCGGTCCGGCGGGACCTGCCTCCGCCGCCTCCGCCGGCGGCCGCGCCCCGGCAGCGTTCCGCCGAGGGGCGCCCGGAGACGGACCCGGAGGAGGCCGACGCGGTAGTCGACGCGGGGGTCGCCGGCGCGGCGCCCGATCCGGTCCGCCCGGTGCCCTGGCTGCGCGAGCTGACCTGGGTACTGCACGGTGCGGCGGTCGCCGTCGCCCTGGCGTACGCGGCCACCGCGCTGCTGCGCGCCGACACCGTTCCGGCCGCCACCGGCGCGGGCGCCGTGCTGCTGCTCGCCTCGCTGGTCGGGCTGGCCGGCACGCTGGTGCTGCGTCGACCGCCGCTGCCCGACGTCGGCGCCGGCATCGTCACCCTCGCGGCGATCGGTGCGCTGGGCCGGATCGCCTCGGTCGCCTACCCGGGCCGGTCGCTGCTGCTCATCGCGGCGGTCATCACCCTCACCGGACTGGTCGTGCGGGCCGTACCGGAGGAAATCCGGCGTGGGCCGCAGTTCGCCTCGGCGATCGCCCTGACGGTCAGCGGCCTGGTGGTGGCCGGTGGTGCGCTGCGCACCGGGCTCGCCCCGGTCCGCGCGTCGCTGCCCGCCTGGTCGGCGGACCTGGACCGGTGGCACACCGAGCTCGCGGCGGCGGTCGGCCCGACCGGCTGGCAGCTCGCCGCCAGCGCCTTCCTGCTGACCATCGCGGCCGTGATCGCACTGCCGCCGGAGATCCGCCGGGACTTCGCGGTGGTCGGGGCGGCCCTGACCGCGCTCGCGGTGCCGGCCTCCCTCGGGCTGGGCTGGACGGCCGCCGCCTGGCCGATGCTGCTGACCGCGGTGGGCATCGGGATCCTCGGGCTCTCGGCGGGCACCGAACGCACCGCGCAGGTCCACGCCGTCACCGCGGCCACACTGGGCCTGATCGGCGCCGGCGCGGCGCTCGCCCGGCCGGCGCTGACCTCCGCCGCGCTGGTCACCCTCTTCCTGGCCGGCGCGCTGATCTCGCTCAGCCCGCGGCTCCGGACCGCCCCGTCGCCGGCCGACGTGGTCGCCGGTTGGGCCGCCGGCGGGGCGGCGTTCGCGCTGCCGGGGGCGGTCGCCGCGTTCGTCGCCGCCACCGTGCCCCCCGACCCGACCCCGACCGCGGCCAGCATCCGTGACGTCACCGTCCCGATCCTCGCGGCGAGCTTCCTCGGCGTCTGCGTGACCCTCGGGTACGCGGCCATCCTTCAGGTGGCGCAACGGCACCTCAGCATGCCGCACACCGTCGGGACGGTCCTGGGAGCGGTGGGGGTCGCCGCCGCCGCGTTCGGGTCGCCCGGGACCACCGCCGCCGATGCCTGGGTCGGCGCACTGCTGCTGGTCGCCGCGCTGCTGCTCTTCCTCGCCCCGTCCATCGACCGGGGCCGACGCCCGGACCTCACCCTGGACGGTGCCGACCTGGCCGCCGCCGCGACCACCGCCGCGCTGATCGCGACTCTGGTCCGGATCGCCGCCGTGCTGGCTCCCGGCGGGCAGCTCGTGGTCGCGGCGGCGCTGGTGCTGCTGGTCGCCGTGGCGGCACGGGCGATGCCGGAGGAGTGGCGCCGCGGGCCGATCCTCGGCATCGCGGTCGGCGGCACCCTGATCGGCCTGATCGCCGGTTGGAGCGCGCTGCGCGGCGGGGTCGGCGTACTCGCCACTCCCGGTCCGATCTGGGCCGGTGACCTCACCGGCTGGCCGGCCGCGCCGACCGGCGGGTCGACCTGGCAGGCGCCCGTCGCGCTGGCGCTGTTGGCCGTCGCCGCCGGCATCCTGCTACCGCCGGCCTGGAAGTACGACGTCGCCGGGGCGGCCGTCGTGCTCGCCACCATCGGCACCCCGGCCGCCTTCGACCTGCCCTGGTGGTCGCCGGTGCTGGTGGGAGCCACCGTCGCCGCGGTCTTCGGCATGGCCGCGGTGTCGTCGATCGACCCCCGGGCGGCCCTGTCCCGGGCCACGGTGGCCGGGGTGGTGGCCCTGCACGCGGCCGGCGCCGGGCTGGTCCGCCCGTGGACCACCGCGCTGGCGCTCGGCAGCATCGCGCTGATCGGGATCGTGGTGGCCGCCCTGGCCCGGATGCTCGCCCCGGCGCTCGTGGACGACATCGAAACCGAGGGGATGCCCCCGCATCTGGTGCAGGTCGGCGGCGCGGCGGCGGGTGCCGCCCTGCTCGCGCTCCCGGGTGCGGTGGCCGCCCTGGCCGCCGAGTTCGGCCGCTCGCCGCAGGTGGTGCTCACCGCCGCGCTGGCCGCGTCCAGCCTCGGGCTGGCCACGGTGGCGCTGGTCCGCCGACACGTCCCGCAGTACCTGCCGTACGCGAGCGTGGCCGTGGTGGGCGGCGCGACGGTCAGCGCCGTGGCCGCCATCATCACCGGCCTGCCCGCCGGGGTGTACGCGGCCGCGGCCGCGCTGCTCGGCGTGCTCGCCGAGCTGGTCCGCGCGGCCACCATCCCGCCGGTCGGTTCCGCCCAGCCGGTCCGGCGCTGGGCGGTCCTGCTC
>NZ_QGGF01000406.1 GCF_003857015.1 Micromonospora globispora | reverse complement strand
GATCGCCGTGCTGCTGCTGGCCATCGTCATCGCCACTCGCACGTCGATCGGCGCCCAGCTCACCTACGCCCGGGAACTCAACGAGGCACCCCGGCTGATGGCCATCATGATCGTCATCCTGGTGGTCGGCCAGCAGGTCGGCGAGGGTGGTCCGGTCGACCACCAGGGCGATCGCCCCGTCCACCGCCAGCCAGACGTCCCGCAGCGCGGTGGCCACCCCTCGGTAGCCGGCGCGTTGCGCCGGCAGGCCCCGCACGCTGGTCAGCGTGCCGCCGACGGCGCGCAGCACGTCGCCGACGGTGATCTCCGCCGCGGGGCGGGACAGCGCGTAGCCGCCCTCGGTGCCGCGGTGGCTGTGCAGCAGCCCGGCCCGACGCAGGTCGAGCAGGATGACCTGGAGGAAGCTGAGCGGGATGCCCTGGCTTGCGGCCAGGTTCGCCGCCTTGACCAGCTCGCCGCCGCCGTACCCCCCGTCGCCGGCGGGACCGGCGGCGTCGGCGACGGCGAGCATGGCCCGGAGCGCATAGTCGGCGCGGGCGGAGACGTACACGTCTCAGTTTCCGGCCTGGTCCAGCACGCCCCACCGGCGCCGGATCGCCTTGTCGGCGGCGCCGAAGGCGGAATCGACCAGCAGACCGACCACCAGGATGACGATCATGATGGCCATCAGCCGGGGTGCCTCGTTGAGTTCCCGGGCGTAGGTGAGCTGGGCGCCGATCGACGTGCGAGTGGCGATGACGACCAGCAGCTCGCCGGCCATCAGGCTGCGCCAGGCGAACGCCCAGCCCTGCTTCAGCCCGGCGACGATGGCCGGCAGCGCGGCCGGCGCGATGACGTACCGGTAGAGGCCGAGCCCGCGGGCGCCGAGGTTCCGGCCGGCCCGGACCAGCAGCGGCGGTACGTAGTCGACGCCGTGGATCACGCCGTTGGCGACCGACGGGGCGGCGCCCAGCACCACCACGAAGAAGATCGCCTGCTCGCTGAGCTGGAACAGCAGGATGGCGAGCGGGAACCAGGCAATCGACGGCATGGTCTGCAACGCGGTGATCATCGAGCCGAGCGCGGCCCGGAGCACCTTCACCCGGGCCACGGCCAGGCCGAGCAGCAACCCGACGGCGACCGCGGCGGCGAAGCCGACGGCGGCCCGCCGGGCCGTGGTGGCGAGGCCGTCCCAGAGCGCGGGGCTGACGAGATAGTGGCCCAGGTCCGCGAAGACCACGGCCGGCCCGGGCAGCGCCCACGGGTCCTTCCAGCCGGTCCAGACCACCGCCTGCCAGATGCCGATGGCCAGCGCGAGCGCGGCCAGCTTCGGCCAGGTCGCCGACCAGGTGCGGCGCAGCCGGGACGGCCCCTTCTCCCGGCCGGCGATCTCCAGCGCGTCCAGTCCGGAGATCTCCGCGTCGGTACGCGGGATCCCGGCGAGCGTGTCACTGGCCATGGCGGCCTACCTCCGTACGCAGGCGGTCGGTGACCTCGGCGGCGATGGACGCGATCTCCGGGGAGTCGATGCGTCGGGGCCGGGGCACGTCGACCCGGGTGGACCAGATGATCCGGCCGGGCCGACTGGAGAGCAGGATGATCCGGTCGGCGAGGCGGGCCGCCTCGCGGACGTTGTGGGTCACGAAGAGCACGCTGAGCTGCCGCTCGGACCAGATGCGTTCCAGCTCGTCGTGGAGGATGTCCCGGGTCATCGCATCGAGCGCGCCGAACGGCTCGTCCATCAGCAGCACCGGAGTGTCCAGGGCGAGGGTGCGGGCCAGCGCCACCCGTTGCCGCATCCCGCCGGAGAGCTGGTGCGGGCGCTTGCGGCCGAAGTCAGCGAGGTGGACGGTACGCAGCAGTTCGGCAACCTTCGCCCGGCGCTCCGGCCGGGGTAGCCCGCGCAGCTTCAACGGCACCTCGACGTTGGCGTCGACGGTGAGCCAGGGGAAGAGCGCCGGCTCCTGGAACATCAGGCCGGGATTGACCCCGTCGCCGAGCTCGATCCGCCCGCCGCTGAGCCGGTCCAGCCCGGCGACCAGGTTGAGCAGCGTGCTCTTGCCGCAGCCGGAGGCGCCGACCAGGCAGACGAACTCGCCGGGGGCGACGTCCAGCGACACCCCGTCCAGGGCCAGGACGGCGTTGTCGCCGTGGCCGTACACCTTGGTCACGCCCTGCAGCGCGACCGAGCCGGTCGCGCCGCGGGACGTGGTGGTGGTCGCCGTCACGGCTGGCTGACCTCGGGCTCGCCCTGCGCCTTGAGCACCTCGTTGAGGTACGTCAGGTCGTAGAGGCCGTTCAGGTCGACCGGCTGGGTCAGCTCGACGGCGACCGCGTGGTCCAGGCCGGTCTTCAGCGAGGACGCGATCGGGTCGTTGGTGAACTCCAGGGTGGGCCATGCCTGCTTGATCAGCTTGACGTCCAGCGGCTTGCCGGTGATCTTGCCGATGTGGTCGGAGACGGCCTGCTGGGCCTCCTCCGGCTTGGTGTTGACGAAGTCGTTCGCGGCGACCTGCCCCTCGACCAGCTTCTTCACCACGTCGGGGTGGGCCTTGAGGAACTTGGTGCTGACGATCAGGTTGGTGATGACGAACTTCTTGTCCGGCCAGAGGTCGCGCTCGTCGACGAGCACCTTGCCGCCGGCGTTGACCAGCCGGGAGACGTACGGCTCGGGCACCCAGGCGCCGTCGATCGCGCCGCTGGTGAAGGTCTCCACCGTCTGCGCGTTCTCCTGCGGGACGACCTGTACGTCGCCGCCGCCCTCCTTGGTGGTCTTCAGGCCCTTCTCCTTGAGCCAGTAGCGCAGCGCCACGTCCTGGGTGTTGCCGAGCTGCGGGGTGGCGATCTTCTTGCCGCGCAGCTGCTCGACCGAGGTGATCTCCGGCTTCACCACCAGCGCCACCCCGCCCGAGGCGGCGCCGGAGACGACGCGGACCGCTTCGCCCTTGGACTTGGAGAAGGCGTTCACCGTCGGGTTCGGACCGATGTACGTGGCGTCCAGCGCGCCGGAGAAGATCGCCTCGATGGCCGCCGGGCCGGCGTTGAAGGTCTTGGTCTCCAGGGTCACGCCGCTGCCGAGCTTCTCCTTGAAGATCCCCTTCTCCACGCCGACCACGGCCGGGGCGTGGGTGATGTTCGGGAAGTAGCCCAGCCGCAGGGTCACCGGCCCGGAGCCGGCAGCGGCGTCGGAGTCGTCGCCGCAGGCCGCGGTGGTGCCCAGGGTGGCCGCGCCGACGACGGCGAGGGTGGCCAGGGAGACCAGCCGACGGAAGGGGAGGCGTCTCATCGTGTGTCCAATCCCAGTATTCCTACTTAGTTAGTAGGAACAGTGGAGCAAGGTCGGAGCGGCGTCAAGACCCATCTCAGAATTCCCCGCAACTCCTACCCGTATGGTCGGGTTTGCGGCACCGGTCGGCCCCTCGGCTGCCGCCACGGTCCGGAGCACGCCGGCGACGCCGTCCGCCGCTGCCGGCAGGACCCCGGTACGTGGGGTGCCGGCGCGTTAAGGTCGATCTCGTGCCGACGCGCAGAGCGAAGATTCCAGCGACGACGTACCCGGTCGAGCGGTTCACCCTCGACAACGGCCTGCGGGTGGTGCTCACCCCCGACCGCAGCGCCCCGGTGAACGGGGTGGCGGTGGTCTACGACGTCGGCATCCGCTCCGAGCCCGAGGGGCGTACCGGCTTCGCGCACCTCTTCGAACACCTGATGTTCCAGGGCTCGGAGAACCTGGAGAAGCTGGCCCACTTCCGGCACGTGCAGGGCGCCGGGGGCACCTTCAACGGCTCCACCCACCTGGACTACACCGACTACTTCGAGACGCTGCCGAGCAACGCCCTCGAACGGGCGCTCTTCCTCGAGGCCGACCGGATGCGCGGCCCCCGGCTGACCGAGGAGAACCTGCGCAACCAGGTCGACGTGGTCAAGGAGGAGATCCGGGTCAACGTGCTCAACCGGCCGTACGGCGGGTTCCCCTGGCTGACCCTTCCGCCGGTCATGTTCGACACCTTCCCGAACGCGCACGACGGCTACGGCTCCTTCGACGACCTGGAGTCGGCCACCGTCGCCGACGCGGCCGACTTCTTCCGCCGCTATTACGCCAGCGGCAACGCGGTGCTGGCGGTGAGCGGCGACATCGACGTGGCCGAGGCGACCGAGCTGATCGAGCGCCACTTCGGCGACGTGCCGGCCCGGCCCGCGCCGGAGCGTCCCGACTTCGCCGAACCGGACCTGACCGCCGAGCGACGCACGTCGTACACCGACAAGCTGGCCCCGCTGCCGGCGGTGGCCGGGGCCTGGCGGGTGCCCGACCCGGTGACCGACTTCGCCGGCTACCTGGCGTACGTGGTGCTGGCCGAGGTGCTCACCGACGGGGATGCCTCCCGGCTGGTCGAGCGGTTGGTCCAGCGCGACCGCACGGTCACCAGCCTCGGCGGCTACCTCGGCTTCATGGGCGACCCGTTCGACGTGCGCGACCCCACCGCCCTGTTGCTCCAGGCCCACCTGCCACCCGGCGGCGACGTCGACAAGGTGCTGCGCACCATCGACGAGGAGCTGGACCGGCTCGCGACCGACGGGCTCACCGAGGGCGAGCTGGACCGCACCCAGGCCCGCATGGCCACCCACCTGCTGCGGGACACCGACGCGGTGCTCGGCCGGGCGCTGCGGATGGCCGTGCTCGAACAGCAACGCGGCGAGCCGGGCCTGCTCAACGAGCTGCCCCGGCTGGTGGGCGAGGTCACCGAGGAGCAGGTACGCGCCGCCGCCGCCAGCCTGCGGCCCGAGCGCCGCGCGTCCATCGAGGTCATCGCCGGCGGTGCCCGGTGAGCGCGAGGAGTGAGCCGGGTTTGCGAGCCCCGCAGTCGCGAACGAAGACGGGCCCGGTGAGCGCGAGGAGTGAGCCGGGTTTGCGAGCCCCGCAGTCGCGAACGAAGAAGAGCCCGGTGAGCGCGAGGAGTGAGCCGGGTTTGCGAGCCCCGCAGTCGCGAACGGAGGAGGGCCAGTGACGGCAACCGTGGAGACCGGGACCCGGCCGCTGCCGCCGCTCGGGCCCACCCGCAAGCTCAAGCTGCCCAAACAGGCCGAGCGGACGCTGGCCAACGGGCTCACCGTGATCGCCGTACGCCGACCCGCCGTACCCCTGGTCGAGCTGCGGCTCTGGATGCCGTTCGGCCGTACCCACCTGGCCCGCGGCGCGATGCTCGCGCAGACCATCCTCTCCGGCACCGAGACGAAGACCGCCACGCAGATCGCCGCCGAGCTGCAGAAGGTCGGCGGCGGGCTGTCCGCCGGCCTCGACCCGGACCGGCTGATGCTCTCCGGCGCCGGGCTGGCCACCGGCCTGGGCCGGATGTTGGAGATCCTCACCGACGTCCTCACCAACGCCACCTACCCGGCGGACTGGGTCGGCACCGAGCGGGACCGGCTGATCGACCGGATCCAGGTCGCCCAGAGCCAGCCCGCGCACCTGGCCCGCACCGCCCTGCTCAAGCGGATCTACGGCAAGCACCCGTACGCGGTGCAGACGCCGGAGCCGGAGCACGTCCGCGCGGTCAAGCCGCCCGCGCTGCGCCGGCTGCACGCCGAGCGGGTGCACCCGGCCGGTGCGGTGCTGGTGCTGGTCGGGGACGTACACCCGGATCGCGCGCTGGACGCCGCCGAACAGGCCCTTTCGGTGTGGCAGGGCGACGGCCACCCGGCCGAGCTGCCGCCCGCCCCGCCGCTGGAGCCCGGCCCGCTGCTGCTGGTCGACCGGCCCGGCTCGGTGCAGTCCTCGCTGCGGGTCGCCCTGCCGGCCGTCCCGCGCACCCACCCCGACCACGCCGCGCTGCAACTGGCCAACCTGCTCTTCGGCGGCTACTTCTCCTCCCGTTGGGTGGAGAACATCCGCGAGGACAAGGGCTACACCTACGGCCCGCACTCACTGGTCGAGCACTCGGTGGCCGGGTCGGTGCTGGTCGCGTCCGCCGAGGTGGCCACCGAGGTGACCGCTCCGGCGCTGCTGGAGACCATGTACGAGCTGGGCCGGCTCGCCGCGCTGCCGCCCAAGCCGGACGAGCTGGAGCAGGCCCGCCAGTACGCCCTCGGCACGCTCCAGCTCGGCATGTCCACCCAGGCCGGGCTCGCCTCGCTGACCAGCGCGTACGCCGGCAACGGGCTGCGCCTGGACTTCCTCGCCGAGCACGCCGCCCGGCTGGCCAGGGCGACGGCCGACGACGTCGCCGAGGCGGCCGCCCGCTACCTGTCCCCGGCGAAGGCGGTCACCGTGGTGCTCGGCGACGCCGAGCGGGTCGCCGGTCCGCTGGCCGCCCTGACCGCGGTCCGGACGGAACCGGCGTGAGCGGAGAGACCGCCCCGCCGCTCGCCCGGTCCACGCTGGACCGGGCGGCGCATCGGCGTACCGACCCGGGTTGGCTCGCCGAGGCGTGGGAGCGGGCCCGGGTGCTGGTGCTGGACTCGACGCAGGAGGGCCGCGCGCTGGTCCGTGGGGAGGCCGCCCCGCCGGCCCTGGTGCTGCTCGACTCCGGCGACCTGCCGGCCGTGCCCCGGTCGGTGCCGATGTTCCTCGGCGTGGAGCCGGACGGCGTACCGGTCTTCGCGGTGGACGGCCCGCTGCCGGAGTTGCCCGACACCCGGGCGGTCAGCCTGCGCGAGGTGGGTCACCTGCTGGTCGACCGGGACGCCGGTATCTTCACCACCGCGCTCGCCCTGCTCAACTGGCACGTCCGGCACGGCTACTCCTCGGTCACCGGGCACCCGACCCAGGTGGACGAGGCCGGGTGGTCGCGGATCGACCCGGACGGCGACCGGGTCTGGCCGCGTACCGACCCGGCGATGATCGTGCTGGTGCACGACGGGGTGGGCGGCCCGGAGGGTCGCTGCTTGCTCGGCAACAACGCCATGTGGGCGAGCACCCCGGGCGAGCGCCGCTACTCCTGCCTCGCCGGCTACGTCGAGCCGGGGGAGTCGGCGGAGGCCGCCGTGCTCCGCGAGGTCAGCGAGGAGGTGGGCGTCGCGGTCGAGGAGATCGCGTACGCGGGCAGCCAGGCCTGGCCGTTTCCCGGCTCGCTGATGCTGGGCTTCCTGGCCCGGGCCGACGCGGACGAGCCGGTCCGGGTCGACCCGGCGGAGATCGCCCACGCCCGCTGGTTCACCCGGCGCGAGATCGGCACGGCCCTCGCCGGCCACCCGGTCGACGTCGGTGAGGGCAACCGCCTGGTCCTCCCGCCGCCCTCCTCGATCGCCCTGTTCCTCATCCACCGCTGGCTCGACGGCCACTGCTGAGCCCGGGCCCGGCCGGACGGGGCCCCGGCCCGTGACCGTCGTTGCCGCGGCGGACACGGGCCGGGAACACGGGCCGTCGTGGACGGATGGAGCACGGGGCCCGGCGGGGGAGCGCCGGTCCGACCACGACGGACGTCGGGTGCGGGTCAGGTCCAGCGGTACGGATCGCCCGGGTCGCGGTCCTCGATCGGGAGTACCTTGACCCGTTGCTTTCCGGCGCGGACCGCGCCCACGGTGGAGAGCGCCCGGGCCAGCAGCAGTGCGGCGTCCCGGTCCTCGGCGTGCACCACCTGACGGCGCGGCTCCGGCGTGGTCGTCTCGTCCCGCAGCCGGCCGCCGCCGGCCCAGACGGCCGCCATGTCGGTCTCCGCGGCCGTGCGGATGTCGGTGCGAACGATCAGGAACCGCATGGGTGTTCCCCCGGACGAAACGCGACGGACGAGCACGCTCTGGAACTTCCACGTCACTCTTTCGTCATGTTACGCGCGGCGCTGGTCCCAGCAAGTGAAACTCGACTATCGATGACGGGCGTCGACCGATCGGGGGACCCCCTGGTCAACAGGGTTGTCGCGGATGGACACGCGACGGGGCCGCCGGCGCGATGCCGACGGCCCCGGACACTCGCCGGTTCAGGTCAGGTCGAACTGCCCGTTCTTGGCGCCGGCGAGGAAGCCCCGCCACTGGGCCCGGCTGAACAGCAGCACCGGGCCGCCCCGGTCCTTGCTGTCCCGCAGCGCGACCGCTGCCCCGGTGCCCAGCGGGGCGACCTCGACGCAGTTGGAGGTCTGGCTGCGCGTGCTGGTGCGCCACGGGGCGTCGGCGAGATGCCGGGCGAGGTCGGACGAACCGGTGCGGATCTCGTTCATCTTCTACTCCTGATGTGGACTGCTCCGATGGGCGAGTGAAGCCGCGGGTCGGACGGCGGGTGCGGCGGTCAGCGGTCGGTCGTCAGCGGGCCCGGCGCGCGGCGGCGTTGGACCGGTGCGGCCACCGAACCCGGCGCCACTGTGGACCCGGCGGGGTCGGTCTGCCGTCCGGTCGCCTCGATGAGCCAGGAGAGGGTGTCCGATGCGGAGAGCGCCGCCGAGCACAGCCACTCGAACACCACTTTATAGCGATTTAGGGTGTTTACCTCGGTCGACATGACGTCGGTGAAGCCACCTTCGATCGCGAGCGTCTCCGGATCGAGGGGATCGGCGAAGCGGTAGACCGAGAAGGCCGTCGGCGGCAGGTACCAGTCGGCGACCCGGGTGTCCCGCAGCAGCAGGTGCAGGGTGACGTTCGGCAGCATGGCCAGGTCGCAGAGCTGGACGAGCTGCTCCCGCAGCACCTCCGGCGGGCCGGCCCGCCGGCCGAGGGCCGCCTCCTCCAGCACCGCGGTGTAGCGGGGCGCGTCGGGGGAACGGGTGAGCAGCGACTGCCGGGCCAGCCGGGCGCGTACCTCGGTCTCCGGATCCTCGACGTCCGGCTCGCCGGCCTCGTCGGCGACCTGGGACGCCGAGATGATCCGGTACCGGGCGTACCCGGGGGTCTGTAGCAGGCCGGGTACGAGGACCGGGTTGTACTCCCAGATCTGCGCGCAGCCCGCCTCCAGTTCGGCGAAGCCGCGCTGCTGCTGGGTCATCACCGGGAAGTTGCGCAGCCAGCCGCGCATGTCCCCGGCTTCCCGGGTGATGCCCAGCAGCTCGTCACGCAGCTCGTCGTCGACCTTGTAGAGCGTCAGCAAATCGGCGACGTCCGCCGGGTCGGGGCGGCTGCGGCCGTTCTCCAGACGGGACAGCTTGGACGCGGACGCCCAGCCGATCCGCTCGATGACCTGGTCCCCGGTGAGACCGGCGGCCTCGCGCAGCCGGCGCAGCTCGGTGCCCAGCCTGCGTCGGCGCAGGATCGGGCTCGGTGCGGCAGGAGGCACGGTTGTCCTCTTCTCCATCGACCGTCGTTCGGAGGCGACGGTAACCGTCTGAAATTCGGCCCCCACGGTCAGTATGGACGGCCGGGTCCGGTGCCGGCGGTCCGCGCGAGGGCGTGTCTTCGGACAAAAAGAGGACGAAAGACGCGAAGAGCGGCCGCCCCGGAGGGGCGGCCGCTCTTGGCAGGCCGAGGCGGGGGTCAGCCGCCGATGCTGGCGAGGTGCTGCTTGACCTGGGTGATCGACGGGTTGGTGAGGGCGCTTCCGTCGGCGAACCGCAGGGTCGGGACCGTCTGGTTGCCGCCGTTGACGCTCATCACGAACTCCGCGGCCTTCGGGTCCTGCTCGATGTCGACCACCTCGTACCCGATGCCCTCCCGGTCGAGCTGCGACTTCAGCCGGTGGCAGTAGCCGCACCACGGGGTGGAATACATCGTCAACATGCTGAGATCCTCCAACGATCCGGTCCGGCGGCTCACGATCAAGCCAGGCTATCGCTGCAACGTCGGGGGAGCCTGAGATGATTCCTGGCTGTGGCGGTTCACTCAGCGGCGGAACGGGTGCTGGCCGGACTGGATCCGGAGCAGCGGTCCGCGGTGACCGCCCCGGCCGGTCCGGTCTGCATCCTGGCCGGCGCCGGGACCGGCAAAACCCGCGCGGTGACCTCCCGGATCGCGCACCGCGCGCTCACCGGTGGCATCTCCGCCCGGCACGTGCTGGCTGTCACCTTCACCGCCCGCGCCGCCGCCGAGATGCGGGCCCGGCTCACCGCACTCGGCGTCGGCGGCGTGCAGGCCCGCACCTTCCACGCGGCGGCGCTGCGTCAGGTGCGCTACTTCGCCCCCCGGCTGTTGGAGGGGCGGGCCATGCCGGAGCTGCTGGACAGCAAGGTCCGGGTGGTCACCCTCGCCGCCGCCAAGGTGGGACTGCGGGCCGACCGAGCCGCCGCCCGGGACCTGGCCGGGGAGATCGAGTGGGCCAAGTCGTCCCTGGTCGAGCCGGGGGAGTACGTGATCGCGGCGGCCAAGGCCCTGCGGGACACCCCGTACGAGCCGACGAAGGTGGCCGAGGTCTTCGCCGCGTACGAGAAGATCAAGCGCGGCAACGGCGTGATCGACTTCGAGGACATGCTCCGGGCCGCGGTCTGGGGCATCGAGGAGCACCCCGACGTCGCCGAGCAGGTCCGCGGCCAGTACCGGCACTTCGTCGTCGACGAGTACCAGGACGTCAACCCGCTCCAGCAGCGGCTGCTGGAGGCCTGGCTGGGCGGGCGGGACGATCTCACCGTGGTCGGCGACGCCAGCCAGACCATCTACTCGTTCACCGGGGCCACCTCGTCGTACCTGGTCGACTTCCCGCGCCGGTACCGCCACGCCACCGTGGTCCGGCTGGTAAGGGACTACCGCTCCACCCCGCAGGTGGTCGGCCTGGCCAACGCGGTGATCTCGCAGGCGCGCGGCGCCGAGGCCCGGCTCCGGCTGGAACTGCACGGGCAGCGGCCACCGGGCCCGGAGCCGGACCTGCGGATCTTCACCGACGAGCCGGCCGAGGCCAACGCGGTCGCCGCCCGCTGCCGGGCGCTCATCGACGGTGGTACCCCGGCCCGGGAGATCGCGGTGCTGTTCCGCACCAACGCGCAGTCCGAGGCGTACGAGAAGGCGCTCAGCGAGGCCCAGGTGCCGTACGTGGTGCAGGGGGCGGAACGCTTCTTCGAGCGGCCCGAGGTGCGGCAGGCGATGGTGGCGTTGCGTGCCGCCACCCGGTCGATCCCGGGGGAGACGCCGTTGCCGGTCGCCGTGGTGGAGGCGCTCGGCGCGGTCGGCTGGGCGCCCGACGCCCCGCCTGCCGGTGGCGCGGCCCGGGAACGCTGGGAGGCGCTGGCCGCCCTGGTCCAGCTCGCCGAGGAGTACGCCTCGACGCCGGAGGTGCTGCCGATCGGCCAGGCCGCCGCAGTGGAGCGGCCGGTGACGCTGGGCGACTTCAACGAGGAACTGGCCCGCCGCGCCGCCCAGCAGCACGTGCCCACCGTCGAGGGGGTGACCCTGGCCTCGCTGCACTCCGCCAAGGGCCTGGAGTGGGACGCGGTGTTCCTGGTCGGCCTGTCCGAGGGCACCCTGCCCACCACGTACGCGAAGACCCCCGAGCAGGTCGAGGAGGAGCGACGGCTGCTCTACGTCGGGATCACCCGGGCCCGGGAATGGCTGTGGTTGTCGTACGCGGTGGCCCGCTCGCCGGGCGGACGGGCTCGGCGGCCGTCCCGGTTCCTGCCCCAGCTGGACCGGTCGGGCGGCACCGAGCGGGCCGGTGCCGGCACGGTGCGGCGGACCGAGCGGCGGCGCACCCAGGTGGTCTCCTGCCGGATCTGCGGCGCGACCCTGCTCGCCGGCGCCGACCGCAAGCTGGGCCGCTGCCCGACCTGTCCGTCCGATATCGACGAAGAGCTCTACGAGCGGCTGCGGGAGTGGCGGCAGCGGGTCGCCGGCGCGCAGAAGATCCCCGCTTACGTGGTCTTCACCGACGCCACGCTGACCGCGCTGGCCGAGCGGAAGCCCGGACGCACCGAGGAACTGGTCGCAATCGCCGGGATCGGCCCCCGCAAACTGGGTCTTTACGGGGATACCGTGCTGGCCCTTGTGGGGGGCGCGGCGGTGGACGACGTCTGCCCGCAGAAAAGTTTCGAAAACTCGCCGTAAATCGTTTGCCCTCGCCCGGAGGCGAGGAATAGCCTCATGGCACACCTCGCGAGCGGCGCAATTCCGGCTGCTCACGAGGGCTGAGACCGAGTCGGCACGAGGAACGTGAGGGAGGTGGCACCCGTGGAGATCTTCACCTATGAGCGTCCGGCGGCGATGCCAGCTGCCCGCGCTCCGCTGTCGGCTGTCCGGGTGGCCCTTGCCGCCACGCGACCGTCGGTTCCGCAGGTGCACCAGGTCCAGGTTCAGGCCGAGCTGAACCTGACCGTCGCGCCGATTGCCGGAGTCGAGGGCACCAGTGGCTTCACGGGCATGGGCATCGGTGTCGCCAAGAAGCGCACGGATGTCCGCGGCGTTCCACCTCGAGGTAGACCGGTCTGAATCATCAGACCACCGGCTCACCTCGAGGCCGCGGAACCCGCATACCGGGATCCGCGGCCTCAGTTTTTTGCCCCGCCGAAGTAGTCGGAAATGCGATCCACGAGATCGAAGTGAGAGAGAGGTGACCGGGCGATGAGTCTGGCGTTGGCCCCGCTCGACGTGACCGTCGAGGTGGAGGCGAACCTGCCCTGCCGGAAGTTCGACCCCGACCTGTGGTTCTCCGACTCGCCTGCCGAGCTCGAGCTGGCCAAGTCGCTCTGCGGGGACTGCCCGCTGCGCGTCGAGTGCCTCGCCGGTGCGGTGGAGCGGGTCGAGCCCTGGGGCGTCTGGGGTGGCGAGATCTTCGAGCGTGGCGCGGTCGTTCCGCGCAAGCGGCCCCGTGGCCGTCCGCGCAAGGAGGACGTCGCCCGTGACGCCGCTCTTCGGGTCGAGGCCGAGGCGCGACTGGCGGCCAGTGGGCTGTCCAAGTCGCGTAACACGGTCCGGCTGGCGGCCTGACAACTTCCCGATCCGCACGTCCCCGCCGGTGTCATACCGGCCGTGAGAAAGCTGAGACCCATGCTGCACCTGCCGAATGGAACCGAGATGCAACTACTCCACGAAGCGTTGTCCCGGGCTCGAATGCGCCGGCCTCAGGCCGGTCGTACCACCACGAGCACTGAGGCAACCCGTTCCGCCCGTACCGTCGCCATGAAGAGCCGGAGCCAGTCGGCTCGCGACCTGGGCACTCTCTAGATCCGTACCGAGAAGAGGGGCGGCGGCCGGAGATCCGGCCGCCGCCCCTCGGCGTCTTTTCGCCCGCCTCACGCCACCGGGGCGAAGCCGGGCAGCCAGCGTTCCAGGATCGCCCGGTACGGCGCCTTGGCCTCCAGCTGGCAGAGCACCCCGATCGAGCCGAGCGTCACCCGGTGGATCATCAGGTACGACGGGGGCAGGTTGAGCTGCCGGCCGAGCTGGTGGGCAGGTGAGCGGGGGTTGGCCAGCCGGGCGGCCTCGGCCCGCAGCCAGGCCCGGGTGAACCGGAACTCGTCTGAGGCGATCGGCTCGAGCATCGGGCGAAGGAAGTCCAGGAGCGCCTCGCCGTCGATCGGCTCGGTGGCGTTGACGAAGCCCTCCTCGCGCAGGCCCGCCACCACCCCCTCCGCGTCCTCGCGCAGGGCCAGCGCGGCGATGCGGCCGATCGGTTCGGGTGTGCCCTCCGGCATCCGGGCCACCGCACCGAAGTCGATCACCCCGAGCCGGCCGTCCGACAGCAGCCGGAAATTGCCCGGGTGCGGGTCGGCGTGCAGCAGACCGGCCCGCATCGGGGCCGACAGGTGCAGGACGGCCATCAGCCGCCCGGCCTCGTCGCGCTGCTCCTCCGTACCCTCGCGGATGATCTGCGCCAGCGGGGTGCCCTGGACCCACTCGGTGATCAGTACCCGGGGCGAGGCGTCGAGCACCTCCGGGATGAAGATCTCCGGGTCGTCCTCGTACGCGGCCGCGAAGGCGCGCTGCGACTCGGCCTCCAGCTCGTAGTCGAGCTCCTCGGTGATCCGTTCGCGCAGCTCAGCAAGGAGCGGCTTGACGTCCAGCCCGGGCTGGATCGCGCGGAACATCCCGCCCAGCCGGGAGAGCTGCTTCAGGTCAGCGAGCAGGGCGTCCCCGGCGCCCGGGTACTGGATCTTCACCGCCACGTCCCGGTGGTTCGGGGCGCCGGCCGGGCCGTACCCCGGGTCCCGCCAGATCGCGCGGTGCACCTGGCCGATGCTGGCCGCGGCGGCGGGGGTGTCGTTGAACTCCACGAAGCGGTCCCGCCAGTCCGGCCCCAACTGCTCGGCGAGCACCTTGTGCACGGTCGCCGCGGGCAGTGGCGGGGCGGCCTCCTGGAGCTTGGTGAGCGCCTGGCGGTACGGACCGGCGATCTCCTCCGGCAGCGCCGCCTCGAAGACCGACAGCGCCTGGCCGAACTTCATCGCCCCGCCCTTGAGCTGGCCCAGCACGCTGAACAGCTGCTCGGCGGTGCGCTGCTGGATCTCGGCGGAGATGACGTCGGACGCGAGCCCGGTGACCCGCTTGCCCATCCCGAGGACGGTCCGACCGGCGAAGCCGAGCGGCAGGGCGGCGAGCTTGGCGGTCCGGGACACGGCCCGGCGCGGGATGTCGGTCACCCGGTCATTGTTACCGACTCGGCGGCCCCGCTGCTGCTACGAAGCCCGGCTGGGGCGGTACTGAGCCTGATCTCCGGTTTCCCGCACACCCGCAGGAGGGATGCGGCGGCCAGACCCGCCTGCGGAAGCGTCCGGCGCCGCCTATCTCGACCGCGCAGCCGAGCGTTTCCGGGGTACCGCCGTCCAGGTGGGCCAGCGCCTCCGCGGCCGCGTACGCCACCGCGGCGAGCACGGTGCTGGCGGCGCACGCCTGGTCCGGGTCGTCGGCGGCGAGTTGGGCGGCGAGCGCCGGCCAGTCCGGATCCCGGTCGACCCGGTGCAGGTCGACGCAGTTCAGACAGGGCCCGACCGGCGGCCGGACCAGGGGACCGACCACCGGCACGCCGCCGCGCAGGCCGACCAGCAGATGCGGCTGGCGGCGCTGGGCGTACCGGGCGGCGAGCAGGGCGGCGGGCCGGTCGGTGCCGAGCTGGACCACCAGGTCGATCGGGCTTCGGCGCAGCGGCCGGGTCTCGGTCCCGGGTGCTGACCGGGCGAGCAGGCCGCGGAGCGTGGCGCTCAGTGGCCGGCCGATCTCCGCGGCGGTGAGGCCGGTGCCGATCAGGTCGCCCGGGCGGACCGGGCCGGGCAGGTCGGGATCCAGGTGCCCGACGCCGGCCTGCGCCAGCGCGACGGCGAGCGGCCCGCCCAGGTGCTGCGCCGCCGACGGACCGCCCGGGTCCTGGTC
>NZ_QGGF01000283.1 GCF_003857015.1 Micromonospora globispora | reverse complement strand
CGTCCTCGATGTCGGCGAGCTTGAGCCAGCGGTGCAGACACGACTCGGAGATCCCGAAGTCCTTCGCGATCTGCGCGATGGGCGCCTCACCCTTGCGGGCGACCGCGACCACGTCACGGCGGAACTCCGGCGGGAACGCTTTCGGCATGACAGACATCCTTCCAGCGAGGAACGCATCCTCACAGGTCAGGAGTCAACCGAACCGGGGGCAGTCCCCATGTCTGCCCGCACCGGGTTGACGCCGCCACGGAGGCGTTGGTGTGTGAGCTGCGGCGGGATCATCCGCGGTGGGGTCCGCGTCGGTTGCGGTTCGAGGCCGGGCGTCGTGGTGTGACTCCTGCGCCGGCTCGGGCGACGGTGTATCGGATCCTGCGGCGCAACAATCTCGTTCCGGCGGTGCCGCGTAAGCGCCGGCGGGAGGACTATCGGCGGTGGGAACGCCCGGAGCCGATGGAGTTGTGGCAGATGGACATCGTCGGCGGGGTCCTCCTCGCTGACGGCAGCGAGGCGAAGGTCATCACCGGGCTGGACGACCACTCTCGCTACTGCGTCATCGCCACGGTGGTGCGTCGGGCCACCGGCCGGGCCGTCTGCGCCGCGTTCGCCGCCGCCCTGACCCGCTTCGGGATGCCGGGTGAGGTGCTGACGGACAACGGCAAGCAGTTCACCGGCCGGTTCACCAAGCCCCGCCCGGGTGAGGTGTTGTTCGAGCGGATCTGCCGGGAGAACGGCATCGTGGCCCGCAACACCAAACCCCGCACCCCGACCACCACCGGGAAGGTGGAACGGTTCCACCAGAGCCTGCAGGGTGAGTGCCTGGACGGGCGGGTGTTCGCCACCCTGGAGGAGGCCCAGGCCGCGGTGGACCTGTTCGTCGCCGAATACAACTACGACCGGCCCCACCAGGGCATTGACGACGCCTTCCCCGCCGACCGGTTCCACCGGCCCATTCCAGGCCGAGACCGAACCGTGGCGGAGACCCTGCCTCTGCGTCTGCCGGCCGGGTTGCTGCCCACCGCACCGCCAGCCCCGAGGAAGCCGCCGTCTGTCGAGGTCGACACGTCGCTGACCGTGTCCACCGGCCGGCCGCAGCCGGTGCAGCTGGTCCGGGTCGTGCCACCGTCGGGCAACCTGACCGTCGCCCAGCAGCAGGTGTGGCTCGGCCCCGCCCTCGCCGGCGCCTCAGTGACGATCTGGGTCGACACCGACCGGCTGCACGTCCTGACCGCCGACGGCGGCCGGATCAAGTCCAGCCCGTCCAGGCTGTCCCAGCGCGACCTGGCCCGCCTCCTGGCCGATGGCGGCGCACCCGCCGGACCGCCTCCGCTGCCACAGTCCGAATCACGGACCACCGCCGTCGAGATCGACAGGGTCGTCAACGCCTGCGGCGGCATCAGCATCGCCGGCCGGCAGATCAGCGTCGGCATGCCCCTTGCCGGCCAACGCATCCGGGTCCGCCTCGACGGAATCCTCTTGCACGTCATCGACGACGCCGGGCAGCTGCGCCGCACCCTGCGCTGCCCACTGCCGCCCACGGCGCTCGGCCGCATCCGCGATGCCCGACCGGCCTCCCCGGTCCCACCACCGGCCACCGCCCCGACGGTTGAGCGGGTCGTGTCGGTCAACGGCAGCTTCCAGATCGCCGGACAGAAGATCCAAGTCGGGAAGGTCCACGCCCGCAAACTCGTCACCGTCGCCCTCGACGAGCACACCATCACCGTCTACGACGCCGACAGCCCGATCACAGCCGTGCCCCGCCGTAGCACCACCGACCTGAACCGCACCAGAGCCAAACACCAGATCACCATCCCGGGTCAAGCTCAGCAGCCTCGCCATCGTCTGTGACAAGGCAGCTTCTCATTGGCTATGCGGTCGACCTCAACCCGAGCGCGCTGTGTTCGACGAGGCCCGCGGGAAGGTCGGTGCGTCCAGACTCCTGCGACGTCAGCGCGACAAGCTCGGCGCGCAGATCCACGGCGGGCTCACCGAGCACGATCGCGCTGAGCACAAGCTCGACCATCACCCGGTCGTATCGATCGGAGCTGCGACGGTAACGCGACGGATCGGACTCCACCACCGCCGCTGAGATACGCCAACCACCGCCAACGGGCGAGAACGATGCCTCGAAGATCCCGTTGCCCGTCCAGCTGCGATGCAGGAACGCGACCTGATCCTCAACGAACACGTTCCACTTCTCGTCCATGCCGCGAGCCTCGTAACCGAGCTTGATCCGTTCCCACTGCTCGTCGGACCACGTGCGGGTCGGGAGTTCGGCCATCGGCATCGGCGCCACCATCGGCAACACGTGCCGCAACGACGACCGGGTGACCGGCGACGGTTCGATCATCAGCAGATCGTAGGGGCGCAACGGCTGACAGGACCAGGCCGCCTCAGAAGCCTGACACCCTTACCATCGACCGCAAGCACCGGACCTATTCGATCACGACCTGGTGTCAAGCGTCCTGCGACGCCGTTCCGTCAACCATCATGCGAGACCAGGCACGCCGGCAGACACGCCGGCAGACACGCCGGCAGCTGGCCGTGTCCTCCGTCGACTGATGTGCGGCACGCGTCCGCCAACTGATCTGCGACACATCAGCGCGCTGATCGCGGCAGATCCGCGCACCTGACCTTGACCTTGGCATCAGGCTGGGACGTACATGATCTGCCACGATCACTGGCTGTCCAGCGCGTCGGCCTGGCGGCGGAGGTCTGCCGCGATGTCGTCCCAGTCGGGACCGTACATGTAGAGGCTTCCCGCCGCCTCGCGCATGAGCGACGGTTCGTCTGGTCGCTGCAGGAGAACAAGACGGTATGCGAGGTTACGGATCCAGACCGGCAGGTGGCCGTCGACCACATTCGGGCACAGTTCCCGCAACATGGCGAGGATGACATCCGCGTCCGCGAAAGTCAGCTCCTCGACAAAGTAGTGCTCCCGGTGTTCGCGATCGCACTCTGGCTTCGATCGATACTCATCACCATAGAGGCACCGGGCGTGCTCGGTCAGGGTGCCGTGCATGCCCGGAGCCTACGTGGCCGTGGACTGCGACATCCAACCCAACCTCATCACCGTGGGGGAAGGGCATCCACTCTTCGACACGGGCAGGCGGTGCGGCCAGGCGACCGTGACAGAACGGAGCGTCCGATCTGCGGCTATGAGCGGACGTCCGCGCACTACTCGTTGATGAGCTGCTCTCGAAGAATGTCTGCGTGCCCACAGTGCTGGGCGAGCTCGCGCAGCACGTGGAGATACACCCACCGCAGCGGAAGCGGGCCCCGCCGGTGCCCGTGAAGGATGTCGTCCAGGCCCAGGGATGACGTCGCATGGCGTGATGCTTCGCAGGCTTCGCGGTGTGCGTGCTGGACGGTGGCGATCGTGTCGTCGTCATCGAGGATGAACGACTCGTCTGACGTCGCAGGGATGCCGATCTCAGCGCGCGACCGGCACGTGACGGCTTCGTCAAACCAGACCTTCTCGACGAAAGTCGCGTGCTTCACAAGACCCAGCAGCGTGGTCCGGGAGGCCACCAACGATCGGCGCACCTGTTCCTCTGTCAGCCCGTCCAAGCAGCCATTGAGCGCGCCGCGGTGCTCGTCGAGGAACGCCTCGAACTGGCCACGGGCTGGCTGTGCGACGACTTGGTCGGCGAAGGTAGGCGGGTAGGAAGGCATGGGCGAAGCATTCCAGACCGTCGCCCAGGAGCAACTAGCGGACATCGGCACGAGCGGAAGGCAGTTGTCGCGACCGGCTACGGACCACCCGAGGAGTACACGGTGGCCGACGTGCCGGTGCCCCAGCCCGGGCCGGGTCAGGTCCAGGTCCGGATCGTCGCAGCGTCGATCAACCCGGCGGACGTCCGGCTGCCCAGCGGGGAGTTCCGCGACACCGTGCCACTGCGGTTTCCTCACGTGCCCGGCAACGACTTCGCCGGCACGGTCAGCGAGGTCGGCGCCGGCGTGACCGCGTACCGCGTAGGTGACGAGATCTTCGGCCAGGCCGTGCCTCGGGTGCTGCGCGCGATGGCCGGTGCTACCCGGCCGTCGCTGAGCACCGGCTCGCTTGCCGAGTACGCGGTCTTCGAGGCCGACACCCCGTTTCTGGCGCGCCGCCCGGCGGCCTCAACGTAGAGCAGGCGGCGGCCCTGCCCACCATCGGCCTGACCGCACGGGCGCTGATGGCCACCGCCGAGGTGCAGCCCGGCGAAACCGTCCTGGTCGTCGGCGCTACCGGCGGTGTCGGTACGGCGGTGGTCCCGCTACTCGCTCACGCAAAGGCGCGGGTGATCGCTACCGCGACCGCTGATGCCGACATCCTTCGAGCTCTCGGCGCTGACGAGACCATCGGGTACGCGGAATCCGAGTACCCCTCCGACGTTGACGTCGCGTTCAACCTGACCCTGCCGGGCGACCACCTTGCCGGAGTTGCCAGCGCCATACGCCCCGGCGGACGCCTCCTCACGATCACCTATCCGGTACCGCAGCAGGAGTGGATCGGGCGCGACGACGTCGGTCTGGCTTTCGTGCTGGACATGGACGGCGCCTTCGGCGGGATGCGCGAGGTCGGTGAACTGGCGATCCGCGGCGACCTGTCGGCCACCATCGGCCGCCGCTACACCCTTGACGATGGCGTTCAAGCATGCGTCGACTTCGTCCGCCTGCACACGACCGGCAAGCTGGTCGTCACGATGTGAAACCGGCTGTCCTGTGCCTTTTCCTGCAAGTCCAACCGTCCGACACCACCAGCGACAGGATCACCACGTGACAACCGACATCCGCCAACTCCGACAAGCCTTCGACGACGCCGAGCTGCACGCCGATACCGATCGCTTGAACACCCTGCTGGCGGATGACTTCGTGTCCATCGGCGAGCGGGGCTTCCAGCTTGACAAACGGCAGTGGATCGAGCGACACGCTGACTTCGCTTACCTCTCCCTGGAGACAGCCGAGTTGGACGTGCGCTACTACGACCGCGCCGCGATCGTGCGCTGCGTTCAGCGCAGCCGGGCGACCTGGCGTGGTGAGGTGATGACGCTGGCAGTCCGACTGAGTCAGGTGTGGATCGAACTGCCCGACGGATGGCAACTCGCCGGCATCCAGTTCAGTTCACTCGACGCAGCCTGAACGCTTCACCTGCCAACCCGACTCGCCGCCGGGCCTTCGCGCTAGCCGTTCGCGGGCACCACCCCGGCGGAGTACGAGCCGACCAGGGTGGCGTCGTCGCGGGCGGGACCGACGGCCAGCCGGTCGCCGAAGGCGCGTTGAAACTCCTGGAAGGCAGCCAGTTCTGGCAGGCCCTCACCGTCGACTACGTGGACGAAGGTGACGCCGTCGGCCAGCCGGAAGGAGCTGTAGTGCAGGCCGGGTGGTGCCGTGCTCGCCAGCTCTGCGAAGACGTTCTTGATCAGGCGCTGGTTCTCGTCGGCGGCCTCGGGCTTGGTCTGGTAGCGGATCACTGCTGCGGTCATCACGGTTCTCCTCAGTCGTTGGCTGTCACTTCTTCTGACCGCGCCAACACCCCGAACTCATCGCCGCGATGAGTTCGGTCCTCCGCCGCTGTCAGTACCAGTGACAGCGAACGTCTGGAGGACCTTAGTGAGCAGCAAGGAACGGATAACCGTCGAGCAGCGCTGGGTGCTGGGCCTGACCTCGATCGGCTCGGTGATGGTGGCGCTCGACGTCCTGGTGGTCGCGGCGGCGCTGACCACCATCAGGCAGGATCTCGGCGCATCGATCGAACAGCTGGAGTGGACGGTGAACGCCTACAGCCTCAGCTTCGCGATGCTGTTGGTGACCGCGGCGGCGATCGGCGACCGGTGGGGCCGGCGCCGGACGTTCGCAGCCGGCCTGGCCCTCTTCTCCGTCGCGTCGATCGCGTGTGCGCTGGCGACCTCGGTGCCGTTACTGATCGCCGCCCGGACCTTCCAGGGAATCGGCGCGGCGGTCGTGATGCCGTTGGCGATGAGCCTGCTCGGTGCTGCCTTCCCGCCTGAACGCCGCGGCCGGGCGATCGGCATCTTCAGCGGCCTGACCGGTCTGGCGGTGCTGGGCGGTCCGATGATCGGTGGTGCCGTGACCGAAGGGCTCGCCTGGCAATGGATCTTCTGGATCAACGTGCCAGTCGGTGCCCTGGCGATTCCCCTCGTCCTCCGGTGGATTCCCGAGAGCAGGGGAGCAGCTCGCCGGCTCGATCCGGGCGGAGCGATGCTGATCACCCTCGCCGTCCTCGGCGTCGTCTGGGGCGTCGTCCGCGGGGCCGCAGCGGGCTGGAACAGCCCGGAGGTGATCGGTTCGTTCGTGCTCGGAGGCCTCCTGCTGCTGGGGTTCCTGGCCTGGGAGAGGCGCGCGCCGCAGCCGATGGTGCCGCTGACGTTCTTCCGGTCGAGGGCGTTCTCGGCCGGCAACGCATCCGGCTTCTTCCTGACCGCGGCGCTCTTCGGTGCCGTGTTCTTCCTCGCCCAGTTCATGCAAGCTGCCTTCGGCTCCGGTCCTTTGAAGGCTGGGCTGCAACTCCTGCCATGGACGGCCACGCTGTTCTTGGTAGCGCCCATCGCCGGCCGTCTGGTGGATCGGATCGGTGAACGTCCGCTGGTGGTGACCGGGCTGGCCTTGCAAGCGGTCGGCATGTTCTGGATCAGCCAGGTCAGCAGCAGCACGATCCACTACTCCGAACTGGTGCTGCCGCTCATCGTGGCCGGTTGCGGCGTCTCGATGGCGATGCCGGCGACGCAAAGCGCCAGCATCGGAGCACTGCCACGCGAAGCCGTCGGAATCGCCTCCGGCATCTACAGCATGATGCGGCAGCTCGGCGGCGTCGCCGGAGTCGCCGTACTGGCCGCGGTGTTCGCCGCCGCCGGGGGCTACGAGTCCTTCACCACCGCATTCACCCGAGCCTTGGCCGTCTGCGGCGTACTCTCGCTGCTCGGAGCACTCGCAGGACTCGGGATCGCCATGCGGCGTAGTACAAGTCCGGGTGCACTGGTTGCTCGGCAGGAACCGGTCCGGGAGTTGGCATGAACCTGGAGGACGAGTTCGCGCAGTACCGGGGTGAGCTGGTCGCGCACTGCTACCGGATGCTCGGGTCGCTGCACGACGCGGAGGACGCAGCGCAGGAGACGTACCTGCGGGCGTGGCGGGGGTTTGCGGAGTTCGAGCAGCGCTCGTCGGTCAGGACCTGGCTCTACCGGATCGCGACCCGGGTTTGCCTGAACGCCTTGCAGCACACCAGTCGCCGGATGGTGCCGTCGGCATTAGGTGCTCCCGGCACCGACCCGGATGACCTGGAGGCGCAGGCCCTGGAGACCAGCTGGCTGGAGCCGTTCCCGGACCTGCTGTTGAGCGCTGACCCGGCTCTGGTCGTGGGGACTCGGCAGAGCCTCAGACTGGCGATGGTTGCCGCGCTGCAGCACCTGACGCCGCGGCAGCGCGCAGTGCTGATTTTGCGGGATGTGCTTGCTTGGCAGGCGTCTGAGGTAGCCGGTCTGCTCGACACGACCACTGCAGCGGTCAACAGCTCGCTCCAGAGGGCTCGTGCCGAGCTGGCCAAGCTCGCACCCGCTGAGGACCAGTTCAGCGAACCAGACGAGCCTGTACGTCGTGCCCTGCTCGACCAGTACGCCAAGGCCTTCGAGAAGGCGGACCTGGTCGCTCTGGAAGGTCTGCTGACTCAAGACACCCGGTGGGAGATGCCGCCGATCCCGACTTGGTTCAACGGTCGCGACAACGTACTGCGCTTGCTCAGGGCGAAGATGGCGCCAGGGGAGGGCGTGCGGATCATGGTGGAGACGTCCGCGAACGGGCAACCGGCGTTCGCGTGGTACACCCGCGGCCGCGACGGCGCCTTCCACGCGCACTCGATCCAGGTGCTGACCTTGACCAAAGCAGGCGTGTCCTCGGTGCTTGCCTTCCATCGGGCAGACCTGTTCGGCTCCTTCGGCCTCCCGATCGACCGTTTTTTACAGACGTGAAGGCGCGGCCGGCGGCCCCTTGGGGCCGGATGACATGATCCCAGCGATGGTGAGCACCGACGCCGTCATGCGCCCAAACTCCTCGGTAACCCGGCTCGCCAGCGCGCGAGTGGTGCCCGCGCCAATAGAGGAACCCCACAGCGGCCGGGATCTCGTCCGCATATGTGGCCGCTATGTAATGGCGCACGCTTCTCGGCACGAGCGGACGCTGACCGGGCGCGCGGTCAGCGGCAGATGTGGACGTCCAAGGGTCATATGTGGAGGACGTGGGCGACTAGTCACCGACGAATGTCCCGCGCATACTGCTTAGTGACAGAGCCGCCGCACGGGGTCCGGTGAGACACGGAGTCACCCATACCGCAGGCGCAGCGCTGGCGATCGCCGCCGGAGCGGATGCACCGTTCATCGTCGCCGGCGGATGAGATCGGAACACCGCAGACCGGTCACCGTCGACTGATCGTCGGGTCCCGTCAGGCGCACCGGGATCGGTGCGGTTTACGCGGAGGTGGCCATGTACTCAGCGGCGAAGGTTCGCACCGTTCTGGCGGCCGGGACGCTCGGCCTTGCCATGGTCGCCTGCCAGTCCTCGCACGCCCCCGCGCCCGGGCCGTCCACCCCTGATGCGGCACGCTCAATCTGGTCCGCGCCCGGTGGGTCGGGTGGGGGACGGGTGGCATCGCCGCCCACATCGACCGCGTCGCCGCCCACGAAGGCCCCGGGCACGTTACCCGCGCCGGTACCGTCCGTGCCGGGGCCGACCAGGTCGGCCGACCTGACCAGGTGGCAACTGGCCGGGCAGCGGATCATCTACTCGTATCCCGGGTTGACACCACCGGCTAGCCTGTTGAGGATCATCCGCGCCGGTGAGGCCGCCGGGGTGATCTTCTTCGGGGAGAACATCGCCGGCACCGCCCAGATCAGCTCGGTGATCGCCCAGTTGCGACGAGCCCAGGCGCAAAGCCCCGTCCACGTGCCGCTGCTGCTGATGGTCGACCAGGAGGGTGGCCTGATCCGGCGGCTGCCGGGGGCGCCCGTGCTGTCGGAGAAGCAGATCGGCCAGTCCGCCGATCCGGTGGCCGGGGCGGCCGCGGCGGGCACCGGAGCCGGCCGCACCCTTGCCGCAGTGGGCATGAACGTCAACCTCGCCCCGGTTCTCGACGTCTACTCCACTGCGGGCAACTTCGTCGACCAGTACCAGCGCTCCTACAGCGCGAACCCCGGCACCGTCGCGCCCCTGGGGCGGGCGTTCATCACCGCCCAGCAGCGCACCGGCGTGGCCGCCACGGCCAAGCACTTCCCCGGATTGGGACGGGCGGCAACGGCCCAGAACACTGACACCGGGCCGATCACCCTGTCCCAGTCGCTTGCCGGGTTGCGCGGCACCGACGAGTTCCCGTACTCAGCCGCCGTAGCCAGCGGCGTCGACCTCGTCATGGTGTCCTGGGCCATCTACCCGGCGCTGGACCCGAACCGCCCGGCCGGCCTGTCGCCGACCGTGGTCAGGCAGGAACTGCGCGGCCGCATCGGGTTTACCGGGGTGACCGTCACCGACGCCCTGGAGGCCGGTGCGCTGGCTGGCTACGGCAGCACCGGCCAGCGCGCGGTCGCCGCCGCGACCGCCGGCATGGACCTCATCCTGTGCTCCGCCCGTGACGTCAGCCAGGGCGAAGCCGCCACCGCCGCCCTGGTCAACGCCCAGACCGGGGGCCAGCTCGACTCCACCAGCTTCATCGCCGCGGCGGATCGGATCGCCGCCCTGCGGGCCCGTCTCCATTGACTGTCTAGTGAGGTTTTCCTCGGGTGTGGACACCGGGTTGTGCCGCGAACGGGGTGCAGGTGTCCGATCTCAGGTGGTCACTTCACGTGAGTGACAGGTCCGGCTGCCGCTTGCCGGCTGCCGGATTGCCTGGTCTCAGAGGCCCCGGCGGGGGCCTCGGATGACGCTTGAGGTCCGCGGCAAGTCCGGATAGCCGTGCAGTCCTACGCCTCGCTGGGTCATTCTCCCCCTGAGCAGCACGGCCAGTCCATGCCAGACGGCGCGTTCGGTCGATCCACCGGTTGGGTAGATGGAAGGAATCAGCCGAGGGAGACCAGCATGAAGATCGTCATCTCGCTCATCCCGGTTGCATTCTTCGCCTACCTGATGATCGGCGGGATCATTGGTGCGCGTAATCGACGTCGCCACGGCAACGATCCGTATGCCCCGGCGAACCTTGATCCGCTGGTGCGCGGATGGAGACGTCGCCGGTTCAACCAGGGCAAGAGCGACAACTGGTTGACGCGTACTCATGTGCAGTTCGACGGCAGCGGGCGGGGGCCGTTCGTCAAGTTCTTTCCCAAGACCACCGCGCCGAGTCGTGCGCCGAGGTCCATGGATGCTGATCAGCGCGAGTCGAAGGGACCCGGCGGCGGATGAACCGTGCCGGCATCGCGTGGTCGCAGGCAACGGGCGACACGGCAGACACAGCGTGCCCGCCCGACCAAGTCATCTGCGGAGCATGACCCCGACAGACCCGCCAGGCCGAGCGGACAAGGGCAGATTCGAATGAGCGCTGGGTTGGGCTCGCAGCCCCACGCCCGCTCAGCAGTCAAACACCGACCAGCAGATGTCGTTCCGCAACCGCTGGTCGTCGAGCACGAGCTCCCGGATCGCCTCCGGGAGTTGGTCACGCTGCCATCGGCACTCGAGTCGCCCTGCGGCATCGCTCTCGCCTTCCAGCGCGGCAGCACCTGCGGCCTTGATCGCATAGGCGGCCGCACCGAGTTGGTGCGCGGCGACGTGTGCGACGGCCCCCGCCTGGCCAGCAGCGTACGCGGCATGCCGTGCTGCCCCACGCAGGTCTCTGGCCGCGCCCATTGCATGGCCGCCCGCCGCGCGAGCCTGCATCATCTTGACCCCACCACGCACCCAGGCGCGGGCGTGCTCGATCGCTTCACGTGGTCGCGGGTCCTCAGGCTGAACCGACTCGAACAGGTGAAGGACGTGCTCCGCGCACGACGCCGCCCAAAGAGCGAGCAGATGATGATCCGAATCAGTGAGGGTCCCACCGCGACGAAGCGTGATGAAGCGAGGGTCCCGAACCTTCGGGAGGATCATGCTTGGGCGCTCCTTCTAAGGGGACGGGCCGCATCGTCAACCGTAGCGTCGTTCGAGCACCAGAGCGGGCCTTCGGGCGCCGTGCGCCCTGACCCGGAATTCCCTCACACATCCTGTACTCGGCATAGGCGCGCGACCAGCGGCAGATGAGGTTGACTGATCACGGCGTCGGCCCATGTGCTGGCCGGTTGGCGCCAGGCGCGGTATACGGTGCAGATCATGCGAGTCCTGCAGTGCGCCCGTTTCGGCGGCCCCGAAGTTCTGAACCTTGTCCATGTGTCGGAGCCGGTGGCAGTCGATGGGCAACTGCTCATCGACGTAAGCGCGGCAGGAGTCAACTTCGCCGATACCAGCCGCATCGCCCGGTCCTATCATCCGGCACCCGAGCTACCGTTCATCCCCGGCACGGAGGTGGTCGGGCGGACGACTGACGGCCGTCGCGTGCTCGCGCCGATCTTCGGCGGTGGTGGCTTCGCTGAGCGTGCGGTCGTCGAAGACGCGGACGCCGTGGTGGTGCCCGATGGGGTGGGCGACGCCGAGGCGCTCGCGCTTCTCGTCCAGGGACTGACCGCCTGGCATGTACTGAAGAGCTGCGCGCGGATGCGCCGTGGCGAGACGGTCGTCGTCAACGCCGCGGCCGGCGGTGTCGGCTCGCTCGCTGTGCAGCTCGCCAAGCACTTCGGTGCCGGGCGTGTCATCGCGACAGCCTCCACGGACGCCAGACGCGACCTGGCGCTCTCGCTAGGCGCGGACGTCGCCGTGTCCAGCGACGCGGACGGTTACGCCGAGCGGGTCCTCGACGCCAACGACGGCATGCCGGTGGACATCGTCCTCGAATCGATCGGCGGCCGCGTGTTCAGCGCCGGCCTCGATATCCTGGCGAATTTCGGACGTTTGGTCACCTTCGGCAATGCCTCCCGCGAAGGCCGTCCGCCCGTCGACCCGGGTGCCCTCGCGGACCGCAACACCGCCGTGATGGGCTTCTGGCTGCGACCGGCCCTCACCGTTCCCGGCACCTATGCGGAGCCGTTAACCGAGATGTTCGCGCTCACCGCTGCCGGAGTGCTGAAGCCGATGGTCCATGCCGCATATCCCCTTGAGGACGCCCGCCGTGCCTTCGAGGATCTCCTCGCCCGCAGAACCACCGGCAAGGTAACCCTGCGTCCCTGAGCTTTGAGCCCACATCGAGCCAGGACGCCGATCGGGCCCGCTCTGCCGCAGGCCCGCTCTGCCCAAGCAACCTCCGGCAGCACAGCGAATGTCGTCGCTCAACTGGGTTGAGGGGAACACCCTCTTCTCGGCACGTCCCGACGGCAGCCGGGCCAGCTCGGCGTGACGCTGCGTAGCGCGCGGATCGCGGCTAGAAGCGTGCACGTGATTTTGTTCGCGGATACCAGCGAACTGTCTGGTGCAGTAGGCAGTCTACGAACGTGTCGTTTCTTGTCCGAGGGCGCGAGTGAGGCGGCGGACGGCCTCGTCCATGAGGTGGGGTGGGGCTGCGGCGTACGTCAGGCGCAGGTGCGGCGCCGGGGGTTCGGCCGCGTACCAGGGGCGGCCGGGGAAGACGATGACGCCTTCGGCGGCAGCTGCGGCGGCCAGGGCGCCGTCGTCGGTGCTGTCGGGCAGGCGGGCCCACAGGTGCAGGCCGCCGCGTGGGATCGCCGGTGGGGCGAGTCCCGGCAGGTGCCGGTGCAGTGCGGTCAGCAGCGCCTCGCGCCGTGCCCGAAGCGCGGTGCGCAGGGCGCGGCGGTGCCGCGTCCAGGCCGGCGCGGTGACGAACTCCAGCGTGGCCTGCTGCAGCGGGCCGGCGACGAAGAAGTCGTCGAGCAACCTGCCCGAGCGCAGCCGGGCGCCGGCTGGGCCGCGGGCGCCGATCGCGGCGACACGTAGGCCGGGAGCGGCGGACTTGGTCAGTGAGCGCAGATAGATCACGTGCCCGTCAGGGTCATCGGCGGCCAGCGGTGGCGGGGCTTCTCCATCGATGGCGAGGTCGCGCGCGTAGTCGTCCTCGATCAGGAAAGCTCCGGCGTCGCGTATGGCGTCGGCGACCTCAGCTCGGCGGTGAGCTGTCAGTGTCGCACCGGTCGGGTTGGCGTAGAGCGGTTGGCAGTAGAACAGTCGCGCGCCGGTGCGAGCGAACGCGGCGGCGAGTTGGTCGGGCAGTACGCCGTCGGCGTCGGCGGGCACCGGTACTACCCGCAGCCCAGCCGCCCGGGCCGCGGCCAGCGCCCCCAAATAGGTCGGGGACTCGACGAGCAGGGTGTCGCCGGGTGCGGCAAGAGCGCGTAACGCGGACGACAGCGCCGCCTGCCCGCCCGGGCAAATCACCATGTCGTCGGCGCGCAGCCGGGCCCCGGCCTCACGGGCGAACCAGGCTCGTAGGTCCTCACGCCCCTCGGCCGGCCCGCGCTGCCAGGCCGCGGGCTGCCGGGCGGCGCGGGCGAGCGCGGCGCCGAGCGCCGCAGCCGGCTGCAGATCTGCGTCCAGGTAGCCGCCAGACAGCGGAATCGCTCCCGGCCGCGGTAACGCGAGTAGCGCCTGCATCTCATCCTCGCCCGATCTGCGGGCACCGAGCGCCACCGTCTGCCACGACAGGTCGGGGGCGCGCCGCTCGTTCGGCATTGCGGCCACGAAGGTGCCCTTCCCCGGTCGCGTCTCGATCAGCCCTTGCGCCACCAGCTGTCGGACCGCCTCGGCGACGGTCACCGGCGAGGCCTGGTGCCGGGCGGTCAACTCGCGCACCGAGGGCAGCCGTGTTCCGGGGTCTGCGGCGGCCACGAGCCCGCGCAGATCTTGGATAACGCGGGCCACTGCGTTACCGTCGTCCATGAGAGACAAGAGTAGCGCTACTGTCGCAACCACGGTAACGGCGGATCGGGTCATCGGCCTCACGCTCGGCGCGCTGGGCGTGCTCGCCTTCAGCATGTCGCTACCCGCCACCCGCGTCGCCGTGCAGGAACTCGACCCGTGGTTCGTCGCCTTCGGCCGGGCCGTCGGTGCGGCGCTACTGGCATGGGCGTACCTACGTTTCACCGGCGCGCCGCGGCCCACCCGGAGCCAGTGGCGGCGGCTGCCGATCGTCGCCCTTGGCGTCGTCGTCGGCTTCCCGCTTTTCACCTCGCTGGCACTGACCACCCAGACGTCCGCACACGGTGCGGTCGTCATTACCGTGCTGCCCGCCATGACCGCCGTGTTCGCGGTACTGCGGGCCGGCGAGCGCCCACCGCTGCTGTTCGGGGTCGCCAGCGTCGGCGGGCTGGTGGCGGTCCTCGCCTTCTTGATCACCAGCGGGGCGGTGCGCGGCGCACTGTCGGCCGCCGACCTGTTCCTGCTCGCGGCGGTCGTCCTGTGTGGGCTGGGATACGCCGAGGGCGGCGCGCTCGCCCGGGAACTGGGCGGCGCACGGACGATCTGCTGGGCGCTGCTGCTCTCGCTGCCTGTCACCCTGCTCATCACGCTGGTCGCCGCCTCGGCTCACCCGCCGCGCGCCGACGCCGCCGCTTGGTCGGCGTTCGGATACCTCACCGCGATTTCCATGTTCCTGGGCTTTTTCGCCTGGTACGCAGGTCTGGCCCGAGGTGGCATCGCCCAGGTCGGCCAGATCCAGCTCGCACAGCCGGTACTCACCCTGCTCTGGTCCGCGCTACTGCTCGGAGAGACCGTCACCCCTGCCTCGATCGGGGCGGCGCTGGTCGTGCTGGCCTGCGTCGTACTGATCCAGCGCACCCGCAGCGCGCGCGCAACAGACCAGGACGCCACCGCCCACGCGGTGCACCGCACCCTTCCAGCCCCATGCGCGGGGGCCGCTCCCGGCGCAAGGCATTCCCGCGAGCGGCCGACCACACCCATCAATCCCTGAACTTGTGGACGTGACGGACCCGGCCACACTCAACGCGGCACGACCGGACGCCGGCTCGATCCGCTTGCCGTGACGCGGCATAGCGCACGGTCGGCGGCAGACATCCTATGTTTTTCGTTGTCAAGAACTGGGGTGGAGATGGGCCCAGGCAGTTGTCTCGTCGTAGGCGGCGCCGGTCTTGAGGCAGCCGTGCAGGATGCCGACGAGGCGATTGCCGAGT
>NZ_QGGF01000405.1 GCF_003857015.1 Micromonospora globispora | reverse complement strand
CCCGCGCCTGCTGCCGGCCGGCTTCCTGCGGGCCCGCCGCGGGCTGCCGACGGTGATCGGGCTGCGCGGCCTGGCCTCGGCGGCGTTCGCCGGGGCGGAGGTGGTCATCCCGCTGATCCTCTCCCGGGAGCGGGGGTTCTCGCCGACGGCGGCCGGTCTGGTGCTCACCGTCGGCGCGGTCTCCTGGTCGGTGGGTTCCTGGTTACAGGGCCGGCTGCAGGCCCCGCGGTCCGCGGCGACGCTGCCCCGGATCGGGTTGAGCTGCATCGCGGCCGGTACGGCCACCGTCGCGCTGGCCGTCCTGCCGGCGGTGCCGGTGCCGTTCGCCGTGCTGGGCTGGGCCACCGCGGGGCTCGGCATGGGGGTGCTCTACCCGTCCCTGTCGGTGCTGACCCTGGCGCTTTCCGCCCCCGAGGAGCAGGGCCGGAACAGCTCGTCGCTGCAACTGGGCGATTCGTTGTTCGCGGCCACCGTGCTGGCGTTGACCGGCGCGGTGCTGGCCGCCGGTACGGCCCCCGGTCCGGGCAGCTACGCGGCCACCCTGGCGGTGGCGGCCGGCTGCGGGCTGCTCGGCGTGCTGCTCGCCGGCCGGGTGGTGCTGCCCCGTTCCGCGTGATCGCCCGCTCGGGCCCGCCGACGTGAGCGATCCTGCGGTCACGGACCGCCGGGTCGTCTCGTCATCGGGGCGGACAGCGGGGAGAGGGGCGGTCGATGAGGGTTCTGGTGACCGGGGCGAGCGGACGGCTCGGGCGGGCGGTGCTGCCGAGGCTGGCCGAAGAGGGCGTCACCGTGCGGGCGATGAGCCGGCACCCGCGGCACGACGACCGGGCGGAGTGGGTGGCGGCGGACCTGGCCACCGGAGAGGGGCTGGCCGAGGCGGTGACCGGTGTGGACGCGGTGCTCCACCTGGCGTCCGCGCCGCAGCGCGGTACCCACGAGGTGGACGTGCTGGGCACCCGCCGGCTGGTGGTCGCCGCCGGCCACGCCGGGGTGCGGCACCTGGTGTACGTCTCGATCGTCGGCATCGACCGGGTGTCGTTCGGCTACTACCGGCACAAGCTGGCCGCCGAGGAGGTCGTCAAGGCCGGGCCGGTGCCCTGGAGCATCCTGCGGGCGACCCAGTTCCCGGAGTTCCTGGAGGAGCTGCTGGATCGGTCGAGCCGCCTCGGCCCGGTGGTCGGGGACCGGGCGGTGCTCGCCCAACCGGTCGATCCGGTCGAGGTGGCGGCCCGGCTCGCCGCGATGCTCACCGCGGGCCCGTCGTACGCGATCGAGGAGTACGGCGGCCCGCAGGTGCTCCGCTTCGACGAGGCGGTACGCGCCTGGCGGGCCGCCCGGCACTCCCGCCGCCCGCTGCTGCCGGTACGGATCCCGGGGCGGGTCGGCCGGGCCCTGCGCGCCGGTGGGCTCACCACCACGGCGACCCCGACCGGCGCCCGGACCTGGGCGGACCACCTCGCCGACACGTACGGGGGAACCGGCCGGAAATGAAAACTTTCCCGGTTCAGCCCCGCCCTACGGTGACCCCATGCTGGTTCTCGTCACCTCGGTCATCTTCTACGTGTTCGGCTTCGTCTTCCTCTACGGCGTGATCCGGCTCGGCGTGCGGCACGGGATGGAGGACCTGGAGGCAAACCGGGCCCAGGCGCTGCGGGCCGAGCAGAGCATCGTGGCGGAGGAGCGGGCCTTCGCCCGGGACAACCGCTTCCTCACCGGCGGCTGACGCCGGCAGGCGGGCGGGTCGACCCGCCGCCGAGCGGGCCGGAGTCCGGGATGCGAGGATCGCATCCGTGATGGGGACGCTGAAGACCGAACCGGCCCGCACCCGGCTGGACCTGCTGGCGCCGCCGGTCGCCGCCGCTATCGAGCAGTGGCCCGCCGACGCGCCGGTCGACGTGGACGACGTGCTGGTCGCACCGATCGACGCCGAGCTGGCCGACACCGCCGCCTTCTGCGCGGCGTACGAGGTGGGGCTGGACGTGTCGGCGAACTGCGTGGTGGTCGCCGGCAAGCGGGAGGGGGAGACCCGGTACGCGGCCTGCATCGTGCTGGCCACCACCCGCGCCGACGTGAACGGGGTGGTCCGCCGGCTGCTGAACGTGCGCAAGGCGAGCTTCGCGCCGATGGCCGACGCGGTCGAGCTGACCGGCATGGAGTACGGCGGCATCACCCCGATCGGGCTGCCCGAGAAGTGGCCGATCCTGGTCGACTCCCGGGTGATCGCCACCCCGCACGTGATCATCGGCTCCGGCGTACGGCATAGCAAGATCGCGCTGCCCGGGCCGGCGCTCGGCGCGCTGCCCGGGGCGTCGGTGGTGGAGGGGCTGGCCAGGGCGGCCTAGCTCGTCACGGGCGTCGATGTGGTTGCACGTGAAACATCACGCTCGTCGATGCCCGCCGGGGCTGGGCCGGATCAGGCCGCCCCGGATTCCCGGCGTTCGACCTCGGTCAGCGCGGCGAGCAGCGTCTCCGGCTCCTGCGCTCCGGTGACCGCGTACTTGCCGGCCAGCACGAAGGTCGGCACGCTGGTCACCCCGATCTGGTGGGCGGTGGTCAGGTCGGCGGCCACCTCCCGGCGGCCCAGCGGAGAGTCGAGGTACTCGCGCACCTCGGACGCGTCCAGGCCGACCTCGGCCGCGATCGCGACGAGGGCGTCCTTCGCGCCGACGTCCACACCGTCGGCGAAGTGCGCCCGGTAGAGCGCCTCGACCAGCTCGGCGCCCCGACCCCGCTCGGTGGCGAACCGGACCAGCCGGTGCGCCTCGAAGGTGTTCGCCTGCACCGCGCGGTCGTAGTCCATCGTCAGCCCGACCCCGGCGGCGACCTGCGTCACCTGCGCGACCATCGCCTCGGCCCGCTGCCGGCCGCCGAACTTCTCGCCCAGCGCCTCGACCAGCGGCTTCGGCTCACTCACCGGCGTCGGGTCGAGCTGGAAGGGCCGGTAGCGGACGGTTACCTCGCCGTCGTACGACGCGAGGGCCTGCTCCAGCCGGCGCTTGCCGATCCAGCACCAGGGGCACACCACGTCCGCGTAGATCTCGATCTCCATGATCCGCACCAACCCGTCAATCAGCTGATCTGTTCCCGGACCTGGCGCTTGAGCCGGGCCAGGATCGCGGTGCCGCCGCGTACCCGCAGCGGGCTGATCGCCTGGGCCAGCCCCATCCGCTGGTAGAGGTCCTCGGGGACGGCCAGCACCTCCTCGGCGCTCGCCCCGGCCAGCCCTTCGGCGAGGATGCCGGCGAAGGCTCGGGTGGTGGGCGACTCGGGTGGGCAGTCGAACCAGGTGATCACCGTCCGGTCCGGGTTGACCTGGGCGCGGAGGAAGAAGGCCGTCTGGCACTCGGGCACCTGCTCCATGCCCTCCCGGTCCATTTCCGCTGGCAGCGGCGGGATGACGTCGGCGTACTCCAGGAGCATCTCCAGCACCACGTCGCGGGGCGCACCGGCGAACTCGTCGACGATCTCGGCCAGCTTGGTCGGCATCTCGGGCATCCCGTCAGGCTACCGCCGCGGACCCGGTGCCCTCGGGGGTCGGCGGGAGGGCACCGGGTCGGCGGAGTCACGCGTTCGGGGCGGCCTCGCTGATGTCGCTGAGGGCGGAGTTCGGGTCGAGCTGCATGGCCAGGTCGCCCAGCGAGACGACGCCGACCAGCTTCCGCTCGTTGTCGCACACCAGGACCCGGCGGATGTTGCGTTCGCGCATCAGCGCGGCCGCCTCGCTCGCCGTGGAGTGCTGCTCGATCATCACCACCTCGCGGGTGACGATCTCGCCGATGGTGGTGCTGGCCGGGTCGGCCCGCTCGGCCACCGCCCGCACCACGATGTCCCGGTCGGTCAGCATCCCCGCGAGGGTGGCGCCGTCGGTGACCACCACGTCGCCGATGTCCGACTCCTTCATCACCCTGGCCGCCTCGTCCAGGGTGGTTTCCGCCGGCAGGTAGACCACCTGCTTCGTCATCACGTCGCTGACCCGGTACATGAGAGCCTCCGAAACACCTCGGTCGATGACAAAGCGGTACCCGGTGGCGCGTCCGCTACACCCCGGCGCCGCGCGCCGCGCGTACCTCGTCGACCAGCCGCTCGACGAGGCCGTCCAGCGGCACCTCGACCCGCTCCCCGCCGGCCCGGTCGCGCAGCTCGACGTACCCGTCGGTGAGCCGGCGGCCGACCACGACGGCGCGCGGGATGCCGATCAGCTCGGCGTCGGTGAACTTCACCCCGGCCGAGACGTGCGTCCGGTCGTCCACCAGCACCCGCAGGCCCGCGGCGGCCAGCCGCCCGCCGAGGTCGAGCGCCGCGTCGAGCTGCGGCCCCTTGCCGGCCGCCACCAGGTGTACGTCGCACGGCGCGATCGCCGCCGGCCAGACCAGTCCCCGGTCGTCGTGATGCTGTTCGGCGACCGCCGCCACCGCCCGGGACACCCCGATGCCGTAGCAGCCCATCGTCGGCCGGACCGGCTTCCCTGCGGGGCCGAGCACGTCGACGGAGAAGGCGTCGGTGTAGCGGCGACCGAGCTGGAAGATGTGCCCCACCTCGATGCCCCGCCGCATGGTCAGCTCACCGGTGCCGCAGGCCGGGCAGGGGTCGCCCGGGCGCACCTCGGCCGCCTCGATCGTGCCGTCCGGGGTGAAGTCCCGCCCGCAGACCACGTCGACCGCGTGCCGGCCCGGCTCGTTCGCCCCGGTCAGCCAGGCGGTGCCGGGCACCACCCGGGGATCGACCAGGTAGCGGACACCCAGCTTGGCCAGGATCTGCGGCCCGATGTAGCCGCGGACCAGCTCCGTCTGCTCCGCCCAGTCGGTGAAGACCTCCACGGTGGCCGGCGCCAGCGCGGCCGACACCCGCTTCAGGTCCACCTCCCGGTCACCGGGCAGCCCGATCACCAGCAGCTCGGACTCCTCCACACCGGGCCGCCGTACGGTCAGCACCACGTTCTTCAGGGTGTCCGCGGCAGTCCAGTCCCGCCGGCCGCCGAGGCCGCGCGTGTTCGCGAGCTCCACCAGGGAGGCGATGGTCGGCGTCTCCGGGGTGTCGTGCACCTCCATCGCCGGGTGGGCGTCCAGGTCACCGGCGGCCGGGGCCGGGGTCACCACCGCCTCGGTGTTCGCCGCGTAGTCGCAGGCGGTGCAGCCGACGAAGTCGTCCTCGCCGACCGGCGTGGGGGCCAGGAACTCCTCCGACGCCGAACCGCCCATCGCCCCGGACATCGCGTGGACCACCGTGAAGTCCAGCCCGAGCCGTTCGAAGATCTTCTGGTACGCCTCCCGGTGCCGGTCGTACGCCGCCTGCAGTCCCGCCTCGTCCAGGTCGAACGAGTAGGCGTCCTTCATCAGGAACTCCCGCCCGCGCAGCACCCCGGCCCGCGGCCGGGCCTCGTCCCGGAACTTCGTCTGGATCTGGAAGAGCGTCACCGGGAAGTCCCGGTACGACGTGAAGAGGTCCTTCACCAGCAGCGCGGCCATCTCCTCGTGGGTCGGCGCGAGCAGGTGCTCGGCCCCCTTCCGGTCCGCCAGGGTGAAAATGTCGTCGCCGTACTCGGTCCACCGGCCGCTGATCCGGTAGGGCTCGGCCGGCAGCAGCGCCGGGAAGTGCACCTCCTGGTCGCCGATCGCCAGCATCTCCGTCCGGATCACCTCGGTGACCCGGTCCAGCACCAGCTTGCCCAGCGGCAGCCAGGTGTAGCCGCCCGGTGCGGCGCGGCGGATGTAGCCGGCGCGCAGCAGGAGCCGGTGGCTCGGCACCTCCGCGTCCGCCGGGTCCTCGCGCAGGGTCCGGAGCAGCAGGGTCGACATGCGAAGCAGCATTGGCGCAGCCTACGACCGGTACCGGGGAGGCGGCGATTCAATTCGGTACGCGCGCCGCGCGGCCCGTTTGGTGCATGTCGAGTCAGTGCTGCTTGGCGAAGGCTATGAAGGCGCGCCAGGTGTGCGGCTCGAAGGTGAGGACCGGGCCGGTCGGGTCCTTGCTGTCGCGGACGCCGACGACGCCGGCCAGGTTGTCGGCCACCTCAACGCATTCGCTCTGGCCGCTGCGGGTGGACTTGCGCCAGGTGGCGCCGATCAGCTCCATGACGTCATCACTTCCTTCATCAGCTCGATCGACTGCCGGCGAGACAGTGCCTCACTGCGGACGCTCTCCCACCTCGACAGGAGGATAGCCACGTCGTCGTCGTTGTCGATCGCTGTGCCGCCGAGCTGGTTCTCCAGGTATCCGATCCATCCGCCGTCTCCACCTCGGGCCAGGGTAAACGGCCCGGTTAGTCCGATGTGCAGGCTGACCTCGTCCGGAATGACGTGGATGCTGATTTGTGACCGATCGCTGCACTCGATCAGACGCACGATCTGCTCGGTCATCAGCCCTCGGAAACCTTCGTCCGCTCGCCGAAGGACGGCTTCCTCGATCACTGCCACGAACTTGGGTGGGTTCGGCTGGACGAGGACCGACTGTCGGTCCATCCGGACCGCCAAGCGCCTCCCCACCTCGTCATCGCTGAGCATGTCGTCCGTGCGGATCATGGCGCGGGCGTAGTTCTCGGTCTGGAGTAGGCCGGGCACCAGGCTCGGTTGGTAACAGCGCAACTGGTGCGCCTGTCGCTCCGCCTCCAGCCACGGCCGGAACCAGCTCGGTTGGCCGTCGCGCTCGGCCAGCTTGAGCAGGGACGTCAACAGGCCGCCTGTCCCCAGCACCTCGTCGGCCCGCTTGAGGAAGAACCGATCGAGCGGCCGTTGGCCCAGCTCGACGGCGGATACCTGCGAGCCCGAGAAGTGGACGAGCTTCCCGAACTCCTCCTGACTCAGCTCGGCGTTCAGCCGCAGCCGCCGGAGTTGTGTCCGGATCAGCTCCGCGGTCGGCTCACCTTCCACGCTTCCTCCACGATTCTCCCGGCGTCTCCACGGCTTCTCGCCGCGGACGGATCAGCCGACCTGACCCCGCCACGACCGGCGTCGATGCCTTCCGAGCGTAGTTGTGTCCTAACCAGACTGTCACCCAGCGGGCCGCCTCCCGTCCGGCCCGCTCCAGGGCCGCCCGTGATCCCGACACCGGGCGGCCCCGGCCCGTACGAAGAGGAGGTCGAGATGCGCAACCCGATCCGTTGGTTCCGATGCCGGCTGGCCGCGCCGCCGCCACCCCTGCCCCGCCGGGATCGGGGCACCAACCTGCCGGACTGGATGCGCGAGCCGACCCGGGTTCTCCCGACCATCGAGCCGGGCCGTCCCGGGTGGCTGACCCGAGCGCAGGAGTGGCGGGCCAACGGAGGGCGCTGGTGATCTCCGGCCAGTTCCCGGTGCCCCGCCTCGGGCCGCACCCCGACCGGCCGCGGGCGTACCCGCCGGGCCACCCGCCGCACCTGCCGATCCGCCCGCTCTGGGTGTGCCGGGCCTGCGGGCTGCCGTGGCCGTGCGCCGAAGCCCGCCTCCTGCTGCGGGTCGAGTACGACACCAGGCCCGTCGACCTGGCGATCTACCTGTCCGGGCTCTACCACGAGGCGAGCCACGACCTGTTCCGGCTGAACCCGCACGACGGTCCGACCCCCAGGGAGCTGTTCGAGCGGTTCGTCGCCTGGGGCCCGTACCGGAGGGGGTTGGTCGACCCACCGACCGGTGATCCGATCGGTGGCGCTCGAACTTTCCGCGACCACGACGGCAACCTCGACGGATGAGGGTGGCGTCTGAGGAGGCATCACACTGGTGCACCACCTGACCCAAGGATCGGCTCGTGTGGACCCTCTCCTGACTGAGTTCGACTCATTCGTGCGTCACCGCACCCCCGCACTGCTGCGCTCGGCCTACCTGCTGACCGGTGACCAGTACCTGGCCGAGGACCTTGTTCAGTCCGCGCTGGCCCGCACCCACCGCTCGTGGAACCGGCTGCACGACAGCGGCAACGCCGAGGCGTACACCCGCAAGACCATGTACCACCTCCAGGTCTCCTGGTGGCGGCGGCGCCGGGTACCCGAGTCGATGCCGGGCGACCTGCCCGAGCCGCGCGGAGGCGACTCGGCCCCCGACCACGCCCACCAGACCACCCTCCGGCTGACCCTGCGGGCCGCGCTGGCGAAGCTCTCCGCCAAGCAGAGGGCCGTGCTGGTGCTGCGGTTCTTCGAGGACCGCACCGAGGCCGAGGCCGCCGACCTGCTCGGCGTCACCGTCGGCACCGTCAAGAGCCAGACTTCGAAAGCCCTCGCCAAGCTGCGCATCGTCGCCCCGGAACTCGCCGAGCTGTACGTCATGGAAGGAACCGCTCGATGAACCACGACCGCCTCCGGCTCGACCTGGCCGACCTGGCCGGCGAGGTGACCCCGGTCGACCTGCGGGACCGGGCCCTGCGTACCTCCCGCCGGCTCGGCATCCAGCGTGCCGTGGCCACGTCGGCCGCCGCCGTGGTGCTGCTCGCCGCCGCGGCCGGGACCGCCCTCGCGGTTCGGCCGAACGGGCAGGCGCCCACGCCCGCCCCGGCCGGTCCGTCGATCACCAGCAGCCCGTCGCCGGTCGAGGTCACCCCGATCCCGGAGCCGAGCGCTTCGGGCCCCACCGAGCCGACCATCCAGCCCAGCACCTCCCCGGCCCAACCGTCGTCCGCGCTCGCCGGCAACCGCTACTACCTGGAGCTGGCCGATCGGGAGGCGGTGATCCACGCGGTCCGGGGTGACTCCGACGACGTGGGGGCTCGGATCCCGCTCGCCCCGGACCGTTGCGTCGCCAACACGATCACGGTTTCCCCGGACGGGAAGCGGCTGGCCTGGGTGCAGGACACCACCGACGGGATGACCGGCACGCTGATGACCGCCTCGACCGACGGCTCGGGCAAGCGGAAGTTGCTCACCGGCGTTCTCTGCCTCGGCAGCAACGCGCTGGTCTGGCAGGGCGGCGACCGGCTGATGGTGCAGGAAGGTGTCGTCCGTTCGGTGCTCATCGACATGGTGGCCGGCAAGCCGTTCGACGGCGACCCGGGCCAGGAAACCAACCGGTGCTGGTCCGCCGACGGACGGTGGCTGGCCGCGGTGAGTGAGGGCAAGCCGTACGTGGCCGACGAGAACCAGTTGCACAGCTACCACTACGACCCGCCGAAGGACCAGGCCTGGAAGTGGGACGGCTGGCGCGCCCGGAGCGTCTCGATGGACGGCCGGTACGTCTCGATCGGCTGGGTGGGCACCGACCCGTCCCGTCGGGACGACAGCTTCACCGTCGTCGACACCATCACCAGCAAGGTCGTCAAGCTCCCTGTCGCCGGGACGGTCAAGAGCATCCAGTTCGCCGCGGACGGCACGGTGCTGGTGCGGCAGGGGAGCCGGATCGTGGTGCTGGACTCGAGCTTCCGCCGGGTCGGGGAGGTTGAGGAGCCTCAGGACGTGCGGGCGATGACCCTGCTGGCGTACGTGCCCTGACCGCCGGTCGTTGACCGCCCGCGGGGGCCGGAGGAGCGCTTGTCGCCCGTCCGGCCCCCGCGCACTCAGTGCACCTCGGCCTTCAGGTACGCGGCCCACGCCTTCTCGAATTCCTCGTACGACACCCCGAGGACGTCCCGGGTCACCTCGTCGATCTTTTTGCTGCGGTAGTGCTCGGCCACGAACTGGAACATCTTCTGCTCCCCGTACCGCTCGACCATGAAGCCGATCGCGGAGTGACCCAGCCAGTAGTAGAAGTCGCCCCGGCCCTCCATGTCGAAGTCTTGGCTGCCCGGCAGCGAGGTCGGATAGCCGATCTCCCGGATCACCGCCCGCCCGTTGGCCGTACGCTCGCTGGTCAGCCAGGGCTTCCGGCCGTGGCCCAGGTACTCCGCGAACCCCTCGACCACCCACTTCTCCCGCTCGCCGGGCAGATACGAGCCCGGGGCGCGGGCGGTGAGGGTGCCGACCAGGGCGTGGCCGATCTCGTGCCGGAAGAGGTCCAGCTGTCGCTCGCAGGTGCCGCTGGTGAAGTGGTACTTGTCGCGGACGTCGATCACCACCCGGATGGCCCCGACCACGGGGCTGTTCTCGTCGCCGCTGAGCACACCCTCCGGCGGCACCGGGATCGCGACCCCCGACTCAATGGGGGTCTCCTTGGTGGTCCGGTAGAGGGAACCCAGCTCTGTACGACCCTTGACCAGGGAGAGGACGAAGCCCGATGGCGTCTTGCCGGCCACCCCGCCGGCCCGCCAGGCGGCCAGGTCCTCCGCCGCGGCCTGCTCGGCGAGGGGGGCGTACCGCTGCGCCTCCGCCCGTAGCGACGCGTCGACGATCAGCAGCGTGTGCGGCGTCCGCTCGACGTGGATGTCCCGCCACTTGTCCCAGGGGGCCGGGTAGTGGGTGATCGCGTCCCGCTTGCGCTCCTCCGGGAGGCCGCCGGCCCGGGTGACCTTCAGCGGGGCATCCTTGTCGGTCTGCACGATCGTCCACTGGTACCACTCCTCGACCGGGCCGGCATCGAACCCGTCGAACCGGTGCACGAAGGCCACCGTCACGTCGACCTCGTGCCCGCCGCCCATCGGGCGGAAGTCGCTTTTGTGGCGGTACGTGAAGCGGACGTCGGCCAGCGGCAGCTTGCTCAGATTCCGGTACAGGCTGGTCTGCTCACCGACCAGGCCCTTGTTCGTCGGGTCGAACGGGACGAGGAACGCCTTCTCGTCCCCGTCTGTGAGGGCCTTGGTGTGCTCGGCCAGCAGGGCCTCGATCTTCTCCTGCCGGATCGGGTTGTACTTGTCGTCCAGCGCGGCGGCCGAGGCGTCGTTCTGCTCGTCGAGGTACGACTTCAGCACGATCAGCGAGCCCGCGCCCAGGGCCAGGACCAGGGCCAGCACCGCCGCACCGAGCCCGATCCACAGGCCGCGTCGGGATCGCCTGCCCCCTGGTGGTGGCGGCGGAGCGTACGCCGCCGGCGGCGCGTAGGGCAGCGGCCCGGTCGGTACCGGATGGGCGGGCGGTGCAGCGTACGGTCCGGGGCTTCCCGGTGGGGGAACGGAGGGCGGTCCCTCGGTCATGGCGTGCGTCCTCGCTCGGGTCCGACGGGATCGGGGCATCCTCCACTGAGGACTTCCGATCGAATCGCGCGTCATTATTTCCGCCCGAGCGCCCGATTTCTGCCCCGTGACGTCCATCGGTAGCGTGGGCCACGCCACGTCTGTACACGCAGGGTGTATCCGTCGGCCCTCCGATGCCAGACTGGTCGCCGCAGGCAACGAACGAGGGAGGCGGCGTGCGCTGGCGCAGCTTCGTGGCGGTGGGCGACAGCTTCACCGAGGGCATGGACGACGCGTATCCGGACGGCACCTACCGCGGCTGGGCCGACCTGGTGGCCACCCGGCTCGCCGCCGAGGCCGGCCCGGACTTCGGGTACGCCAACCTGGCGATCCGCGGTCGGCTCTTCCCCAACATCGTGGCGGAGCAGGTGCCGGCCGCGCTGGCCATGAAGCCCGACCTGATCAGCTTCGCCGCCGGCGGCAACGACGTGCTGCGCCGGACGTTCGACCCGGACTCGTTCGTCGCCCGGTTCGACGACGTGGTGGGTGAGCTGCGCTCGGGCGGGGCGGACGTGCTCCTCTTCCGGTTCGCCGACGTGATGGCCCGGCTGCCCGGCCAGCGTCTCGTGGCACCCCGGGTGGCGCTGCTCAACCGCGTCGTGGGGGAGGTCGCCGAGCGGCACGGCGCGATCCTGGTCGACCTGTACGCCGACAGCACCTACCTCAACCCGATGCTCTGGAGCACCGACCGGCTGCACCTGTCGCCGGCCGGGCACCGGCGGGTCGCCGCGCAGGTGCTCACCGCGCTCGGGGTCGGCTGCGACGAGGAGTGGCTGATGGTGCCGCCGAACCCGGCGCCGACTCCGTGGCTGGCGGCCCGCGCCGCCGACCTGCGCTGGGCCGGCCAGCACCTCGCCCCGTGGATCAAGCGGCGGCTGACCGGTCGCTCCTCCGGGGACACGATCACCGCGAAGCGTCCGGTGCTCGGCCCGATCACCGACTGACCAGTGCGTACCATCCACGCCGCCGCGCTGCTGCGGCGCACCCTCGACGAGGCGCCGACCACCGACGCGGCCGTCCTCGTCGACGGGGACCGGATCGCCGCGATCGGTCCCCGGGACGAGTTGGTGGACGCGTACCCCGAGGTGCGGGTCCGCCGCTGGGCCGGCACCCTCGGGCCGGCGCTGGTGCACGACGGGCCGCTGCCCGCCGCACCGACCCCGCGGGAGCGGGTGCACGCCCTGTTCCGGACCGGTGCGACCGCGGTGCTGGCCGCGCAGGTGACCGACCCGGACCTGCGCGCGGCGGCCATCCGGAACGGCGTCGTGATGCTCGACACCGTCCGGCCCCCGACGGTGGTCGAGGGTGGCCGGGCGGACCTGGCCGTCTTCGCCGACGACGGCACCTGCCTGGCCACCGTGGTCGCGGGTCGGCTCGTGCATCGCCGCGCCTGACCTGCGTTGCCGGGCCGTCCCGGCGGATTCCGGCGTACCTTGGGGATCATGCCTGTGCCGAGCGATCCGAATCCCCGCCTCCAGTCGTACGCCGACCCGCAGCGGCTGGTCACCACCGAGTGGCTGGCCGAACACCTGGGCGACGAGGGCCTCGTCGTGGTGGAGTCCGACGAGGACGTGCTGCTCTACGACACCGGTCACATCCCGGGTGCCGTCAAGGTTGACTGGCACACCGAGTTGAACGACCAGGTGACCCGGGACTATCTCGACGCGAAGAGCTTCGCCGAGCTCTGCGCCGCCAAGGGCATCGGCCGCAACGACACGGTGGTCTTCTACGGCGACAACTTCAACTGGTGGGCCGCGTACGCCCTCTGGGTCTTCACCCTCTTCGGTCACCCCGACGTACGGCTGCTCGATGGCGGCCGGCAGAAGTGGATCGCCGAGGGGCGCGAGCTGACCCGGGAGAAGGTGACCCGCCCGCGCGCCGAGTACCGGGTGCCGGAGCGGAACGACACCCCGATCCGGGCGTACCGGGAGCAGGTGATGGCACACGTCGCCGCCGGTCGGCCGCTGGTCGACGTCCGCTCGCCCGGCGAGTACACCGGCGAGATGCTGCACATGCCGGACTACCCGCAGGAGGGTGCGCTGCGCGGCGGCCACATTCCGGGCGCGGTGAACAAGCCGTGGAAGTCGGCCGCGAACGACGACGGGACCTTCAAGTCCCCGGACGAGCTGCGGGCCATCTACGCCGACCAGCTCGGGCTGAGCCCGAGCGACGACGTGATCGCGTACTGCCGGATCGGCGAGCGGTCCAGCCACACCTGGTTCGTGCTGCACCACCTGCTCGGCTACCCGCAGGTGCGCAACTACGACGGCTCGTGGACCGAGTGGGGCAACCTGGTCCGCGCCCCCGTCGTGAAGGGCGACCAGCCGGGCGGCATCGCCGGCTGATCACCGCCCCGTCCAGCGAACGGCCGTGGTCGCAACTGACCGCGGCCGTTCGTCATGCCCAGGCCGGGGTCGGGCCGGTCAGGTAGCGCTGGACGGTCGGGGCGACCCAGGCGACCAGCTCGGCCGGGTCCATGTCGACCACCGGCGGCAGCCGGATGATGTACCGGGTCAGCGCGAGTCCGAGGATCTGGCTGGCCACCAGCCCGGCCCGGCGGGGGGCCTCGGTCGGGTCGCCGAGCCCGGACATCGCGGCGGCCAACTGCTCGGCGAAGATCGTTCGCATCCGCTCGGCCGCTCCGGGGTTGGTGGTGGCCGTGCGGACCAGCGCCGCCAGCGTCTCGTCCCCCTCCCAGCGGTCGAGGAAGTGCCGCACCAGCAGCCCGCCGAGCTGCTCGGGGGGCAGCTCAGTCAGCGCCGGCAGGCGCAGGTCGAACTCCACCGCCGCGGCGAAGAGTCCCTCCTTGCTGCCGTAGTAGCGCATCACCATGGACGGGTCGATCCGGGCCTCGGCGGCGATGGCGCGGATGGTGGCCCGGTCGTACCCGTCGGCGGCGAACCGCTCGCGGGCGGCGCGCAGGATCGCGGCGCGGGTGGCGTCCGAGCGGCGGGCGCGGGGTGCGGCAGTCATGTCCACGACTGTAGGCCAACGCTCGTTGACATCGACATTCGGCGGTGCCTAGTATAGTCAACAAGCGTTGGCAAACAGTTGTTGACATTTGGAGGTGGGCCATGCTGCCCGAGCGCACCGACGTCCTGGTGGTGGGGTCCGGGCCGACCGGCCTCACCGTGGCGGCGACCCTGGCCCAGCGCGGTGTCGACGTGACCGTCGTCGACCGGCTGGACCGGCCCCCGGTCACCTCCCGCGCCGCCGTGGTGCATGCGCACACGCTGGAGGTACTGGACCGGATCGGCGTCGCGGCGCCGCTGGTGCCTCGGGGGCTGCCCTCGCAGCGGTTCACCGTTCGGGACCGGGACCGGGTGCTGCTCACCGTCCCCTTCGGCACGCTGCCGTCCCGCTACCCGTACGCGCTTTTGGTGTCTCAGGCGCAGACCGAGGCGGTGCTCGCCGAGCGGTTCACCGCGCTCGGCGGCCGGGTGCTCCGCCCGTACGAGATGACCGGCCTGACCCCCGACGCCGCCGGCGCGACCGTCCACTTCGCCGACGGTGCGACGGTCCGGGCCCGCTGGGTGATCGGCGCGGACGGCATGCACAGCACCGTGCGTGAGCTGGCCGGCATCCAGTTCGCCGGGCCGGCCGACCGGGGGGAGTCGTTCCTGCTCGCGGACGTGCGGGTGGAGAGCGTGCTGCCGCGCGACCAGGTGGCGCTCTTCCTCGCCCGGCAGGGGCCGCTGGTCTGGGCGCCGCTGCCGGACGGCGTGGTCCGGCTGGTCGCCACCGTCCCCGACGCGCCCCGCGACCCCGACGCGCAGCGGTTCCAGGCCCTACTGGACGAGCGGGGACCGGCCCGGCGACCGGACCGGGTCACCGAGCTGCTCTGGGGTTCCCGGTTCCGCATCCATCACCGGGTCGCCGAGACGTTCCGCGCCGGGCCGGTGCTGCTCGCCGGGGACGCCGCGCACGTGCACAGCCCGGCCGGTGGCCAGGGGATGAACCTCGGCATCGGCGACGCGGTCGCGCTCGGCGAGACCCTCGCCGAGGTGCTCGCCGGCCAGCCCGACACGCTCCTCGACGAGTACGCCCTCGCCCGGCGGCCGCTCGCCGAGGAGGTGGCCGGCTTCGCCGACCGGCTGACCCGGCTGGCCACCATGCCGCCGGCCGGGCGTCCGCTGCGCGACCTGCTGCTCCGGACGGTCTCCGCGATGCCGTCCGCCCGGCACCGGCTCGCCCTGCGGCTCTCCGGGTTGGCGCAGCGGG
>NZ_QGGF01000401.1 GCF_003857015.1 Micromonospora globispora | reverse complement strand
CTCGCCGCCAAGGACGACTCCGAGACGATCGCCCACCTGACCGCGGAGAACGCGTACACCGAGGCGCGGACCGCGCACCTGGCGGGGCTGCGCGCGCAACTGTTCGAGGAGACCCGCCGGCGCACCCAGGAGACCGACCTGTCGGTGCCCACCCGCAAGGACGGGTACTGGTACTACACCCGCACCGTCGAGGGGCAGCAGTACGGCGTGCACTGCCGCCGGGCCGTCCGCGACGGCGAGAGCGCGCCCCCGATCAGCGCGGACGGCGCCCCGCTGGACGGCGAGGAGGTGCTGCTCGACGGCAACCTGCTCGCCGAGGGGCACGACTTCTTCTCCCTCGGCGCCTTCGACGTCAGCCCCGACGGGCGCTGGCTGGCGTACTCGACCGACTTCGCCGGGGACGAGCGGTTCACCCTGCGGGTCAAGGACCTGAAGACCGGTGAGGTGCTCGTCGACGAGGTGCCGGACACCTTCTACGGCACCGCCTGGTCGACGGACGCCTCCACGCTCTTCTACGTCACCGTCGACGAGGCGTGGCGACCGAACCGGGTCTGGCGGCACACCGTCGGCACCCCGTCGAGCGAGGACGTGGTCGTCCACCAGGAGGACGACGAACGGTTCTGGGTGGGCGTCGAGCTGACCCGCTCCGAGCGCTTCGTGGTCATCGACATCCACAGCAAGATCACCAGCGAGGTACGGGTGATCCCGGCGGCCAACCCGACCGGCGAGCCGGCGATCATCGCCCCGCGCCGGCAGGGCGTCGAGTACTCGGTGGAACACCACGGCCACCGGTTCCTGATCCTGCACAACGACGGCGCCGAGGACTTCGCACTCGCGTTCACCTCGGCCGACGCGCCCGGCGACTGGACGCCGCTGATCGAGCACTCTCCGGGCACCCGGCTGGAGTCGGTCGACGCGTTCGAGAACCACCTGGTCGTCTCGCTGCGCAGCAACGGGCTGACCGGGCTGCGGGTGCTCCCGGTCGGCGGCGGCGACGCGTACGAGATCGACTTTCCCGAGCCGATCTACAGCGTCGGGCTGGACGCCAACCCGGAGTACCGGACCCGGGAGGTGCGGCTGCGCTACACCTCGCTGGTCACCCCGGACTCGGTCTACGACTTCGACCTGGTCACCCGGCAGATGGTGCTGCGCAAGCAGAAGCCGGTCCGCCCCGGGCCGGACGGGCGGCCGTACGACCCGGCCGACTACGAGCAGCACCGGGACTGGGCGCTCGCCGACGACGGCACCCGGGTGCCCATCTCGCTGGTCTGCCGGAAGGACACCCCACGCGACGGCTCCGCCCCCTGCGTGATCTACGGCTACGGCTCGTACGAGGCGAGCATGGACCCGTGGTTCTCCATCCCGCGGCTCTCCCTGCTCGACCGGGGCGTCATCTTCGCCGTGGCGCACATCCGCGGCGGCGGTGAACTGGGCCGGCGCTGGTACGACCAGGGCAAGCTGCTGGCCAAGAAGAACACCTTCACCGACTTCGTGGCCTGCGCCCGGCACCTGGTCAAGGCCGGCTGGACGGCCAGCGATCGGCTCGTCGCCCGGGGCGCCTCGGCCGGCGGGCTGCTGATGGGTGCCGTGGCCAACCTGGCCCCGGACGCGTTCGCCGGCATCGTCGCCCAGGTGCCGTTCGTGGACGCGCTCACCTCCATCCTCGACCCGTCGCTGCCGCTGACCGTCACCGAGTGGGAGGAGTGGGGCAACCCGCTCGATGACCCCGACGTGTACGCGTACATGAAGTCGTACACGCCGTACGAGAACGTGGCCCCCGTCGACTACCCGGCGATCCTCGCGGTGACCAGCCTGAACGACACCCGGGTGCTCTACCACGAGCCGGCGAAGTGGGTCGCCCGGCTGCGCGCGGTCGCCCCGCAGGGCGACTACCTGCTGAAGACCGAGATGGGTGCCGGGCACGGCGGCCCCAGCGGCCGGTACGACGCGTGGCGCGAGGAGGCGTTCATCACCGCCTGGATCCTGGACCGGCTCGGCCGGTCCTGACCCGCGTGCGGAGGGGCCCGCCGAGGCCCCTCCGCTCAGGCCAGGACCGACCCCAGCACCGCCGGGTCGACGTTGCCGCCGGTGACCACCGCGACCGTGTGGCCGGCCGGCAGTTCGTCGCGGTGGAAGAGGCGCGCGGCGACCGCCACGGCGGCGCTCGGTTCGACCACCAGCCGGGCCTCCCGCACCAGCCGGCCCATCGCCCCGCTGATCTCCTCCTCGCTCACCGCGACGATGCCGTCGAGGCGTTCCGCCAGGTGGGCCAAAGTCAGCGCGGAGAGGTGGGTACGCAGCCCGTCCGCGCTGGTCCGGTAGGTCCGCTCCACGTCCCAGACCACCACCTCCCCGGCGGCGAGGGAGTCCCGGGCGTCCGCCGCGAGCAGCGGCTCCACCCCGATCACCGTGGCCGACGGCCGGAGCGCCTTCACCGCCGTGGCGACACCGGAGGAGAGCCCGCCGCCGCCCACCGGCACCAGCACCACGTCCACGTCGGGCAGGTCCGCCACGATCTCCAGCCCGATGGTCCCCTGCCCGGCGATGATCCGCCGGTCGTCGAAGGGCGGCACCAGCGCGGCCCCGGTGTCGGCGGCGACCCGCTCGGCCTCGGCGAGCCGGCGGGCCGGCGGGACGAGCCGCACCTCGGCGCCGAGGGCGCGGATCCGGTCGACCTTGACCTGCGGCGCCCCCTCGGGTACGAGCACCGTGCACGGGACGCCGGCCGCCCGAGCCGCGTACGCCAGCGCCTGCCCGTGATTGCCGGACGAGTGGGTCACCACGCCCCGGGCGCGGGCCGCCGGGTCGAGCCGGGCGACCGCGTGGGTCGCGCCGCGCAGCTTGAACGAGCCCACGGGTTGCAGGCTCTCCGGCTTCAGCCACAGCTCGTCGTCCCAGAGTGTCGGCAGCAACGGGGTCCGCACCACCGTCCCGGCGATGTCGTCGGCGGCGGCCCGTACGTCGGCGAGCGAGACAAGATCCATCGCCCCATCCTGCCGCCGCGACGACCGCACGCCCAGTCCCGGCGGATGGCATGCTCGGGCACGATCGCGCCCGATCCCGGAACCAGCGGCCTCGAACGACCAGGAAGGCCCTGCGCGATCTTGGGTTGGCCACGACAGCCAGCGGAACGGAGGCGACATGGCCGGCAGCGAGGGATGGCCCGACGAGGAGGCCGAGGGCGAGCAGCGCCGAAGCGGAGCCGAGGACACGGCCACGCCGACGGCCCGGCGCGGGACGGCCTGGGTGATCCTCGGGGTGGTCGCCGCCGCCCTGGTGATCTGCTGCTGTTCGGCCGTCATCGGCCTGGCGGTCTCCTGGTCCGCCGGCCTCTTCGGCAACCGCTGAGGTGCCGGGCGACCGCGCGTCAGCGGACGCTCGGGCCCGCGCCGACCAGCGCCGCCGCCTCTCCGGTACGCACCATCCGCTGCCAGCGCAGCCGGTTGCCCACCACGGCGGTGACCACCGACTGCACCACCACCAGGTACATCAACTGCCGGTAGACGAGCTGCTGGAACGGCAACGTCCACAGCGGCCCGAGGCGTTCCCGGTCCAGCCGCAGCGCGTACGCGGCGGTGAACCCCTGAAGCAGGAGCAGGCCGAGCCAGGCCACCGCCAACTCGGACCACGGCAGGAAGATCAGCCCGTAGAGGGCGAAGACGTCGACCGCCGGCGCGGTCAACGGCAGCACGATCTGGAACACGGCCAGGTACGGCAGTCCCCGCCGGCCCAGCTTGCCGCCCGCCCCCGACTCGTGCAGCGCCGGCCGGTGCTTCCACATCGCCTGCAGGGTGCCGTAGCACCAGCGGTACCGCTGCCGCCAGAGCTGCCGCAGCGAGGACGGCGCCTCGGTCCACGCGATCGCGCTCTCCTCGTACACCACCCGCCAGCCGGCCCGGAGCACCTTCATGGTCAGGTCGGTGTCCTCGGCGAGGGTGTCGGAGGGGACGCCCGCCACCCCGAGCAGCACCTCCCGGCGGAACGCGCCGATCGCGCCGGGGATGGTCGGCATGCACCCCAGCACGTCGTACATCCGGCGGTCGAGGTTGAAGCCGATCACGTACTCCAGGTGCTGCCAGCGACCGAGCAGCCCGCGGCGGTTGGCGACCTTGGTGTTGCCGGAGATCGCACCGACCGTCGGGTCGGCGAAGCCCTGCACCAGCCGGTACACGGTGTCCGGCTGGAAGACGGTGTCCCCGTCGACCAGGACCAGCAGGTCGGCGCGGGCGGCCCGGATGCCGGTGTTCAGCGCCGCCGGCTTGCCGGCGTTCTCCTGCCGGATCACCCGCACCCCGCGCAGCCGCATCCGCTCGACGATGTCCGCGGTGCCGTCGGTGGAGCCGTCGTCCACCACGATCACCTCCAGCGCCGGGTACCCGCTGGCTACCAGGGACCGCACGGTGGCCGCGATGTTCGCCGCCTCGTTGTACGCCGGCACGATGACCGAAACCGGGGCGGTCACCTCCGGCCGGCGCCGTCGTCCCCGGCGGACGCGGCGCACGTGCCGCCGGGCGCAGACCACCTGCACCGCAAGCCGGGCCACCCCGAGCACCAGCGCCACCCCGAGCAGCAGGTTCATCGCCGAGGTCAGCCAGCCGGCGCCGGCCTGGGCCCAGCGCAGCGCGGCGCCGCTCAGCCGGGCACCGACGGTGGCCTGGACCATGGAGCTCGGCGCGCCGATCCCCTCCGAGACGGTGGTGAACCGGTAGCCCTCCCGGATCAGCCGGGGCAGCATCTGGTCCAGGGCCGCCACGGTCTGGCTGCGGTCACCGCCGGCGTCGTGCATCAGGACCACCGCCCCCGCGCTGCCCTGCGGGGTGGCCGCCCGGACGATGGCCGACACTCCGGGCCGTTGCCAGTCCTTGGCGTCCCGGTCGGCGAGCACGGCCACGTGCCCGCTGCCGGCGGCGTCCCGCAGCGCCTCGTACTGGGGGGCGGTGAGCGCCGTGGTCACCGACGAGAACGGCGGCCGGAAGAGGGTCACCTCGCGGCCGGTGGCGCCGGCGATCGCCGTACGGGTCCAGGCCAGCTCCGATCGCGCCCGCCATGCCGGGACCGCGCTCACGTCGACGTGGGTGAAGGTGTGCGAGCCGACCTCGTGCCCCTCCGCGAGGATCCGCCGGACCAGTTCCGGGTGCGCGTTGACCCGCGCGCCGACCACGAAGAACGTGGCATGGGCGTGGTACCGGCGCAGCACGTCGAGCACCTGCGGCGTCCAGCGGGGGTCCGGCCCGTCGTCGAAGGTGAGCGCGATGGTCCGGTCCCGCATCCGGCGGGTGACCGGCGTCGGGGTGTCCAGCCGCAGCACCGGCCCGCCGGTGGTGACCTGGCGCGGCGCGGGCGACGCGTACGCCTGGGACGGTCCGGTGCCGCCGCCGACACCGGTGACCAGACCGTTGAAGCTCAGCGCGGCGAGCAGGACGACGAGGCCCAGCAGGAGCAGCAACCAGTGCGCCCGGGGGGCGCGGCGGGCTACGTGTCGGGCCATGGTCAGGGCTTGCCCGGGGTCCTGCTCGGCTTGGCGGTGCTGCGCCGCTCGTCGCCCTGGCCGGGCACGGTGGAGGTGGACGGCTGGGGAGCGGGGGCGGTGGTCGTGGTGCCGCCGGTCGTGACGCCTGCGGTGGAGGTGGCCGAGGCCGCCGGCACGGGCACTGAGGTGCTGGGCGCGGGCCGCGGGCTGGGGCTGACTCCGCCGCCGGGCTTGCCCGGGGCATCCACCCCGGCCTCGATCGGCTGCACCTTGTTGTCCGACCAGCCGGGCAGCGGCACCGACGAGTCGAAGAAGAGGCCGGCGAGGATCAGGCCGAGGCTGGTGAGCAGTCCCAGGCCCATCGCCGTACCGGCGATCAGGGTGAGCCGACGACGCCGTCCGGTCCGGTCGACGAACACCGGCGGCTCGCCGCCGGGCTGGTTCTGCATGCTGCTGATCTCCTGATGTTCCACGTTCCGCCGGTGTTGCGGCCCGGCTCGGGACCCGCAGGCGGGTCTCCGCTGCAACAGCGTCACCCGCCGTCGCCCTGTCACATCAGGTCGTCCGCAACTCCTCCACCGCGGTGCTGGCCCGCAGGAAGAGCAGTCCGACGCCGACGGTCACCAGCACCGCGACGAGGGCGCCGGCCCCGAGCCAGGCCAGCCGTTCCCACGGTACGTCCGGAACCACGGTGACCCGCGGAACCCATTCGGTACGGACGTACGTGGCGCGAGTCGCCGGGTCGCCGCACAGCTGGCGGCCCGCGTCGCGGGCGGCGTCAGGACGCGGGGACCCAGGCGGGGTCGCGGCCGGTACGGCCGAGGAGGCGGTCCAGGTCGGTGGCCTCGGGGCCGGTCGGAACGGCTTCGCCGAAGGCACCCATCTGCTGGCCGGTGTCGCCCATCCGGTCCATGAAGCCGTGCAGCGCCGCCAGCACCTCCGGCTCGACCTCCAGCCGCTGGCCGGTGGCCCGGGCCAGATCCCAGGCGTGCACGGTCAGATCGGTCAGCGCCATCTCACCGACCGTCTCCTGCGGCAGACCCATGCCGGACGACACACCCTCCAGCGCCGCCGGCTCGGACCAGGCCTCGACCAGCCGTACGGTCTCCGCCGCGAAGCGGTCCCGCCAGCCCTCGGTCAGGTGGTCGTTCTTCGCCGACCAGTCCACCTCCCCCTTGCGCGCGAGCGCCTGGAAGTTGACCACCACCTGGTAGAGGTGGTTGACCAGGTCGCGCACGGCGTAGTCGGGGCACGGGGTGGGCAGGTCGAGCTGATCGTCGGAGATCCCGCGGACCACCGTCACCGTTCGAGGTGCGGCCGCGGCCAGCAGCTCACTAGTCTTCGTGGTCATAGGGCCAGCGTATGAAGGTGGTCTTGAAGAAATGCGACACCACCCGCGCCGGGACAGTCGAGGCATCCTCGACCCGGGCCGGCTGCTGCGGCGGGTCCGCTTCCGTCGGCGGCTTCCGGCGGCGGAGCTGCGACCGTACGTCGAGCACTACTGGCTCATCGACTGGGAGCTGACCGAGCCGTTCGACCAGCGGGTGGTGCCGCACCCGGCGGTCAACGTGGTGTTCCACGGTCAGGTCGACGGCCCGGAGACCGCCGAGGTGGCGGGCGTCGGCAGCGAACTCTTCACCATCACGCTGCACGGCACCGGCCGGGTCAGCGGGGTGCAGTTCCGCCCCGGCGGCTTCCGGCCCTTCTGGCGCCGCCCGGTGGCCGAGCTGACCGGGCAGCGCCGGCCGCTCGTCGACGCGGGGCTGCCCACCGACGGTCCGGTCTGCCCGGGTACGGACTACGACCGGTGCCGCCGGCTGGACGCCCTGCTCACCCGGTGGGCGCCCGAGCCGGATCCGCTCGCGGCTGAGGCGACCGCGCTGGTCGAGGAGATCCGCGCCGACCGGACGCTGCTGCGGGTGGACGACTTCGCCCGGCAGCACGGCGTCTCCACCCGGCGGCTGCAGCGGCTCTTCCTCGACCACGTCGGCGTCGGTCCGAAGTGGGTGATCCGGCGCTACCGGCTGCAGGAGGCGATCGAGCAGGCCGCGGGCGGCCCGATCGACTGGGCGACCCTCGCCGCCGACCTGGGCTACAGCGACCAGGCCCACCTGGTCCGCGAGTTCACCGCGGTCACCGGCGTCTCGCCCGCCGCGTACGCCCGCTCGCTCGGCTGACCGGGGACCGGCGCGGCCGGAACGGCCTCGCGCCGCGACGGGCTTCGCAGGGCCGAGCGGGCGCAACGCTCCGTCACCACGCGCCCGGCCGGAGCATCAGGTTCTTCCCCTTTGCTCTGCTGCCCCGGACGCAACAGCTACCGTCCGTCGCGCTCGGCGGTGGTCATCCGGCCGGCCCCGTCGGGACGACGGGCTGCTCAGCGCGGTGTTGCGGTGGGTTAAGCAGAGCAAAGGTGGTCACCGAGGTGGCGGCGGGCGGGAAGCACGTCACCGACCGTCACGGCGATGGTCCTGAGGCAGCGCAACCAGCCGGCGACGGTCAGCGGCGGCGGACGGCGACCACGGCGACGTCGTCGTGGATCTCTGGCGGGGCCAGCTCGACCAGCAGCCGCTCGCAGAAGCGGTCCAGGTCGTCGTCCACCCGGGTGGCCACCGCGGCCAGCGCCGCCATGCCCTCATCGATGGTGGCGTCCCGCCGCTCGATGAGCCCGTCGGTGTAGAGCACCAGCGTCGCACCGGCCGGGAGCACGAACTCCAGATCCGGCGGCCGGGGTGCCCGGACCCCGAGCAGCGGGGCCGACTGCTGGATGAACTCGACCCGGCCGTCCACGCTGACCAGCGCCGGCAGGTGCCCCGCGCTGGCCAGCCGGACCAGACCGCTGCCCGGGTGCAGCAGCAGCACGCAGATGGTGGCCAGCTCGTTCGGCAGCAGGGTACGCATCAGCTCGTTGACCCGGTCCAGGATCACCCCGGGCTGGTGCCCCTCCACCGCGTACGCCCGCACCGCGTGGCGCAGCTCGGCCATCACGGTGGCGGCGTGCAACGAGTGGCCGGCGACGTCCCCGATCGCCATCAGCAGATGCCCGTCGAGCATCACCAGCTCGTAGAAGTCGCCCCCCACCTCCGTCCGGGCGCTCGCCGGCTCGTACCGGACGGCCAGGTCGAGGCCGGCGACCTCGGGCAGCCGACGGGGCAGCAGGCTGCGCTGGAGGGTGACCGCGATCCGGTGCTCCTCGTCAAAGGACCGCTGCGCCTCCACCGCCGAGGCGACCGCCTGGCCGAGCTGCACCAGCACCGGCGTCCGTACCGTCTGGGTGGCGGTCGGCACCACCACGTACAGCGGGGGGCGGTCCTCGCGCAACCGGGCGGCCACCACGGTCACCGTGTCGCCCGCCGGCCAGTCGACCAGCCCCCAGGCACCCGGCTCGTCCACACGGACGGTGGCGCCGATCGGCAACCCGCTCTCCTCGACCAGCCACGGCACGACGGATGGGTCGGCACCCGGCCCCGCCACCACTCCGGCCAGGCAGTCGCCCTCGAAGGTCTCCGCGACCACCACCGCCGGGGACTTGAAGATCCGTGCCGCCCCCGCCGCCGCCGCCTCCAACAGCCGGACGAAGTTCGGCGCCGCGTGCATCGACACCGTCGCGTCGGCCAGCGCGGCCAGCCGCTCCGCAAGCAGCTCGGCCCGCTGCCGGGCCTGGTAGTAGCGGAGCACCGCGTGCGCGGTGGCGACCAGTTCCTCCGGCTCGATCGGCTCGGCCAGGTAGGCGTCGGCGCCGCGGGTGAGACCCTGCGCCCGGTCCACGACGTCGATCGCGTGCGCCGAGACGTGGATGACCGGGGTGGCCGGATGGCTGACCTTGATCCGTTCGCAGACCTCGAAGCCGCTCAGGTCCGGCAGTCGTACGTCGAGCACCACCAGGTCGACCCGTTCGCTCTCCACCCGAGCCAGCGCCTCCGCGCCGTTTTCCGCCTCGATGGTCTCGAAGCCGGCCCGGCTGAGCCAGCTGACCAGCAGGTACCGCTTGGTGCGACTGTCGTCGACCACCAGTACGGTCGCCCGCCCGCCCTCCACCGTCACGCTCCGCCCACGGGAAGGTTGACCGTGAAGGTGCTGCCTCGGCCGGGCTCGCTGGACAGCTCCAACGTCCCGCCGAGCAGCTTCACCAGCCGGCGCGCATACGGCAGGCCGAGGCCCGTGCCGCCGACCCGGGTCGCCCCGGGCACCTGGTAGAACTCCTCGAACACCCGCTCGTGCAGCTCGGGCGGGATGCCGACACCGGTGTCGGCGACCGACAGCGACCAGCGGTCGCCGCTTCGTTCCGCCCGCAGCCGGACCTCGCCCCGTTCGGTGAACTTCAGCGCGTTGTGCAGCAGGTTGCGCAGCACCTGGGCGAGCAGCACCTCGTCGGAGCGGACCGCCGCCGGAGTCGGCGGCTCCTCCACCACCAGCTCCACCTCGGGCCGGGTGGCCAGCGCCCGGACGGTGCCCCGGAGCTGCCCGAAGAGCCCCCGCAGGTCCACCTCGGTCCAGTTCGGCTCGATCCGACCCGACTCGGCCTTGGCCAGGTCGAGCAGCTCGTTGACCAGACCGAGCAGGTCGGACGCGGACGAGCGGATGAGGCCGACCTGCCGTGCCTGCTCGGCGGTGAGCGGGTCGGAGGCGGAGTCCGCGAGCAGCCGGGCCAGCCCGATGATGGCGGTGACCGGCGCCCGCAGCTCGTGGCTGACGTTGGCCAGGAACCGGCTCTTCGACTCGCTCGCCGCGCGCAGTTGGGCGGATTTCTCGTCCAGCTCGGCGTAGAGCGCGACCACCCCGCGGTTGGTCTCCTCCAGCTCCTCGGTGAGCTGGTTGTAGAGGGCCATCACGCCCCGGTTGGTCTCCTGCAGCTCCTCGTTGAGCACCTCCAGCTCGTCGCGCTGGCTGCGCACCTCGTCGAGGGCGGCGATCAGTTGCTCGTTCTGCGAGGCGAGCTCGTCCAGCGCGCTGCCGGGAGCGCTCCGGCCCAGCTCGGCGCGGAGCTCGGCGAGTCGCTCCGGAGTCAGCGGCTGGGCGTTGGCCGGGACACGTCGGGACATCCTCACGACCGTATCGCCCGCGTGGTGCAGGACGGCCAGCATGTCCACCAGGCGCGCCACCGCGCCGGACTGCGGCTCGTACCGGCCGTCGGGGAGCGGCCGCACGGGGGCGAGGTCCGCCCGCAGCACGAGGCGGCCGGCGGCCTCGTCGAAGACGACGGCGAAGGTGACGTCGGCACCGCCGAACGAGCGCAGCAGGTCTCGGGCGACCTCGCTCAGCGCGGTGGCGATCCGTACCTGATCCTGGTGTTCCAGTCCGACCGCGCCGGCCACCTCTCGACCGCGCTGCCGGACCAGGAAGATGTCCTGCTCCACCCGGAGCGCCATCTGGAGCAGCGGCTGGGACGCGGAATGATCCGTCATGGCTCCGCCCGGGCGACCAGGACGCAGGCGTCGTCGCGGCGGATCCCGGCGTCCCGGAGCAGGGTCGCGGCCACCACCAGCGGCGCCCGCCCGACCAGCCCCGGGTAGTCGGCGAGGTCCCAGCGATCGACCACCCCGTCGCTGTGCATGACCAGCGTCGCGCCCACCTGGAACGGATAGTCGTACTCGCGCACCACCGGATTCTGGTGGCCCGCGATGCCGGGCAGCGAGACCAGGCCCCGCCGCCGAGCACCCTCCACCACGATCATGGCTGCGATGTTGCCCAGCCCGGCGTACCGGAGCAAGCCCCCGGCCGGGTCCAGCTCGGCCACGGCCAGCGCGGCGCCCCGGGTGTGCGACATCATCCGGTGCAGGTGCCGCACCACCGCGCCCGGCGAACCGTTCGGCGCGTCGCGGAACGCGCCGACCGCGGCCTCGCTGGCGGCGGCCGCCAGCGGCCCGTGCCCGAGACCGTCGCAGACCAGCACCTGCTGCCGCCCCTCGACGACCCGGACGGCGTAGCCGTCCCCGCTGACCTGCTCGCCGGTCATCGGCCGGGTGAGCGCGCCGGCCCAGGACGGCTCCGGTGCCGGACCCGACCAGACCTGTACGGCGAGGACGGTCCCCCGCTGGGGCAGCGAGTAGCCGTCGAACCAGCTCGCCTGCCGGACGATCGCGCCCAGGCCGATGCCGAGGGTGCCGGTGGTGGAGTGACCATCCCGTGACGAAACGGTCAAGTCCGCCATGCCGGGACCGTGGTCAACGGCGATCAGCTCGACGCCGGCCCGCCCGCCGCGGCGGACCGGCCGAAGCAGAACCATCCCCTCCTGCGCGTGCTTGACCAGGTTGCTGGTCAGCTCGGCGGTGATGATGGCGAGGTCGGCGACCGGCCGGTCGCCCAGCTCGAGCTGCGCGCCGAGACGTTCGGCCGCCCGGCGTACCGCGCTGGCCGCGCTGCCGCTCTCCACCCCCCGGAACCAGATGCCGTGGTCAAGGACCACGTCCCCGTTCATCGGGACCACTTGGTGACGGTGATCCGGGTGCCCTCGCCGACGGTGGTCCAGATGTCGAAGTCGTCGACCAGCCGGCGGGCCCCGCTCAGCCCGAGGCCGAGCCCGCCGCCGGTGGTGTACCCGTCGGTCAGCGCCAGGTCGATGTCGGGGATGCCGGGCCCGGAGTCGGCGAAGACGATCCGCACGCCGCGCCGTCGGTCGTCCTCGACGACGGTCACCTCGGCGCTGCCCCCGCCGCCGTAGACCAGGGTGTTGCGGGCCAGCTCACTGGCGGCGGTGACGAGCTTGGTCTGGTCGACCAGCGAGAGCCGGGCCGAAACCGCGAACGTACGCACCAACTGGCGGACCCGTACCACGTCCTCGTCGCTCCGGATTGCCTGCGCTTGCGGGCGGCCCAGGTCGACACCGGCGGTCATGTCGTGGCCGTCGTCTCGACGTCCTCGTCACCGTCGACCTCGTCCCACTCGTCGCCGCGGGCCGCCGCGACCAGCTCCATGCCGCGTTCGACGTTCAGCGCGGTGCGGATGCCGTTCAGCGACAGGCCCAGTTCGACCAGGGTGATGGCGACGGCGGGACGCATCCCGACGACCACCGTCTCCGCGTCCAGCACCTTGGAGATGGACGCGATGGTGGAAAGCATCCGGCCGACGAACGAGTCGACGATGTCCAGCGCGGTGATGTCGATGATCACGCCGTGGCAACCGGTGGCGACGATCCGCTCGGCCAGGTCCTCCTGGAGCTGGACCGCCGTCTGGTCGGACATGTCGACCTGGATGGAGACCAGCAGGATGTCACCGATCTTGAGGATCGGCACCCGCTCCATCAGGACTCCCGACGCTGATGGCGGCGGGTCTCGACGCCGGTCAACCGCAGCACCTGGCGCAGCGCGTCGGCGAGGCTCGCCTTGGTGGCGATGTCGCCGAACTCGATGCCGAGCGCGACGATGGTCTGGGCGATCTGCGGCCGGATTCCGGAGATGATGCAGTCGGCGCCCATCAGCCGGGCGGCCACCACGGTCTTGAGGATGTGCTGGGCGACCTGGGTGTCCACCGCCGGGACGCCGGTGATGTCGATGATCGCGTACGGCGAGCCGGTGTCGACCAGGGTCTGGAGCAGCCGCTCCATCACCACCTGGGCACGGGCCGAGTCGAGCGTGCCGACCAGCGGGACGGCGACCACGCCCTCCCAGATCTTCACCACCGGGGTGGAGAGTTCCAACAGCTGCTCGGCCTGGTCGGCGATCAGGCTCTCCCGGGTCCGGGTGTAGGTCTCGAAGGTGAAGAGCCCCATCTGGTCGATCAGCCCGGAGAACGCGACGAAGTCGCGCAGCGCGCTTCCCTCGTGGTTCTCCTCCATCAGCTCGAGCAGGACGTCCTTCAGCGCGTAGACACTGATCGCCGTTTCGGTGGCGGTGAAGCCCTGCCGAGCGCGGCCACGGGACAGCTCGGCCAGCACGGCGCGCAGCTCCCCGCCCTGCTCCGAGGACAGGTCGGTGAGGCCGTTCTCCCCGGCGTCGATCATGCTACGGTGCAGCTCCTGCACCTGCCGGGCAAGCTCAGCCTGGCTGAGGCGACCGCGCAGCGACGTGGCGACGATCTCCGTCCAGCGCCGGGTCAGCCGCTCGCCGTGCTCACTGAGCAGACGGGCCAGCCGACCACTCTCTTCGGCGCTCAACGCCATGGTGACCTCCCTGGACTCTGGACCGGCCGGACTCTACCACCGGAGCAGGCACACTACTTGTCGCGAAGCAAAGAATGATCGTCGGCACCGGTAACCGGTCCCGTTCTGCGTACCACCCGCCTCGTGGGATACCGTTCCACCGAACACAGGAGGTCGGCGAATGTCCCTGACGGTGCACACGGAACAGCGCGGCGACGTGGTCGTCGTGTCGGTCGCGGGCGAACTGGACATGGCGACGGCACCGCAGCTGCAGGACCAGATCACGGATCTGCTGGACAAGGGGCGGAACCGCCTGGTCTTCGATCTGGCGGACGTGTCGTTCTGCGACTCGACCGGGCTGTCGGTGTTCGTCCGGGCCAAGAACAGCTGCGACGAGGCCGGCGGCGTGGTCCGGCTGGCCGCCCCGCAGCGCGGTGTGCTGCGCATCCTAGAGGTCAGCGGCCTGGTCGAGGTGCTGCACACGTACCCGACGGTCGAGCAGGCCGTCGCGGGTGACCCGACGCCGGCCTCCTCCTGACCGTTTCCGCTCAACGCTCGTCCTCGATGTAGCGGGGACGGGCGATCAGCATGCCCGCCGTCGTCTGCACGGCAAGCGCCACCAGCAGGAAGCCGATGGGCGCGGTCCAGCCTCCGGTCACCTCGTAGAGAATGCCGACGAGCAGCGGGCCGAGCGCCGCGATGACGTACCCGGTGCTCTGCGCGAACGCCGACAGCGCCACGGTCCCCTCCGCGGTGCGGGCGCGTAGCCCGATGGTGGTGAGGATCAGCGGGAACGCGCCCTGGCCGAGGGCGAGCAGCAGCACCCAGAGCGGCGCGAGGCCGTGCGGGGCCAGCGCCAGGCCGACGTAGGAGGCTGTGGAGGCGGCGGTCAGCCCGAGCACCAGCGGCCGCAGCGTCGGCAGCCGACCGGCCAGCGTCGGCATCACCAGCGCGACCGGCACGCCCAGCGCGGTCACCCCGGCGAGCAGCAGGCCGGCCGCCTCCGGCCGGTATCCGGCGTCCCGGAAGAGCTGCGCCAGCCAGCCCATGATCGCGTACCCGCTGAGGGACTGCGCCCCGAAGTAGGTGGCCATCGCCCAGCCGAGCCGGGTCCGCCCGGGGCGGATCCGCACGCGGGTCGCGGGGGCCGCCGTCGGGGTGGCGGTCCGCCGGGCGGCGCGGGCCCGCAGCGCCAGCGGCACCCACGGCAGTACGGCCACCGCGGCCAGCCCGGCCCAGATCCCGAGCCCGGCCCGCCAGGAGCCGAAGGCGTGCGCCACCGGCACCGCCGAGGCGGCGGCCACCGTCGTACCCGTGGTGAGCGCCATCGTGTAAGCCCCGGTGACCAGGCCGGTGCGGTGCGAGAAATGCTGCTTGACCAGCATCGGCAGGAGGATGTTCGCCACCGCGATGCCGGCCAGCGCCAGCGCGCTGGTGAGCACGAAGATCAGGGCCGAGTCGGTGACCACCCGGAGCACCTGGCCGACGGTGAGCGCGAGCATGGCCACCACCAGCACCCGGGCCGGGGCGTACCGGCGGACCAGCCACGGGGTGAGCGCGCCGAGGCCGGCGAAGGCGATGGTCGGCAGGGTGGTGACGAGGCCGGCCATCGCGCCGGAGAGGCCTAGCCCAGTCCGGATCTCGTCGAGCAGGGCGCCGAGGCTGGTCACCGCGGCCCGCAGGTTCAGCGCGACCAGCAGCATGCCGACCAGCACCAGCGCACCCCCGGTGGCCGGGGAGGTGGTC
>NZ_QGGF01000359.1 GCF_003857015.1 Micromonospora globispora | reverse complement strand
TAGGCATTCCGCCGGGCGGGGGCCCGTCGTGGCGCGGGGGAGCGCCGGTGGGTATGCCATGTTCAACGACCCGGGGGTGGGCATGATTCCGCCGCACGGGTGGCCCCGCCCACGGGACACCCACCCCCAGGACCGGACACCGCACGCACCGGGACCGGACATTCGACGCACCAAGGCGACGGCCCGCCCGGCCCGCGCCATCCGCAATTTCACGGAGACAGTGGCCTCCCGGCGCACCGAGGCCACCGTCTCCGTGATCTTGGCGGGGCTCCCGCGGGGTCAGGAGCGCGAGCGGTCGGCGCTCAGCATCGTCAGGACGGCGTCGCGGGCGGTTCGGACGGCGTCGCGGGACTGCTCGGTGTGGTCCAACATGTCGAAGCCGTGCCGGCCGTCCGGTACGTCCACCAAGCGCACCGGCGTCCCCCGACGCGTCGCTACGGCCATGAACGCGTCCGTAGCCGCCACGACCTCCGGGCGGTCCCGGCCGGCCCGGGTCAGCACCAGGGGCGGGATGTCGGCGGCGGCGTCGAGCGCGTCGACCGGTCGGAACCGGGCGTCGACCACCCAACCGGGCAGGGGAGCGAGCAGCGGATACGTCGCCGCCAGGCCGCACAACCACGACGGCGGGTCCCGCAGCCAGTCCCCGAGCAGCAGGCCGGAGCCGGAGAAGAACCAGAGGACCAGCCGGTCCGGGTCCACCCGGGGATCGGCGCGGACCTGCTCCACCGCCGCCCTGAGCTGTTCCGCCGCCACCGGCAGATCGGCCGGCGTCTCGACGGGGAGGCTGGGCAGCGCCGCCACCACCCCCTGCTCGGCGAGGAACGCCCCGTAGCCGCGGTAGATCGGCCACTCCCGCGGGTCCCCGACGCCTGGCGGGAGCGGAACCCCGTGCACCACGACGACCGCCGGGTGGGATCCGGCCCGCGACGGCAGGTGGAGATCCACGGCGCCGCGCCGCTCGACCGGCGCCGCCGGTGGGGAGAGAACAAACTGTGTCTGTAGGATACTGTTTTGCATGTCGTCATCGTAAGCCGTGGTTGGGGGTTCAGCTACCCCGTCGGCCGTCCTTCATGGACGTTCCGGCCGGTCTGCCACCATGTCGGTCATGGAGATGTGGAACAACCCGTCCTGCTCGAAGTGCGCCGCCGCCCGGGCGACGCTGGAGGAGGCGCGGGTGCCGTACCGGCTGCGGGCGTACCTGACCGAGCCGCCGAGCGCCGCCGAGCTGACCGAGGTGCTGCGCCGGCTCGACGCCCGGGCCTGGGACATCTGCCGCGCCGGGGAGCCGGCCGCGGTCGAGCTCGGCATGGCCGACTGGCCCCGGGACGACGCCGACGAACCCCGCTGGGTCGCGGCGATGGTGGCTCACCCGGAGCTGATCCAGCGCCCCATCCTGCTGCTGGACGACGGTGGCGCGCTGGTCGGCCGTACCGCCGAAGCGCTCGACGAGGCGGTGCGCCGGACGGCCCCGGACGGAGGCTGACCGGCGCGGCGTCGGGTCAGGCCGGGTCGTCGGCGGGCGTGCTGCCCCCGGCGGCCTGCGCGTGCCGCTCGCGCAAGCGGTCCCGGATCTCCTCCGGGGTGTACGCCCGGCGCCGCCGCTCCGCCCGCGCGATGACCACCCCGGACGCCGCGACGCCGGCGAGGCCGGCCAGTCCGAGCAGCTTCCACCACCGCATCCGTTGCCGCATCGGCCTAGGGTAGTCGTTCATGAGCGAGTGCAGCGGGACGACGGCATGAGCATCAGCCTGGACGAGGCGGTGGAGCTGACCCGGACCGGTGACGTGTGGGTGTTCCGGGGCCGCAGCGTGCCGGACCGGGCCATCCAGTTCACCACCAACAGTCCGGTCAACCACGTGGGCATGGCGGTGGTGCTGGACGACATGCCGCCGCTGATGTGGCACGCCGAGCTGGGCCGCTCGCTGCCGGACATGTGGACCGGGACCCACCAGCGCGGCGTGCAGCTGCACGACCTGCGGGACGCGGTCTGCGTCTGGGCCAATCGGTACGGCCAGCGCGGCTGGTTGCGCCAGCTCGAACCGCCGGCCGACGCCGGCATGGAGGAGGCGGTGCTGCGGACCGTCGCCCGGCTCGACGGCACGCCGTTCCCGTCCACCGCGCAGCTCGCCTGGCGCTGGGTGCGCGGTCGGGCCCCGAACGTGCGGCGCCCCGCGTTGTCCGGGAGGGACGGTGGCGTGCCGGTGCCCGATCGGGCGCTGGAGACGGCGTACTGCGCCGAGGTGGTGGCGGTGACCTACGAGGCGATGGGGCTGCTGCCCGCCGGCCGCCGTCCCAACTGGTACGACCCCGGTCGGTTCTGGAGCGGGGACGACCTCCACCTTGCCGGCGGTGCCCAGCTCGGTGCCGAGATAGAGGTGCGGATCCCGCCGCGTTGAGCAGGTTTGCCGCGCCTCTCCGCTGGAGATTGAGACGCGCGTGAAGGCTTCCACGGATCTCGACACGCTGACGGACTTCTTCGACCGGTACGGCGTGGCGCTGACCGCCGGCGACGTGCCCGCCATCGCCGGCTGCTACGCCCTCCCCGGGCTGGTCGTGGCCGACACGTACAGCTTCTCGTTCACCTCGCCGGCCGCGGTGGCGCTCTCCTTCGTCGGCGCGGCACCCGACTACCAGGAGCGCGAACTTGTCGCGGCGAACGCGCAGATCGAGGACGTACAGCAGGTCTCCGCCCTGCTCAGCGAGGTTGCGGTGCGGTGGGAGTTCCTGGACAGCCAGGGGCAGGCGGTGCCGGGCGAGCGCTATCGCTACCTGCTGCGGGCCACCGACGACGGCCCCGCGATCTGCACCGTGATCCGTACGGCCTGACCGCCGGCGGGTCAGCGGTGCGACGCCGCGAGCCCGGACTCGTCACCCTCGGTCCATCGGAGCGTTGCGGCGAGAGAGCTGCGCCGCACCCTTCGGTCGGTGGACTGAGCGTGGGCACGGTCGGCAGTAGACCGGAAGCCGCGCATGCCGACCATCCGTTTTCCAGGTCCCGCCAACCGGACGGTTCGATCATGGTGGGCCTGCTGCAAGTATTTGACCGGGGTCGTTACGCTGGCGCGTCGGCTGCAACAAGGGGGGACCAGATGAGTGTGGGGGATGACGACCAGCCGGTGAGCGGGTCAGCACCGAAAGTGGTGACCTCCGTACCGTGGGTCGTGGTGTTGCTCGGCACCGGTCTGCTGACCGCCCTGGTGCTCTTCACCCTGCTCTCCATCCGCGGCCCGGAGCGCCAGGCGGCCCCACCGCCGGCACCGCCGATGTACCTGCCCACCATCGCGGCCACGACGGCTTCCCCCACGCCGAGCGACGCCCCGCTGGTCGCCGTCGACACGACCGCTTCCCCGACGCCGTCGAGCAGCGAGAGCCCGTCGCCAAAGGCCAGCTCGCCCCGGCCCTCGACCTCGGCCGCCGGAGCGGCGGCCCCGCGTACCGGCACGGTCGCCGCGCGATACCAGGTCACCCGCAGTGAGCGGGACTTCTTCGACGCCCGGCTGACCGTCACCAACGGCTCGGCGCGGAGCCAGGACTGGCGGGTCGAGTTGCTCTTCACCGGCAACGTCAAGAGCATCCAGGCGTCCTCCGCCTCCGGGGTGTCCGTCAGCAATCAGGGCGGCGGCGTGTTCGTGCTGCGCAGCACCAGCCCGCTCGCCTCCGGCGGGACCGCCACGGTGCAGATGCGGTTCAGCCGTACCGGCACCGGCGACCAGCCGGGCCAGTGCACCGTCAACGGTGCCGCCTGCTCCATCGGCTGACCCCGGCGTCCTGCCAGGACGGTCACGGACCGGGCACCCTTCCGGGACTTCCCTCGGGCCGCTCGCCGGCGCGCGCCGGCGGCGGTAATCACTCTCGGCGACCATTGGGCTGCCCGGTGGCGACGGTGTGTTTCGCAAGCCGACTGCTTTGTTGCGACGCGGTTTGCAAGGTATTGCAGAATGTTTCGGCAAGAAGTAGCGTGCGGGCGAATCAGCGACCAGAGGAAGGCCGTCGATGAAACCCCCGCCGATATCTCGCAAGGCGCTGCTCGCCTTGGTCACCACCCTCACCCTCGCCCTCGTCGGCGTGCCGGTCGCGGTTCACCAGCTGGGCGCCGACGCCACCGACAGCTCCGGCACCGACCTCCTCGCGGCCGCCGGCGCGGCGCAGTGGCAGCAGGAGCCGTCCGCGGACGCCCTGCTCAAGGCCGGCAACACCGCCGCCAAGGCCGAGCAGTTCTACTTCGTCCTGCCGGACCGCTTCGCCAACGGCGACAAGCGCAACGACACCGGCGGCCTCACCGGCGACCGGCTCAGCACCGGCCTGGACCCCAAGGACAAGGGCTTCTACCACGGCGGTGACCTCAAGGGCGTCATCGACCAGCTCGACTACATCCAGGGCCTGGGCACCACCGCCATCTGGATGGCCCCGATCTTCAAGAACCGGCCCGTGCAGGGCACCGGCGCGGACGTGTCCGCCGGTTACCACGGTTACTGGATCACCGACTTCACCCAGGTCGACCCGCACTTCGGCACCAACGAGGAGCTGAAGAAGCTGGTCTCGCTCGCCCACCAGCGGGGCATCAAGGTCTACCTCGACATCATCGTCAACCACACCGCCGACGTCATCAAGTACGCCGAGAACAAGTACGGCTACGTCGACAAGAAGACGGCGCCGTACAAGGATGCCGAGGGGCGGGCGTTCGAGGACCGCAACTACGCAGACGGCACCCGGGACTTCCCCGACGTCAACGAGAAGTCCTTCCCGTACACGCCGACGTTCGCCAACGCCGCCGACGCCAAGGTGAAGGTCCCGGCGTGGCTGAACGACCCGACCATGTACCACAACCGCGGTGACTCGACGTTCTCCGGCGAGAACAGCGAGTACGGTGACTTCTTCGGCCTGGACGACCTCTGGACCGAGCGTCCCGAGGTGGTCCGCGGGATGACCGACATCTACGGCGAGTGGATCGGCCGGGCCGGCGTCGACGGCTTCCGCCTGGACACCGTCAAGCACGCCAACCTCGACTTCTGGCCGCAGTTCACCCGCGGCATCGCCAAGGCCGCCGAGCAGGCCGGCAAGAAGGACTTCTTCATGTTCGGCGAGGTCTACAGCGCCGACCAGGAGATCGAGTCGACGTACGTGCGGCGCGGCGGACTGCCGGCCACCCTGGACTTCTCCTTCCAGGAGGCCGCGCGCGGCTACACCGCCGCCGACGGCTCCGCCAAGACGCTCGCCGACGTGTACGCCCGCGACGACCTCTACGCCGCCCGGGACACCGACGCCAACCGGCTCACCACCTTCCTCGGCAACCACGACATGGGCCGGATCGGTTCGTTCATCGCCGCCACCGGTGGGGACGACGCCGCCCAGCTGCGCCGCGACCAGCTTGCCCACCAGCTGATGTTCCTCACCCGGGGTCAGCCCGTCGTCTACTCCGGTGACGAGCAGGGCTTCACCGGCCCCGGCGGGGACAAAGACGCCCGGCAGGACATGTTCGCCAGCCAGGTGCCGGACTACCTCGACGACGACCTGATCGGCACCACCCGTACCCACGCCAGCGACCAGTACGACAAGAACCACCCGCTGTACCGCACGATCGCCGAGCTGGGCCAGCTCCGGCAGGCGCACCCGGCCCTGCGGGACGGCATCCAGGTCACCCGGTACGCCGCCGACGGCCCCGGCGTCTTCGCCTTCTCCCGGATCCTGCCGACCGACCGCACCGAGTACGTCGTCGCGGTCAACAACGCCGCGACCGAGCAGACTGTCTCCGTGGACACCTGGTCGGCCGGTGCCACCTTCACCGGCATCTACGGCGGCTCGGCGGCCTCGACCGCGGGCGCCGACGGCAAGCTGAGCGTCACCGTACCGGCGATGTCCGCAATGGTGTTCCAGGCCGACCGCGCGATCCCGCAGGCCGACGCCGCGCCGGGCATCACCATCACCGAGCCCGGTGACGCCCCGGTCGCCACCAAGGCCGCCGTCACCGCGCAGGTCACCGGCGACCCGCTGGCCACCGTCACCTTCGCCGCCCGGGTCCCCGGCGGCAAGTGGACCCTGCTGGGCAGCGCCCACAAGGCCAGGTACACCGTCTACCACGACCTCACCGGCCTGGCCGGTGGGACCAAGGTCGAGTACAAGGCCGTCGTCCGCGACGGCAAGGGCCGGATCGCCAGCACCCGCTCCATTGGCATCGTCGGCACCCCGGCACAGAGCGCCTCCCGCGACTGGGCCGTGGTGCACTACCAGCGGCCGGCCGGCGGGTACGACGACTGGGGCCTCTACACCTGGGGCGACATCGACCCGGCGTACCAGACCGACTGGCCGAAAGGGCAGCCGTTCGCCGGTGAGGACTCCTACGGCCGGTTCGCCTGGGTCAAGCTGAAGCCCGGTGCCAAGTCCGTCGGGTTCCTCGTGGTCGACAAGAACGGAAACAAGGACGTCGCCAACGACCGCACGATCGACGTGACCCAGACCGGCGAGGTCTGGGTCAAGCAGGGCGACGCCGCGCTCTACCCCACCCGGCAGGCCGCCACCGGCGAGCCGGACCCGGCGGTCGACCAGAGCACCGCGGTCATTCACTGGCGGAAGGCCGACAACAACTACGACGGCTGGGGCCTGCACCTGTGGGACGGCGCCGCCAACCCGACCGACTGGGGCAGCCCGCTCAAGCCGGAGAAGATCGACTCCTTCGGTGCGGTCTTCCGGGTGCCCCTCGCGGCCGGTGCCACCGGGCTGAGCTACATCATCCACAACGGCGACACCAAGGATCAGCCCGAGGACCAGCGGCTGGACTTCGCCACCGCCGGACACGAGATCTGGCTGCTCGCCGGCGTCAAGGGCCGGCTGCTGCCGTCGACCTCCTCCGGCGTCGCCAAGGACCTCGACATCAGCAAGCAGAAGGCGCAGTGGATCGACCGCTCCACCGTCGCCTGGCAGACCGGGCCGACCGACGGCAAGCAGTACGCCCTGGTGGCCGCCCCGACCGGTGGCCTCGGCATCGCCGACGGTGAGCTGACCGGGACGTACACCACGCTGCCGCTGCGGGCGCAGCGCAACGGGCTCACCGAGGCCCAGCGGCAGGCGTACCCGCACCTGTGGTCGTACCGGGCCTTCACCCTCGACCCGGCCGACCTGGGCAAGGTGCCCGCGGCGCTGCGCGGCCAGCTCGTGGTCACCGAGCGCGACGCCGAGGGCAAGCTCCTCGGCGCGACCGGGGTGCAGATCCCCGGCGTGCTCGACGACCTCTACCAGGCGGCCACCGAGGTGAAGCTCGGCCCGACCTTCGCCGACAAGGTACCCACCCTGGCGGTCTGGGCGCCCACCGCCCGCAAGGTCGCGCTGCAGCTCTTCGACTCGCCCACGGCCGAGCCGCGGTCGGTGTCGATGAGCCGCAACGACAGCACCGGCGTCTGGTCGGTACGCGGCACGAAGGGCTGGACCGGCAAGTACTACCGGTACCAGGTCGAGGCCTGGCAGCCGGCGGCGCAGAAGGTGGTCACCGCCTCGGTGACCGACCCCTACTCGCTGGCCCTCGCGCCGGACTCGACGCACAGCCAGGTCGTCGACCTCAGCGACCCGGCGCTGGCGCCGGCCGGCTGGGCGAGTCTGCGCAAGCCGGCGGCCGTGCCGTCGTCGAAGGCGCAGATCCAGGAGCTGTCGGTCCGCGACTTCTCCGTCGCCGATGCCACCGTTCCGGCCGAGCGGCGGGGCACCTACCTCGCCTTCACCGACCCGAACACCGCCGGCATGAAGCACCTCAAGGCGCTCGGTGACGCCGGGGTCAACTACCTGCACCTGCTGCCGGCGTTCGACTTCGCCACCATCCCCGAGCGCCGGGCCGACCAGCAGCAGCCCGCCTGCGACCTGGCCGCGCTGCCGCCGGACTCCGACGAGCAGCAGAAGTGCGTGATGGCCGTGGCCGACTCCGACGGCTACAACTGGGGGTACGACCCGCTGCACTACACCGTGCCGGAGGGCGGCTACGCCGTCGACCCGGCCGGGGCGAAGCGGACCACCGAGTTCCGGCAGATGGTCGCCGGGGTCAACAACGCCGGCCTGCGAGTGGTGATGGACGTCGTCTACAACCACACCTCGGCCGCCGGCACCGACCCGAAGTCGGTACTGGACCAGGTGGTGCCGGGCTACTACCACCGGTTGCTGGACGACGGCAGCGTCGCCACCTCGACCTGCTGCGCCAACACCGCCCCCGAGCACGCCATGATGGGCAAGCTGGTGGTGGACTCCGTGGTCACCTGGGCCAAGGCGTACAAGGTGGACGGCTTCCGGTTCGACCTGATGGGTCACCACCCGAAGGCGAACATCCTGGCCGTACGGGCCGCGCTGAACAAGCTCACCGTGGACAAGGACGGCGTGGACGGGAAGAAGATCCTGCTCTACGGCGAGGGCTGGAACTTCGGCGAGATCGCCAACGACGCCCGCTTCGTGCAGGCCACCCAGGCCAACATGGCCGGCACCGGGGTGGGCACGTTCAACGACCGGCTCCGCGACGCGGTGCGCGGCGGCGGCCCGTTCGACGGCAACCCGCGGATCCAGGGCTTCGCGTCGGGCCTGTACACCGACCCGAACGGCGACGACGTCAACGGTTCGACGGCCGAGCAGAAGGCCCGGCTGCTGCACCAGCAGGACCTGATCAAGGTCGGTCTGGCCGGCAACCTCCGCGGCTACCGGTTCACCGACTCGTCGGGCAAGGAGGTCACCGGCGCGCAGGTCGACTACAACGGCGCGCCGGCCGGCTACACCGCCGCGCCGGGCGAGGCGGTCACGTACGTCGACGCGCACGACAACGAGATCCTGTACGACGCGCTGGCGTACAAGCTGCCGCAGGGCACCTCGGCGGAGGATCGGGCCCGGATGCAGGTACTCGCCCTCAGCACGGTGGTGATGGGGCAGGGGACCGGCTTCGTGACGGCCGGCTCCGAGCGGCTGCGTTCCAAGTCGCTGGACCGCAACTCGTTCAACTCCGGCGACTGGTTCAACCAGATCCGCTGGGACTGCACCCAGGGCAACGCCTTCGGCGCCGGGCTCCCGCCGGCGCAGGACAACCAGAGCAAGTGGTCGTACGCGAAGCCGCTGCTGGCCGACGAGAAGCTGGTGCCGGACTGCGCGGCGATCAACCTGGCCGACGCCCGGTATGCCGAGCTGCTGAAGATCCGCCAGTCGTCGCCGGTCTTCGGGCTGGCCACGGCCGACCAGGTGCAGCAGCGCGTGGCCTTCCCGCTCTCCGGTGAGCAGGAGACGCCGGGCGTGCTGACCATGACGCTGGACGCCCGCGGGCTGGACGGGAAGTGGAAGTCGGTGACCGTCGTCTTCAACGCCACCCCAAAGGCGGCGGAGCAGACGGTGACCGGGCTGCGCGGCGCGAACGTGGCGCTGCACCCGGTGCTGGCGAACTCGGCCGACTCGGTGCTGCGCACGGCCACGTTCGACGCGGCGAGCGGCACGTTCACCGTGCCGGCCCGCAGCGTGGCGGTCTTCGTCCAGAAGTAGAACGGCGCAACGGGCCGACCCTCTGCCACCTCGGTGGCAGGGGGTCGGCTCCTTGCTGTCCGGCTGTCCGCGGTGCGGTGGTTCAGTGCTCGCAGCCGGGGACGTTGACGCAGTCCTTGGGGTCGTTGTTGATGACGAAGGACTGGCGTCGAGGGTGACCGTGCCGGGCGGGACGTTGACGATGCCGCCGGCGACGTGGTGGTCCTTGCCGGTGATGTGGGCCTTGTTCTCGGTGACCGAGGTGTTGGTCAGGGTGACGGTGCCCTTGTTGTTGAAGATGCCGCCGCCGTTGCGCCCGGCGTGGTTGTCATCGACCGCGGTGTTCTCGGCCTCGACGTGGCTGAAGTTGGCGATCGCGCCGCCGTTGCCGGAAGCGCTGTTGCGGGTGAACGTGGTCTCCTTGAGCACGGCGTGGCCGCCCCGTTCGACCAGCAGCCCACCGCCGTCCGCCCGGTGGTCGTGCGGGTGCTTGGACGGAGGTGCGGACTGCACCGTCGACGCCGGCTCCCCGTCCTCGTGCTTCCGCTTCGACTCGGTGGCGGTGCCGCTCTTGACGATGAGGTCCTTCAGGGTGAGATCGCCGTCCTTGGCGACGCGGAAGATCCGGAACGCGTCCTTCGAGTCCCGCTCGATCGTCGAGCCGTCACCCTCGATGGTGATGTCCTGCTTGATGGTCGGCAGGCCCGTGCCGGACTTCTTGTCGAACCTGTCCAGTTCGTAGGTGCAGTCCTTGGCCAGCTTGAGCGTGCCACCCGCGTTCCGGTTGGCGAGGTCGAGGGCCTTGACCAGCTCCTTCTCGTCACACGGCACCTCCTGAACCTCCCCCCCTCCGCGCCGCCCCTGGCCTTGCCGTCCGGGCGCGCCTGGTCCTGGGCGTTCTGGTCGCCGCTCGGGGCGCCGTCGCGGGTGATCTGCTGGGTGGTGGACCGCTTCAGGTCGGTCCGGTGGGTGCCGTTGCCCCCGGTGGTCGCGTAGGCGACCCCCGCGAGGCTCACCGCTCCCGTCAGGCCTACGACCCCGGTCGCGAGCCAGAGCCGTCCAAACGGGCAGGAGGCGGTCGGAACCTCTCGGTATCCCCGAGAGCGGTCAACCAGGACGGCTCCGGGCGCGAGTCCAAAGCCCGCGCACCGGCGGAGGGCTTCACCAGGGCAAACGGCGGTGGGCCCCGCCGCCGGGTCGCTGACGAGGAACGTCGCGGACACCGGCGGCGGGGCCCGCCGCGTGGGTCGTACTCGGGAATCAGCCGGGCAGCCGGGGCCCGGCCTCGCGCTGCTCGGCCAGCCACGTCTCCACCTCGTCGGAGCCGCGGGGCAGCCCGGCCGAGAGGTTCACCGCGCCGGTCGCGGTCACCAGGATGTCGTCCTCGATCCGGACGCCGATGCCGCGCAGCTCCTCGGGGACCAGCTCGTCCTCCGGCTGGAAGTACAGGCCCGGCTCGACGGTGAGCACGTACCCCTCGCCGAGCGGCCCGTCCCGGTACGTCTCCTTGCGGGCGTTGGCGCAGTCGTGGACGTCGATGCCGAGCATGTGGCTGGTGCCGTGCAGGGTCCACCGGCGGTAGACGGTGGAGGCCGGGTCCATCGCCTCGTCCACGCTCACCGGCAGCAGCCCGAGGTCCTTGAGCGCCTCGGCGAGCACCCGCATGGCGGTCAGGTGCACGTCCCGGAACGCCACGCCCGGCTTGATGACATCGATGCCGGCCTGCTGGGCGGCGTGGACGGCGTCGTACACCTGGCGCTGCAGCGGGGTGAACCGGCCGTTGACCGGCAGCACCCGGGTCACGTCGGCGGTGTACAGGTTGCGGTTCTCCACGCCCATGTCCATCAGCAGCAGCTCGCCGGGACGGGTGGCGCCGTTGTTGTGCACCCAGTGCAGGATCGTCGCGTGCTCGCCGGCCCCGACGATCGAGTTGTAACCGACCTCGTTGCCGTCGTGCCGGGCCCGCAGCGCGAAGATCCCCTCCAGCAGCCGCTCCGAGACGCCGCGGTCGGCGGGCAGCGCCCGGGCGACGTCCTCGAAGCCACGCACGGTCGCGTCGCAGGCCTCTTGGAGCTGGGCGATCTCCCACTCGTCCTTGACCAGCTTCAGCTCCGAGATGGCGATCGCCAGCTCCCGGTCGCGGGCCGGCTGGCCCTCGGCGCGGGCGCCGTCGTACGGGCGGACGGCCGCGTCCACCCGGGGGTCGAAGCCGCGCAGCACCCGGGTACGACCCGGGGCCAGGTCGGCCAGCGCCGCGTCGAGCTCGGCCAGGTCCGCGGTCGGCAGGCCCAGCTCGGTCGACTTCTCGTGCAGCGTGTGGCGCCGGCCCACCCAGAGCTCGCCGTGGCGGCTGCGGAAAAACTCGTCGGTCTTGCGGGACGACCGCGGCCGCATGTAGAGCGTGGCGTCGCCGTTGGGCCGGAGCACCAGCACGCCGTCCGGGTCGTGGTCGCCGGTCAGGTACGCGAAGTCGCTGCCCGGCCGGAACGGGTGGTCGGTGTCGTTGGCGCGTACCTTCTCACCGCCGGTGGGGATCACCAGCGTCTCGCCGGGGAAGGCCGCGGAGAGCGCGGCCCGCCGCTTGGCGTAGTTGGGCACCTCCGGCCGCGGGCCCACCGGCAGCTCGGTGTCCCGCCAGCCCTGCCGCATGAACGTCAGGAACGCCTCCGGGAAGTCCGGGTCGTGTGACTCGGTGCCGTCCGCCGGCTTGCCCTGCTGCGCCCGCTCCTCGGCCATGATCCGCCCTCCTCGAGCCTCGTCGCTGGTCCAGACGGTATCGCGCGGAGCGCGACGGGGAGACCCTGCGGTGCCGCGACGCCCGCTGCGGCCGCGTGGAAAGATGATGACCATGTGCGGACTCCTGGCCTTCTTCAGCGCGCGCGGCGACGCCGCCGCCCACCGCGACCACATCGCCGGAGCACTGGAGTGCCTGCACCACCGCGGCCCGGACGAGACCGGGGTCGAGGTGGTCGGCGACGCCACCGGCCGGTACGCGGACGGAGTGTTCGCGCACAAGCGTCTGGCGATCATCGACGTGGCGCTCAGCCACGAGCCGCTGCCCTACGCGGACGGGCGCTACCTGCTCACCTTCAACGGCGAGATCTACAACTACATCGAGCTGCGCGAGGAGCTGATTCGGGACTTCGGCGCCCAGTTCGCCACGAACGGCGACGGCGAGGTGATCGTCGCCGGCTACCACTACTGGGGCGAGCAGGTGCTCACCCGGCTGCGTGGCATGTTCGCCTTCGTCATCTGGGACCGGCAGGAACGGCGGGCCTTCGGCGCCCGGGACTACTTCGGCATCAAGCCGCTGCACTACCTGGAGACCGCCGACGGGCTCTACCTCGCCTCCGAGAAGAAGGCGCTGCTGCCGTTCGCCCAGTCGGCGTACCAGGGTGACGCGGGGATCGACACGGCCAACCTGAGCCACTACCTGACCCTGCAGTACGTCCCCGAGCCCGGCACGCTGCACAAGGGGATCAACCGGATCGGGTCGGGGGAGTACCTGACCTGGACGCCCGGCGGCCGGATCGAGGTGCACCGCTGGTACCGGCCGGTCTTCCGGCCGACCCCGGTCTCCGACGAGCAGAAGCTCTACCACCAGATCCGGGAGACGCTGCGGGAGAGCGTCCGGATGCACATGCGCTCGGACGTACCGGTCGGCTCGTTCCTCTCCAGCGGCATCGACTCCACCGCGGTGGTCGCCCTGGCCCGGGAGTTCAACCCGAACATCCTCACCTTCACCGTCGGGTACGACGTGCCCGGCTACTCCGAGATCGACGTGGCCCAGGACTCGGCCCGGCACCTCGACGTGACCACCATCCCGACCAAGATCGGGCCGCAGGACATGATCGACGCGCTGCCGAAGATCGTCTGGCACCTGGACGACCCGGTGGCCGACCCGGCGCTGGTCCCGCTCTACTTCGTCGCCAAGAAGGCCGCCGAGCACGTCACCGTGGTCCTCTCCGGCGAGGGCGCGGACGAGTTCTTCGGCGGGTACACCATCTACCGGGAGCCACTCTCGCTCGGCACCGTCAACGGCCTGCCAGGCGGCGTGCAGAAGGGGCTGCGGGCCGTCTCCAAGGCGATCCCGCAGGGGGTCAAGGGCAAGAGCTTCCTGGAGCGCGGCACCACCCCGATCGAGCAGCGGTACTACGGCAACGCCCGGATGTTCACCGAGGAGGAGAAGCAGCACCTGCTGCGCCGCTACGACCCCTCGGTGCGCTACACCGACGTCACCGCGCCGATCTACGCCGAGTGCACCGAGCTCGACGACGTCACCAAGATGCAGTACGTCGACCTCTACACCTGGCTGCGCGGCGACATCCTGGTCAAGGCCGACCGGATCTCGATGGCGCACTCGCTGGAGGTCCGGGTGCCCTTCCTCGACCGCGAGGTCTTCGACGTGGCGGCCACCATCCCGGTGGACCTCAAGCTTCCGCCGCGCTCCGACGCCACCAAGTACGCGATGCGCCAGGCGCTGCAGGGCGTGGTGCCGCCGGCCATCGTCAACCGGAAGAAGCTGGGCTTCCCGACCCCGACCCGGGTCTGGCTGCGCGGCGAGATGTACGAGTGGGCCCGGCACGTGCTGGCCACCTCGGGCGCCGGTGACCTGATCGACCTGCCGTACGCGATGCGGCTGCTCGAGGAGCACAAGCGGGAGGAGGCCGACCACTCCCGCAAGGTGTGGACGGTGCTGATCTTCTGCATCTGGCACGCCATCTTCGTGGCGAAGACCCTCGACCCGGGCATCCAGCGCAACCAGTCCGCCCTGCTCACCAAGCCGGTTGTCGGCAGCATGGTCCGCTGACCGGACTTCCCTCGGGCGGGTCCTTTCCGGGGGCCGTGCGCCGGCTCCCGTGGTAGGTCAGGATCGGGGGTACGGCGGCGGACGACGGAAGGGATCCACGATGGGGTACGCGGTGGTGCTCGGTGAGGCGCTGGTCGACCTGCTCGACGCCGAGTACGACGGGCAACCCGTCTACCGGCAGGCCATCGGTGGCGGCCCGCTCAACGTGGCCGTGGCGGTGGCCCGGCTCGGCGGTGACGTCCAGTTCGTCGGGTCACTCGGCGACGACGCGCTCGGCGACCGGATCCGCGCCTTCCTGACCGAGGCCGGCGTGGGGGTGGCCGGCGCGGTGACCGTACCGGCGCCGACCGCGCTGGCGGTGGCGACCTTCGCCGGCCCGGAACCGGACTTCCGCTTCTACGGCGAGCCGCGGTCGTACGCCCTGCTCACCGCCGACGACCTGGACGTGGCGCTGGTCGAGGGCGCCGACGTGCTCTACTGCGGGTCGATCGTGCTGCTCGAACCGCCGGTGCTGGCCGCCGCCCGGCGGGCCTGGCAGATCGCCGGTGCGCTGCGGGTGTTCGACCCGAACGTCCGGCCCCGGCTGCTGGACGGTCCCGGGGCGCTGGCCGAACTCCGCGAGGTGGTGGCCGAGTTCGCGGCCAGCGCCCACCTGGTCAAGCTGAGCACCGCAGACGCCAAGCTGCTCTACCCGCAGGAGCCGGTCGAGGGGGTCGCCGCGTACCTGCGCGAACTGGGCGCGGGGACGGTGGTGGTCACCCTCGGCCCGGACGGCGCGCTGGTCGCCGCCGGGGCCGACCTGGTACGCATCCCGGCGCCCAGGATCCGGGCGGTGGACGCCACCGGCGCCGGCGACTCGGTGATGGGCGCCCTCATCGCGGACCTCCTGGTTGACGGCGAGCCGACGGACCCGTTCGGCTGGCAGCAGCGGGTGGCTTTCGCGCTCCGGGTGGCCGGCCTCGTCTGCGAGTCCCCCGGCGGCGCCACTGCCATGCCCACCCGCCCCGCCGTCACCACCCGC
>NZ_QGGF01000397.1 GCF_003857015.1 Micromonospora globispora | reverse complement strand
GCCCACCAGCACGGCCAGCGCGGCCGCGCTGGACGCGGTGGCCGCCGCCGGCCGGCTGCTCGCCGCTGCCGGGCACGACACCGTGCCCGCCGACCCGGTCTACCCGACCCGGCTCGGCCTCCAGGGCATCGCCACCTGGTTCGCCGCGCCCGCCGCCGATGTGCAGGCCGCCGGCGTGGCCCGGGCCGGCCTCCAGCGGCGCAGCCGCCGGCACGTTGCGCTCGGCGAGTGGGCGCAGCGCCGGGGGTACGTCCGCGAGGCGGACCGGATCGCCTGGCGGGAGCGGTCGGTGAACTTCTTCGGCGACCACTCGATCGACGTCCTGCTCACCCCGGCGCTCGCCGGGCCGCCGCCGGAGGCCGCCGGCTGGTCCGGCCGCTCCTGGGTGGCGAACATGAAGGCCAACATCCGGTACGCCCCGTACGCGGCGCCCTGGAACATCGCCGGGCTCCCCGCCATCGTGGTGCCGGTCGGCCGGCGCCCGGACGGCCTGCCCGTCGCCGTGCAGCTGGTCGGTCCGCCCGGCTCGGAGCTGCTGCTGCTCGGCATCGCCGGGCAGTTCGAGATGCAGGCCCCGTGGCAGCGGCACGCCCCCGGATATCCCCGCGTCGGCACGGGGTCGCCGGCCGCCGCATGATCGTCTAGCGTGTCCCCGCCACAACGGGAACGGGAGACACGACATGCGGTGCCAGAACTGCGGAGCCGAATCGGGCGCGCTGGCCGGCGACTGCGGGACCTGTGGTCGTCCGCTTGACCCGCCGCCCCTGTCGCCCGGCGTGGCGACCTACGGCGTACGCGGGCTCGGGATCGCCGCGGCGGTCGGCCTCGGCCTCACGACGCTGCTGTACGTGCTGGCGGCGCTCGCCCCGGCCGTCGCCGCGACGCAGTCCGGGCACACGCCGGCCGAGGACCTGACCCGGCTCACCGCGCTGGCGAACGTCCTCCTGTCCGGGCCGTATCTGCTGGTCTACCTGACCACCGGGGCGCTGGTCATGATCTGGATGTTCCGGGCCCGGAAGAACACCGATGCCTTCCCGGGGCCCCCGTCGCAGCTCGCCGCCCACTGGGCGATCACCGGCTGGTGGGTACCGTTCGCCAGCCTCGTCGTGCCGTGCGTGGTGATGATGCGCATCGTCCGGGACAGCCTCGGGCGGGTCGGGCTGCGCGCGCTGGTCGCTGCATGGTGGGCGGCCTGGCTGGTCTTCAGCATCGGCGACCTGGTCAGCAGTCTCGGTGCGCTGAAGGCCGAGGTCCTCCTCGCTCAGGAGGGAGGAGGACAGGACTTCGCCTACTACCGCGAGGCGGCGCTGCGCAACGCCGTCCCGGCGCTGGCGTGCCTGGTCGCCGGGGTGTCGCTGATCGTGCTGATCCTCCGGATCTCCGCCGCCCAGCAGGCCCGCATCGCGCCCGACCCGGCGGGCTGGCCGGCAACTCCGGGCTGGCCGGACAAGCCCGCTGACCCGCAGCCGGTGACGGGGCCGTCGCCGCAGGTGGCGGCGGAGTCGAACCCCGTGTCCCCGCAGGTGCCGACGGGGGCGGGTGGCACGATCAGGGCATGACGGAAATGGTCGGTCTCGCCGACGTACAGGCCGCGCGGGAACTGCTCGCCGGCGTCACCCGCACCACCCCGCTGGAGCCGTCCCGGCCGCTCAGCGCGGCGCTCGGCGGGCCGGCCTGGCTTAAGTGCGAGAACCTGCAGCGCGCCGGGTCCTACAAGGTGCGCGGCGCGTACGTGCGGATCTCCCGGCTCTCCGCGGAGGAGCGGGAACGCGGCGTAGTCGCCGCGAGCGCCGGCAACCACGCGCAGGGGGTCGCCCTCGCCGCCGGCCTGGTGGGCACCCACGCCACCGTCTTCATGCCGGTGAACGCGCCGCTGCCGAAGGTCGCCGCCACCAAGGGGTACGGCGCCCAGGTCGAGCTGGTCGGCAACACCGTGGACGAGTCGCTGGTCGCGGCGCAGACCTTCGCGGAGCGGACCGGGGCGGTGCTGATCCACCCGTTCGACCACCCGGACGTCATCGCCGGTCAGGGCACCGTGGCGCTGGAGATCCTCGAACAGTGTCCGGACGTGAAGACCATCGTCACCGGGGTCGGCGGCGGCGGGCTCATCTCCGGCATCGCGGTGGTTGCCAAGGCGCTGCGTCCCGACGTACGGGTGATCGGGGTGCAGGCGGCCACGGCCGCCGCCTTCCCTCCCTCGCTGAGGGCCGGCGAGCCGGTTCGCCTGCCGTCGTTCTCGACGATCGCCGACGGCATCGCGGTCGGCCGTCCCGGCGACCTCACCTTCACCCACGTCCGCAAGCTCGTCGACGAGATGGTCACGGTCTCCGAGGAGGACATCTCCCGGGCGCTGCTGATGCTGCTGGAGCGGGGCAAGCAGGTGGTGGAACCGGCCGGCGCGGTGGGCGTGGCGGCCCTGCTGGCGGGCGCGGTGGAGGTGGAGGCCCCGGTGGTGGCGGTGCTCTCCGGCGGCAACATCGACCCGCTCCTCATGCTGCGGGTGATCGAGCACGGCCTCGCGGCGGCCGGGCGCTACCTGCGGGTCACCGTGCGCTGCACGGACCGGCCCGGCCAGCTGGCCTCGCTGCTCACCGAGATCGCCGAGCACCGGGCCAACGTGGTGGACGTGGAGCACCAGCGGGCCAACCCGCACCTGCGCCTCGGTGAGGTGGAGGTCGCCCTGTCCGTGGAGACCCGGGGCGTCGAGCACTCCGACACCCTGATCAGCGCCCTGCGGGCCAGCGGCTACCAGGTGGTCTTCGCCGGCGAGGCGTGAGCCGGCCGTCGGCCGGTGAACATGCGACCGCCCCGGCCGTACGACGGCCGGGGCGGGTGGCGGTGGCTCGGGTCCGACCGGCCTGTCAGCCACGGTCGGGGTCGGTCCCGGGCCCGCCGGCGCGGGTCCGGGGTCCGGGTGTCAGCCGGAGTACGGCTCGAACTTGACGACGGTCACCTTGATGTCGGCGCCACTCGGGGCCGTGTAGCTGCAGCTCTGGCCCGCCTTGCCGCCCAGGATCGCCTTGCCCAGGGCGGACTCGGGGCTGTAGACGGTCAGGTCGGTGGTGGAGGCGATCTCCCGCGAGCCGAGCAGGAAGGTCTCGGTGTCGTCGGCGTCCTCGTCGAAGTAGATCGTCACGACCATGCCGGGCGCCACCGTGTCCGCGGTCGGCGCCTCACCGACCTGGGCGGTGCGGAGCAGTTCCTTCAGGTAGAGGATGCGTCCCTCCGCCTTGCCCTGCTCTTCGCGGGCAGCGTGGTAGCCACCGTTCTCCCGCAGGTCGCCCTCCTCCCGCCGAGCGTTGATCTCGGCGGCGATGACCGGCCGGTTGGCGATCAGCTCGTCGAGCTCGGCCTGGAGGCGGTCGTACGCGTCCCGGGACAGCCAGGTGGCGGGCGCCTCGTTGCCATTGGTGGACACAGGCGATCTCCTCGGTTGTACGTGACTGGCTGACAGGTGAATTACCAAGTTACCAGTGCGGGACACCCGAGGGTGTCGCCGATCACCGGCGGTATCGGCGCCGGAAACCGGGGGTGGACGCTGTCCGGGCCGGTCAGGCGGGCGCCCGGCAGCGCAGCACCTCGCCGATGAAGGGGCGCTCGCTGGTGGCCAGCCGGTGCCGGGCGGTCACCTGCCGCTCACCCGGCCGGGCGGTCACCGTGACCTCCTCGTGCCCGACCTCGGCACTGTCGCTGGAGCGCGCCCGGAGCAGGCACACGGCCGAGCCGCCCGCCGGTACGGTCACTCGGAAGTCGATCACCACCTGCGAGTCGGTGATGTCGGTGTAGGTGATCACCTGGGCGTCGTACGCGGGATCGCCGTACTGGGTGTAGAGCCGCACCGCGCCCAGCCCGAGGGCCGCCAGCAGGAGGACGGCCAGCACCACCGGCACCAGCGGCCGCCGGCGGCCCGGCTCGCGGCGGCGACCGTACCGGCCGGGCGGAAAAACCGGCGCGCCGGGCGGATTTGTGGCGTGCGTCTCGGTCACCGGCGGGTATCTCCTGGCGTTGTTGTCGGCGGCATCGGCAAGAATGGCAGAGTCCATCTTCCCAGCCCGGTGCTGAGCCAAGGATGGCAGGTCAGCGGAGACGTTGGCAGGTCAGCACGGGGATTTCCGGGCCCGGGGGAGATTCCGGCAGGTCAGTCGGTCGACCCGAGGTCGGGTCCGTCGGCGGGGCACAGACGAGGAGTGCCGAAGGTGGCAGAGCAGCTGCGGCTCATGGCCGTGCACGCCCATCCTGACGATGAGTCGAGCAAGGGTGCCGCGACCATGGCGAAATACGTCGCCGAGGGGGTGGATGTCCTGGTCGTGACGTGCACCGGCGGCGAGCGCGGCAGCGTGCTCAACCCGAAGATGGACCGGCCGGACGTCTGGGCCAACATCGGCGAGATCCGCCGTGCCGAGATGGACGCCGCCCGCGCCATCCTCGGCATCGACCAGGCCTGGCTCGGGTTCGTCGACTCGGGGCTGCCCGAGGGCGACCCGCTGCCGCCGCTGCCCGAGGGGTGCTTCGCCCTGCAGGACGTGCAGGTCGCCGCGGGTCCCCTGGTGCGGCTGATGCGCCAGTTCCGCCCGCACGTCGTCACCACGTACGACGAGGAGGGCGGCTACCCGCACCCGGACCACATCATGACGCACAAGGTGAGCGTCGCCGCCTTCGAGGCCGCCGGCGACCCGGAGCGTTACCCGGAGCTGGGCGAGCCCTGGCAGCCGCTCAAGCTCTACTACGACATCGGATTCTCGAAGGGCAAGATCATGGCGCTGCACGAGGCCATGCTCGAGGCCGGCCTGGAGTCGCCGTACGAGGACTGGCTCAAGCGCTGGGAGGACCGTCCCGACAAGGGTCCCCGGATCACCACCCGGGTGGAGTGCGCCGAATACTTCCCGGTGCGCGACGACGCGCTGCGCGCCCACGCCACCCAGATCGACCCGGACGGCTTCTGGTTCCACGTGCCGATGGAGCTTCAGCGGCGCGCCTGGCCGACGGAGGATTTCCAGCTGGCCCGCTCGCTGGTCGACAGCCCACTGCCGGAATCCGACCTCTTCGCCGGAGTGCGCGAGACGTGCCATGCCCGCTGACCCACGGTCGGGCTACGCTGGGCGGCAGCCACACATCGGAGGAACGCCATGCTGACCGCTACCCAGGTGCTCGCGGAGAACAACTTCGGTGACACCCGTACGGGTGGCCTGGCCGGGCCGATGGGCCTCTTCCTCATCCTGCTGCTGGCCACCGCCACCATCCTGCTGATTCGCAACATGAACGCTCGTCTGCGCCGGTTGCCCGACCGGTTCCCCCGGCAGGCCGGTCCGTCCGACCCCGGTCGGACCGACGCGACGGTCGCCGATCCGACAGACGGCCCCGGCTCGCAGGAATCATCCAGCGACTCGCCCAACGGCCCCCAGCAGGGCCGGAACGGGTAGTCAACGCATGATTCACGTCGAAGCCGGTCGTCGCCCCCTGTTGCGACCACCGGCTTTGGCTTAGCCTTCCGCCGGGGGGACCGAAAGTCCCCGACCCATGGGCGGAAGGGGGCGCTGATGACCGTGGTCACAGCGGGTGGCCGCCGTACCCTCCGACCGCCGTCCGCCGGAGCGACTCCGTGACCTCCGGCCGGGATGATCATCCGCCCGATCGGTGGGGCCTGCGCGAGGCCCCGATCCGGGTGCTCCTGCTGACGGCCGCCGTCTCGCTCACCGCTGTGGCGGCCGCCGTGGTGGGGCTGACCTTCCCCGCGCCCCTGCCCGCGGACGACCCGCTCCCCGCGCCGGCCCGGTTCGGCATCGCCGTCGCCGCCTTCGCGGTCACCCAATTCGCCCGGCTCCGCTTCCGCACCGCCTCCGGGATGGTGAGCATCACCTGGGGCGAGGCCGCTCTCATCGTCTGCCTCTACCTCGTGCCGGCCGGCTCGCTGCCGGCGGCGGCCCTGCTCGGCACCGGTGCGGCCTGGACGGCGATGTCCCTGCTCAGCGACCGCCGGCCCGCGGTCGAGCTCGTCCGGATCACCGGATCGCTCACCGCCGCCACCGCGCTCGCCGTTGCGGTGGCCAGCGCGCTCGGCCGGCCGCTGCTCGCCGCCCCGACCCCGGGTCTCGCCCTCGCGCTGACCGCCGGCTCGGTGGCGTACCTGCTCGTCACCGGTTGGCTCGGCGCGGCCAACCTGGCCGTGCGGCACGACGTGCCGATCGGGCCGCCGCTGCTCGCCGCGCTCCGCGGCAAGCTGCTCATGTTCGTCGGCAACGTGGCCGTCGGTCTGGTCGTCGTCGCGCTGCTGGAGATCGACGCCCGGTGGCTGCTGCTCCTCCCGCCGCCGCTCTGGCTGCTCCAGCAGACCTACCGGCACCGGCTGCGCGCCGACCAGGAACGGCGCACCTGGCGCACCTTCGCCGAGGCCACCGCCGCGCTCAACCAGCTCGACGAGCGGGGCGTCGCCACCGCCGCGGTCACCGGAGGGCTCGACCTGTTCGGCGCCGAACAGGTCGACGTGCACGTCGCCCGGCACGACGGCCGGTGGCACCGCTACCGGGGCGACACCGGCGGCCGCGTGCACGACCGCGAGGTGGATCGGCCGACGCGTACCGAGCCGGACGACCACGAGCTGGTACGACCGCTGACCGTGGGCAGCGCCGAGGTGGGGGAGCTGCGGGTCCGGTTCCCCCGGTCGGCCCCGCCCAGCGCCCGGGAACGGGACGCCGTCGCCGCCTTCGGGGACGCCCTGGCGGCCGCGCTGCACGACGCCGCGACCCACCGGGAACTGCGCCTGGTCACTGCCCAGTCGTCCTACGACGCGGTGCACGACCAGCTCACCGGGCTGTTCAACCGGACGGCGATGCTGGGCAGGGGCGACCAGGCGTTGCGGAAGCTCGCCCACAACCACCCGGTGGCGCTGCTGCTGCTCGACATCAACCAGTTCAAAGACGTCAACGACACCCTGGGGCACGCCGCCGGCGACCAGCTGCTGCGGCTGACCGCGAACCGGCTGGCGGCGCTCACCCGGCCGGGGGACCTGCTCGGACGGCTCGGCGGTGACGAGTTCGCCCTCCTGCTGACCGCGCTCCCGATGGTCAGCGAGGGGACCGCCCCGGTGCCGTACGCGCTCCGGCAGGCCCGCAGGATCGCCGAGCGGCTCGCCGCGCCGTCCGAGGTGGCCGGGGTGCGGATGTCCGTCGAGGTCTCCGTGGGTGTGGTGGTCGCCGACGCCGGCACCGCCGACGTGACCGAGCTGCTGCGCCGGGCCGACATCGCGATGTACCAGGCCAGGGAGGGCGGCGGCAACGTCGCCGCGTACGACAGCTCCCGGGACGCGGCGAGCACCGACCAGCTGGCGCTGCTCGCCGAGTTGCGGGAGGCGCTGGAGGCCGACGACCAGCTGGTGCTGGCCCTCCAGCCGGCGGTGGACCTGGTCACCGGCGCGCCGACCGGGGTGGAGGCGCTGATCCGCTGGCGGCATCCGCGGCGCGGCTGGCTCGGCCCGAAGGACTTCATCCGCCCGGTGGAGAACAGCGAGCAGCTCAGCAGCTTCACCCGGTACGTGCTGGACAAGGCGCTCGCGGTCGCCGCCGGCTGGGCCCGGGAAGGGCTCGACCTGCCGATCTCGGTGAACCTCTCGGCGCGCAGCCTGCTCGACCCCCGCCTGCCCGCCGAGATCGGAGAGGCGCTGCGTCGCCACCAGGTGCCGCCGCACCGGCTGGTTCTGGAGATCACCGAGACGGTGGTGATGAGCGAGCTGGAGGTCATCGACGAGGTGCTGGCCACGCTGCGCTCGATGGGCGTGCAGCTCGCGGTCGACGACTTCGGCACCGGCTTCTCGTCGCTCACCTTCCTCACCCGGATCACCGTCGACGAGCTGAAGGTGGACCGGTCGTTCGTGATCCGGATGGCCGACTCGCCGGAGGCGGCGGCGATCGTCCGGACCACCGTCGGGCTCGCCCACGAACTGGGGCTGCGGGTGGTGGCCGAGGGGGTGGAGACCGCCGAGCAGCGGACCGCCCTGGCCGAGCTGGGCTGCACCGCGGCCCAGGGGTACCACTTCTTCAAGCCGATGCCGGCGGACAAGATCGGGGCGGTGCTCGGATCTCTCCTGGACACCGCCCGAGGGAACGTCTTACCGCTCCGCGCCGACGGCGCCTCCTGAGGCGTCGCGCCGCCGCTTCCGGCCGGGCGACCTGGCGGCGGCGGACGCCGGCGCTGGTTATGGTCGTCGGGTGAACCGACTCGCTGACGCCACGTCGCCGTACCTGTTACAGCATGCCGACAATCCGGTCGACTGGTGGCCCTGGTGCGACGAGGCGTTCACCGAGGCGAAACGGCGCGACGTGCCGGTCATCATCTCGGTGGGGTACGCGGCCTGCCACTGGTGCCACGTGATGGCGCACGAGTCCTTCGAGAACGAGGGCGTGGCCCAGCTCATGAACGACGACTTCGTCTGCATCAAGGTGGACCGGGAGGAGCGGCCGGACGTCGACGCCGTCTACATGACCGCCACCCAGGCGATGACCGGGCAGGGCGGCTGGCCGATGACGGTCTTCGCCACCCCGGACGGCACGCCGTTCTTCTGCGGCACGTACTTTCCCCGGGCCAACTTCATCCGGCTGCTCGGCTCCGTCGCCACCGCCTGGCGGGACCAGCGGGAGGCCGTGCTCCAGCAGGGCGCCGCGGTGGTCGAGGCGATCGGCGGGGCCCAGGCCGTCGGGGGCCTCACCGCCCCACTCACCGCCGAACTGCTCGACGCCGCCGCCGAGCAGCTCGCCGCCGAGTACGACCGCACCAACGGCGGTTTCGGCGGCGCGCCGAAGTTCCCGCCGCACATGAATCTGCTCTTCCTGCTCCGGCACCACCAGCGCACCGGCTCGGAGCGGAGCCTGGAGATCGTCCGGCACACCTGCGAGGCGATGGCCCGGGGCGGCATCCACGACCAGCTCGCCGGCGGCTTCGCCCGGTACTCCGTGGACGGGCACTGGACCGTGCCGCACTTCGAGAAGATGCTCTACGACAACGCGCTGCTGCTGCGGGTCTACACCCAGCTCTGGCGGCTCACCGGCGACCGGCTGGCCCGGCGGGTGGCCCGGGACACCGCCCGGTTCCTCGCCGACGAGCTGCACCGGCCCGGCGAGGGCTTCGCCTCCGCGCTGGACGCCGACACCGAGGGCGTCGAGGGGCTGACCTACGCCTGGACGCCGGGCCAGCTGGTCGAGGCGCTGGGCGAGGAGGACGGCCGCTGGGCCGCCGACCTGTTCGGGGTGACCGAGCAGGGCACGTTCGAGCACGGCACCAGCGTGCTGAAGCTGGCCCGGGACGTGGACGACGCCGACCCCGCCGTGCGCCAGCGTTGGCAGGACGTGGTGGGTCGACTGCTGGCCGCCCGGGACGCCCGCCCCCAGCCGGCCCGGGACGACAAGGTGGTGGCCGCCTGGAACGGGCTGGCGATCACCGCGATCGCCGAGTTCCAGCAGGTCGCCGCCGTGTACGCGGCGCCCGACGACGAGGACGCGAATCTGATGGAGGGCGTCACCATCGTTGCCGACGGCGCGATGCGGGACGCCGCCGAGCACCTGGCCGGCGTGCACATCGTCGACGGGCGGCTGCGCCGGGTCTCCCGGGACAAGGTCGTCGGCGAGCCGGCCGGCGTCCTGGAGGACTACGGCTGCGTCGCCGAGGCGTTCTGCGCGATGCACCAGCTCACCGGTGAGGGGCGCTGGCTGGAGCTGGCCGGTCAGCTCCTCGACGTGGCGCTGGCCCGGTTCGCCGCTCCGGACGGGGGCTTCTACGACACCGCCGACGATGCCGAGCGGCTGGTCACCCGGCCGGCCGACCCCACCGACAACGCCACGCCGTCGGGTCGCTCGGCCATCGTGGCGGGGCTGGTCGCGTACGCGGCGTTGAGCGGGGAGGTGCGCTACCGGGAGGCCGCCGAGCGGGCCCTGTCGACCGTCGCGCCGATCGTCGGCCGGCACGCGCGGTTCACCGGGTACGCGGCGACCGTGGGCGAGGGGCTGCTCTCCGGCCCGTACGAGATCGCGGTGGTCACCGACGACCCGGCCGGTGAACCGCTGGTCGCCGCGGCGCACCGGTACGCGCCGCCCGGGGCGGTGGTGGTGGCGGGCGAGACCGGCCGGCCGGGGGTGCCGCTGCTGGCGGACCGGCCGCTGCTCGACGGCCGGCCGACCGCGTACGTGTGCCGGGGTTTCGTCTGCGACCGGCCGGTCACCTCCGTCGACGACCTGGTCGCCCAGCTGCGCTGACCCGGCGGCGGCTCACGGCCAGAGCAGCTCGCGTTCCCATCCGCCGTCGGTCCGGCGGTAGCGCAGCCGGACGTGCCGGCGGTCCCGGTCGGCCTGCCAGAACTCGACCGACACCGGCACCACGGTGTAGACGGTGTGCGCCTCGGTGACCAGACCTGGGTCAGCGGCCAGCCGGGCGCGGATGTCGGCGAGCTCGCGGTCCAGCTCGGCCCGGTCGGCGAGGACGGCGCTCTGCCGGCCGGCCAGGGTGGCGATCCGGGAGCCCTCCGGCCGGGCCAGGAAGTCCTGTCGGGAGACGGCCGGGTCGGCGGGTCGGGCGGTGCCGCGGACCCGTACCTGGCGGCCCTGCTCGCGCCAGTGGAAGCTGAGCGCGACCCGGGGGTTCGCGGCGAGCTGGCGACCCTTGGCGCTGGTCGACGTGGTGGCGAAGTGCCAGCCGGCGGCGTCGAGATCCTTGAGGATCAGCACCCGGGCGTCCGGCGCGCCGTCCGCGTCGACGGTCGACAGGGTCATCGCGTGCGGTTCGTCCACGCCGGCGGCGACCGCCTCGCCGAGCCAGTCGGCGAAGAGCGCGGCCGGCTCCGCGGGCGCCGCGGCCGGGTCGAACGACGGCATCTGGTGGGCCAGGACCGGCAGCGCGCGGAGCATCTCGCGGGGCGTCATTCGGTGATCATGTCAGTCGGGCCGTCCGTGGCGGGACCTGCGGGGTCGCGCAGCTCGGCCGGCAGCGCGTCGAACCAGTCGAGCACCGCCCGCTCGTACGCCAGACCGAAGCGCAGGGTGGCCACCGAGTACGGGTCGATGGCGTCCGCGTCCTCCGGCAGCGCCGCCGCGGCCTGCTCGTATCCGGCGAGCCGCTCGGCGTGGGTGGCCCGGTGCGCGGCAAGGAAGGCGGCCAGCCGGTCCGGCGGCAGGTGCCGGCCGAAGAGCATGGTGAGCAGCAGCGGGAAGCGGATCGTCTCGGCACCCGGAGGGCGGGACACCCACTCGGCGAACGCGGCGCGGCCGGCGTCGGTGATCTCGTACGGCTGCCGGTCGCGGCGGCCCCGCGCTCCCGCCTCGACCAGACCGGCGGCGGCCATCGCGGTCAGCTCCCGGTAGACCTGGCTCTGGGTCAGCGACCAGAACCCGCCGATCCGCTGCTCCGCGACCGTCACCAGGTCCCACCCGGTCATCGGGCCCTCGTGCAGGAAGCCCAGCAGGGACGCGGCGGTGGCGTTCAACGGCCGGTCAGGCATCGGCCCCTCCTTCGGATGTCACTTGACATCCCATTGTGTCAGGTCCGACGATAGGCGCAACGACCTCCCACAGTGGGAGGTGCGGGGGGAGGGGTCATGCACACCGTTCTCGTCCTGATCCATGCCGCCAGCGGTACGGCGGGGCTCCTGCTCGCCCTGCCGGTGCTGTTGGCGCCGAAGCGGCGCGGCCGGCACACCGTGCTCGGCCGGATCTACGCGGTCGCCGCGGTCGGGCTCAGCCTGAGCGCCTTCGGCCTCTTCGCATACCGGCCCGCCGAGCTGTGGGGGCTGGCCGTGCTCGGGGCGCTCACCCTGGGTTGGCTCGTCGGCGGGCTGTGGTTCGCCCGGCGCCGTCCCGGCTCACTCGGCGGGCGGGGCTGGCGGGTGTGGCACCTCAACCTGATGGGCAGCACGGTGATCGCCTTCGTCACCGGCTTCGCCGTACAGATGAGCGACGGCAACCTGGTTGCCTGGCTCGCGCCAACCGCGGTCGGTTCGCTGCTGATCGCCCGCCGCACGGCCCGCGAGCTGGGTCGCGGCCCGCGCCGGATCGCGGTCCGTACGGTGGGCTGATCCGGCCCTCCGAGCCGCGGGCGGCGCCCGCCCCGATAGGCTGGCGCAGCTATGGATTCCCGTACCGGACTCCCTGTTGTCGGCATGGTGGGCGGTGGCCAGCTGGCCCGGATGACCCACCAGGCCGCGATCGCCCTCGGCCAGTCGCTGCGCGTGCTGGCGCTCGCCCCGGACGACGGTGCCGCGCTGGTCGCGGCCGACGTCCAGTACGGCGACCACACCGATCTGGCCGCACTACGCACCTTCGCCAAGGGCTGCGACGTGGTCACCTTCGACCACGAGCACGTGCCGAGCGAGCACATCCGCACCCTCGCTGGTGAAGGAGTGAAGCTCTTCCCGCCCGCCGACGCGCTGCTGCACGCGCAGGACAAGCGAATCATGCGGGAACGCATCGGCGAGCTGGGCGCCCCCAATCCGGCCTGGCGGCCGGTCACCGAGCCCGCCGACCTGGTCGGCTTCGGCGAGGAGGTCGGCTGGCCGGTGGTGCTCAAGGCGGCCCGCGGCGGCTACGACGGCCGGGGCGTCTGGATGGTCGAGGACGGCGCCCAGGCCGCCGAGCTGGCCGCCACGCTGCTCGCCGGGGGCTCCTCGCTGATCGTCGAGGAGCGGGTGACGCTGCGCCGGGAGTTGGCGGTGCAGGTCGCCCGGTCGCCGTTCGGGCAGGTGGCCGCGTACCCGGTGGTGGAGACCGTGCAGCGCGACGGAATCTGCGTGGAGGTGCTCGCACCCGCCCCGGACCTGCCCGAGGAGCTGGCGGTCGCCGCACAGCAGCTCGCCATCGACCTGGCCACCGCGCTGGGCGTGGTCGGTCTGCTCGCGGTGGAGCTGTTCGAGACGCCCGCCGGGCTCGTGGTCAACGAACTGGCGATGCGCCCGCACAACTCCGGGCACTGGACCATCGAGGGGGCCCGCACCTCGCAGTTCGAGCAGCACCTCCGGGCGGTGCTCGACTACCCGATGGGGGACGCCTCGCTGACCGCCCCCGTCGTGGTGATGGCGAACGTGCTCGGCGGCGAGCCGGGCGGGATGTCGATCGACGAGCGGTTGCACCACCTCTTCGCCGCCGAGCCCGGTGCCAAGGTGCACCTGTACGGCAAGCAGGTGCGACCGGGCCGCAAGATCGGGCATGTCACGGTGCTCGGTGACGACCTGGACGACGTACGGGCGCGGGCCGCGCGGGCCGCCCGCTGGCTGCGGGAGGGGCGCCAGTGAGCACCGTCGGGCTGATCATGGGCAGCGACTCGGACTGGCCGGTCATGAAGGCCGCCGCCGAGGCGCTGGAGGAGTTCGAGGTGCCGTACGAGGTGGGCGTCGTCTCCGCCCACCGCACCCCGGTCAAGATGATCGAGTACGGCCGCTCCGCCGCCGACCGTGGCATCAAGGTCATCATCGCCGGTGCCGGCGGGGCCGCCCACCTGCCCGGCATGGTCGCCTCGGTCACGCCGCTGCCGGTGATCGGCGTGCCCGTCCCGCTGAAGTACCTCGACGGGATGGATTCCCTGCTCTCCATCGTGCAGATGCCGGCCGGCGTGCCGGTGGCCACCGTGTCGATCGGCAACGCCCGCAACGCCGGCCTGCTCGCGGTACGCATCCTGGCCGCCTCCGACCCGGCGCTGCTCAAGCGGATGGCCGCGTACCAGGCGAGCCTGGAGGAACTGGTCGCCGAGAAGGACGCCGCTCTGCGCGCCTCCCTGGGCTGAGCCGGCCGCCCCTGACCGGGGCGCCTGTACTTCGCCATCACTGTGAGCGACAACGGTGTGGGGGTCACTGATCGTGGTCGGCGTGCGGCGGCCGAACACGTGCGCCGCTTCCTTTGCTTTGCTGCCCTCCACGCAACACCCCGGTGACCTGGACCTTTATGGCCTCATCCGAATGCCGGTGCGGGCAAGACGGTGACGCTCCGTTGCTGTTGCGTGGGCTGCAGCAGAGCAAAGGCGGCGTAGTAGGTCGCCGCGCTCGTTCTCCCCATGACCGACCGTGATGGCCCTGGCCTCGTCGGACTGACGACGCAGGCCCTCCGACCCTTCGATCTATCGCATGCCGCGCAGCGCCGTCTGCAGGCGCTCCTGGGCACGGCGGCGGCGTTCGTTGCTGGCGCCGAGCACCAGCAGCAGGAAGCCGACGGGGATCAGCATCAGCCACGGCCCCAGGTTGAACAGCGCGTGCAGTGCCGCGATCGCGGTGACCGTGGCACCCACGATCACCGGCGCCTGCTGCCGGCTGGTCGAGCCGAAGATGAGCACCGCCACCGCGCCGAGCAGCAGCAGCATCTGCCGCAGCATGCTGGAGTCGGTCGCCAGCACGATGGCCAGAGTCGGTACGAACGCGGCGACCAGCGCCGGCCCGTAGGCCACCCAGCTGGACAGATCGGGCCGGTGCCGCAGTTCCAGCACCCCGACCAGCAGGGCGAGCGCGGCGAACGGCAGGGTGTACGCCTCGGGCAGGGCCACGTCGGCGACCCGCATCAGAATCCACCAGGCGCTGATCTCGCATGCCACCACCGCCCAGAACAGGATCCTCCGCTCCACCGGGCGCCGACCGGGGCGGGTGGCGGCCACCCCGAGCACGGCGCCCCAGGCGGCCAGCAGCGCGGCGATGTGCCGGGGCGAGTCGTAGGCCAGGGCGAGGGCGATGAGTGCCGCGGCGTACCCGCTCCACTCGACGGTGGCCGCCTCCCGGTATGCCTCCGGGCGGCGCAGCCGGGGCAGGGTGGCGGCGAACACCTGCAGCGCCGCCCCGACCGCCAGCACCCCGAACGCCGACCAGACCGCGGCCAGGCCGACCACCAGGCCGAGGGTGAGCACGAAGAGTTCCGCCATCAGCGAGGCGAAGAGCCAGCCGAGAATGCGGGCCCGCTGGGTGGTGCCGAAGAGTGCGGCGACCACGCCGACGCCGACCGCCCCGCCCAGGGTGAAGAGGGTCAGCTGCCGGGTGGCGAGGCTGCCGGCCAGCCCGGCACCCCCGGCGGCCAGCCCGATCACGAAGACCAGCACCCGGGTCACCCGCAGCGGCTGGGCCGGATCGGCCAGCGGTGGGGGCGGGGTGAGCGCCAGCCCGAGCATCGAGATGGTGAAGACGGTGAGCCCGGCCAGTGCGCTCTCCGGCCAGCCGTGGCCGAGCGCCACCGGCGTGATGAGCAGGGTGACGGCCGCACCGGGCAGCACCACCGGCACCGCGCGGGAGCGGCTGCCACCGCTGAAGCCCGTGGCGGCGAGCGCGGCGGTCGCGGTGAGCAGCAGCGCGGTCAGGACGTGACTCGGGTCGACCGCGTCGGCTGGCGGGGTGAGCAGCTCCGGCGGCGGTCCCTGCCAGATCCGGGACAGCGACTGGAACGGCTCGACCAAGGCGACCATCAGCGGCGGCCCCAACGACACCAGGGCCAGGGCGGTGGGCAGCACCGCGGCGGCGAGCGCCCCGGCCGCCGGGCTGACCCGCCGGGGTGTACGCGGCCGCGGCCGCGCTGCTCGGCGTGCTCGCCGAGCTGGTCCGCGCGGCCACCATCCCGCCGGTCGGTTCC
>NZ_QGGF01000550.1 GCF_003857015.1 Micromonospora globispora | reverse complement strand
GTAGGCGAAGGCGCGTAACCGGATGAGGGCCACCGCCGCGGTCACCCCCAGCTGGACCGTGACCATCCCCGTGGCCTGGTGCACCTCGGGATGCTGCAGACCGGCCTGCTCGGGCCGACCCTCGTCCTGGGCCGACCGGTGACGCCACCCGCCGTCCAGCAGTACGGCACAGGCCGTGTCCGCCAACACCAGCGCGTCGGCCAACTGTTCGCCGTCAAGGCCGCCGGACCGCGCACGGTAGAGGTCCAGCACGCCGAGGCGGATCCCGCCAACCTGGAGCGGCAGGGCGAACACCGCACGGACCCCGGCGAGCACCGCCGCCGGGGCGAACGCCGGCCAGCGGGTCAGACATTCCGGCGCCGCCAGATCGGCGATCAGATCCGGGCCGCCGGAGCTGGCGTCCACGCACGGACCCTCACCGAGGGTGACGGTCAGCTCCTCCAGTTCCGACGCGGTCCGGTCGCTGACGTACAGCACCTCACGTGGGGTGGCGCGCAGCGTCACGGCGACGGCGGCGGAGTCGACGCCGGTGGCCGAGACCGACGCGGCGCACACGTGGTCGACCGCGACCGTCCCGCCGCGGGCCCCGTCGACGACGAGGGCCCACAGCCGGATCCTGCGCTCGGAGTTCATCGACCCGCCGTACCGGGGACGACCGCGCGACCGCGAATCGCGGCCCGCACCCGCCCCGCGCTCACCGAGACACCCGCTCCGAAGCGGCGAAGCGTCTCCCTGATTCGCGCATCCACGGGTGGCTCCGACCTGATCGTCCTGCACGGACATCCGTCTGGCGGCCAACCGGAAACCCAGGCGACGCTCACACCGTACTCCTGGACCATGCCCCCGCGCGGCCTGACGTCGTCCGCCGGCCTGAGCCGCGACGGCGGCGCCGGCACGATCGCCGGTGGGCGTCCGGGAGCGTACGATGACAGTAGTCGCTCGGGACCCCGGTGGCTGACAGTTCGCCGCCGGCCATCCGACGCATCACATCAACCGGTCACGTCCTGCGTCCCGATGGTCACCCGTCCCGTCGCACCGACGTTCTCGGACCGGGGCACCGCGTCAAGCGCCCGCCATCGCCCATGCCTGCGCTGGCTCCTACGGCTTTCAGGCATGTCAATCGCCCCTCGAAAGGTGGCGGTTCACGATGACCGCACCGCAGAACCATCCCCAGCCGGCTCCCCCGATCAACGGACACCCCGGCCCCGACACCGCTTCCCGGCCCGTGTCCGGGCGACCGGCGGTGAAGCGCTCGCGGATGGGCGGCCTGTGGGTCGCCGCCGTGGTGTTCGCGTTCGTGCTCCTGCTGCTCCTGATCTTCGTACTGCAGAACAGCCAGCGCTCCGAGGTGTCGTTCCTCGGCGCGCACGGACACCTGCCGATGGGCGTTGCCCTGCTGCTGGCCGCGGTCTTCGGCATCCTGCTCGTCGCCCTCCCCGGCACCGCCCGCATCGTGCAACTCCGGATGCTGCAACGCCGCCCCGCCGGACACCCCGGCGCCCAGCCCGCGCCTGGTCTGCTTCCCCCGACGGCGACCGGCGCTGCCCGCGTGACACCAACGCGCACGTATGGACAGGACGGATGAGCCATGCCCACAGCCACACAACGCGCCACGATGATCCCCCCGTCGCCGCCCTCCCAACCGCGACTGTCCCTCGCCCCCACGCGGGGGCAGGCGGTCCTGGACGGCGGATGGTGGCCGCGCTCCTGGGACCCGGTGGCCGAACTGCCCGGCCTCGTCGTCGCCCTGTCCGAACGGTATGGACGGATCCGGCACATCATGCTCAACATCCACACCTGGGACAGCCGGTTCCGCCGGTTGGCCGTCGGGCCGGACCTGGTCCGGATCGGCTGGTTCGACACCCTCGACCCCGCCCTGCTGATCGCCATCACCGGCCGCGACGACCAGGTCGACCTGCTCGTCGTGCCACCGGACACGACACCCGAGGCAGCCGAGCGGGCCATGGCCACAGCCGCCGACCCGGCCAACCTCACGCACGCACCCGACATCCTCACCGCCGCACCGACCCCGCAGGGCGCGACAACGGCGGGCTGGTCCGACGCGTACGCGGTGTGGGACAACGAGGGCGGCAGCGCCGCCTCAAGCGGAGTCCACCGAAGCCATACCGAATCCACCACCCGTTCCCGCACCGGAGTGCACGCATGAACGCCGTACAGACAGCCATCGTGATCGCGATCGTGGCGATCGGCATCATCGGCCTCATCACCGCCGCCCGGGCGGTGCGCGTCGTGCAGCAGTACGAACGCGGGGTGGTCTTCCGCTTCGGCCGGGTGCGGGACGGCAGCCGCGGCCCTGGCCTGACCCTCATCGTGCCCGGCGTTGACCGGCTGGTGAAGGTCAACCTGCAGATCACCACCCTCAGCGTTCCCGCCCAGGACGGCATCACCCGCGACAACGTCTCCGTACGCGTCGACGCGGTCGTCTACTTCCGCGTCGTCGACCCCGTCAAGGCACTGGTGAACGTGCAGAACTACCTCTACGCCGTCTCCCAGGTCGCCCAGACCTCGCTACGCGCGGTGATCGGCCGCGCCGACCTCGACGAACTGCTCTCCGACCGGGACAAGCTCAACTCCGAACTCACCAGCATCATCGACACACCGACTGAAGGACCGTGGGGTGTGAAGGTCGAACGTGTCGAGGTCAAGGACGTCGCCCTGCCCGAATCCATGAAGCGGTCCATGTCCCGTCAGGCCGAGGCCGAACGCGAACGCCGCGCCCGGGTCATCGCCGCTGACGGCGAATACCAGGCCGCCACCAAACTCGCCCAGGCCGCCGCCACCATGGCCGCCGATCCGGCTGCCCTGCAACTGCGACTGCTGCAGACAGTCGTAGAGGTCGCCGCCGAGAAGAACAGCACCCTCGTCATGCCGTTCCCCGTCGAACTACTGCGCTTCCTGGACCGCCTCACGCCCGCTGTGAGCGCGCCGGCGCCGGCCGTCACGACCCGCCCGCGAGTCCCGGAGACCGTGACGATGCCGGACGTACGACGCGTGACCAGCGAGCCCGAACCCGAGGCCACACCGATGCCGGTGGGCTGACCGGACGTGGCCCCGGCCCGGTGACCCACCGGTCACCGGGCCGGCGCCAGCGGGATCGGCCGCGACCCGGGTGCCCGCCAACCCGAGATCGGATGTGCGGCCACAGCGCCTGACAGCGAGCCGCGAGCGGCAGGCAGTCAGTCGGTCGGTGTGTGGAAGAAGGTTTCGAGCTGTGCCGGCGGTTCGGCTCCCAGCGCGACGGCGAGTTCGCGACCGAGAAGATCGTCATAGGCGACGCCGAGAGCCGGCATAGTGCCGTTGATCTCGCGGAGCCGGTCCGCGGCCCGGCGAGCGGCAATCGCGGTCACCCAGGCGACGCCGTCGAGCTGACGGGATTCGGACATCGGCGCCAGCCGCCACACCTCGACGAACACCGCCCGGGTCACCGCCACCGCGAGCGCCGGACTGCCGAGACTTTCACACACCTGCGCGAAGACGGCGCGGACAAGACGACGATAGAACCGGCGGAAAGCGGCCTGGTCGCGGCCGGCGATCCGCTTGACCAGATCATTGACGGACTCCGGGCCCGGCACGACGTAGATTGGCGAGACAGGCATCCGATGCTCCTGGTGGTGTGCCTGCGGTCAGGGCACCACCAGGGACCAGGGCGGCTACTGCGCCTCTCACCCTACGCCACCGGCAGGCCACGGAGCGCATCGGGCGTCCACTTTTCACGGTCGATGGCTCGGCGGGGAGCAGCCCGTATGCGAGGGTCATGCCAAGGCCATTGTTCCCACCCTCATAGGCAGCCAGCGTCTGGTACGGCGCTCCATCGAGGATCGGCCGCCGGTCACACCGCTACCGCCGTGCGTCCACAGGCTGCACTGCTGCGGCCGACATCGAGGGCGCAGCGTGCACGGGTGGGCCGTCGGCACGGTGCCTCTCAGGTCGATGGGGGGCGTATGCGGCGATGGCCGAGGGACGCATCATGGGGCACGAGGCGCCAGCAACCAGATCTACGCTCGGCGCTTCGTCACCCACCGCTTCGACTTCGGCGAGTTCATCCGGGCCTACGACACGTTCTCCACCGCTCGGGAGACCGGAGCGTTGGAGATCGTCCTCAGCCGGAGCTGGCCGACCGCCCAGCCAGCCGTTCACCGACACCGTCCGTGACAGCCCTCGTGGGCTGTCACGGACGGTGTCTATCAATGCCGGTACCTCCGGCCAGGTCGGAACACCACGCCGGGCTACCGCGCCGCACCCTCCAGCACCGTGCGGGCCCGTTCGCTGTACCCGACGGCGACGAGAACCTCGAAGCGGCTGGGTACGGTGGCGCTCCTGGAGGTGAAGTCGCGACGCCCGCCGGTCAGGGCATAGCCGGCCGCGGTGAACGCCATCCCGAACAGCACACCCCAGACGAGTCCCAGGGTCGTCGCTCGGACGAATCCGATGGTGCCCAGGACGCCGAGGAGCAGCCCGACGAAGACACCGAACCAGGCGCCGCTCGCGGCACCGGACAGCAGCGCCCGCGGCCAGGTCAGCCGCCCGGTGATCTGCTCCACCAGCCGCAGGTCACTGCCGATGATCTGGGTAGTCCCCACCGCGAAGTGATGGTCGGCGAGACAGTCGACCACCTGCTGGGCCTCGGCGTAGGTGGGATAGCTGCCGAGGGACACCTGCTCAACGGGTGGCCGGGCAGGCAGTTCGCCCCGACCGGCCAATCTGGTCATACGCCTCATGATCGCCTCCCGGCCGGCTCGGGTGTCCGCTCCGCCGGTGGCACGACCACCACCGGGCACGACGCGTGCTGGACGCAGTGCTGGCTGACCGACCCGAGCAGCATCCCGGCGAAGGCGCCGTGTCCTCGGCTACCCACCACCAACAGCTGCGCCCCACCAGCCGCGTCGAGCAGCACCTGGGCGGGATGGCCGTGCAGCACACGGGTCAGGACCGGGACGGGTGCGGCATCCCCGGCCTCGTCCGCGACCGACTCCGCGAGGATCTTCTCGGTGACCGCGGCGACGCTGACGTCTTCGAACACCGTCGGCGACCAGCCGTACGCGAATCCGTACACCGCCGGGTCCTGCCACGCGCTCACGGCCTCGACCCTCGCGTCGGTCAGCTCCGCCTGGGTCACCGCCCACCGCAGCGCCGCCCTGGATCCCGGCGATCCGTCGACCCCGACGACGATGCGTCGGTCATGCTCCGCAACCTGGTTCATGTCGACCTCCTCGATGCTGTTGCCCGCCTCCTGCATGGCTACCGGCCGGTCCCTACTTCAGCCAGGCGGTGCGTCGCACCAACGGGATCTCGGCCCAGATGGCGCCGAGTCCGAGGGTGCTGCCGGCGCCCAGCAGGGCCAGGACGATCAGCACGGCCGCGTAGATGAGGTGGTCGTCCATGAACGGATTGCTGGCCGGCGGGAGGACCGTGGTCCACATCATCAGGGTCAGCAGCGCTCCGCCACCGGCTGCCAGCCGCATCGCCACGCCCAGGATCAGAGCGCCCCCGATGGCGAGCAGTGCGCCCATGAACAGCAGGTCGGTCAGGCCGGTGCCGGCGATCGAGTGGTAGAAACCCGTGAACGGGCCCTTGGTGGCGGATCCCAGGAATCCCTCCGTGGGGCTGCCACCGTTGACCCAGGACTTCGCGGCGGTCGTCTCGTGCCCCAGGCCGAACATCTTGTCCAGGAACGCCCACAGGAAGATCCAGCCCAGCGCGAGCCGGATGCCCGCGAGCAGATACCGCACCGGCGCGCTCAGGTGTGGGCCGACCTCGGTCCTGGCGGTCGGCGCCGATCCACGGCCGCGGTCGGTGGCGGTACCGATCGGCCTGACCTGCTCCCCCGCGGGCTGAAGTCCGGCAACGTCAGGCACCAGCGGTGCCAGCCCGGCGCTCGGTGCGGAGGTGCGTACGCTGTTGTGGTCCTTGGCGATGTAGGCCATCGCGCTCACATTCCTTCGATGCTCACCGAGCAGTCCCACGACGCGAACGGCCGTGGGTGAGTCGTTTGGTCTCGCCAGCGAGTCTGTGCCACAACGGGTCGGTCGGCCGCGCGCAGCGCGGTGCGACAGCGACGGAAACTGGTCGGCTCGTGGGCTGATCGACGGCGGCGGGCGGACAGCCACCGGGGGCCCGAGCGACACCCTCACCATACGCGCAGTCAGCGGGAAAGGCACCGCGCGAACGGGGACGCATCGACGGGGCTGGTCCGGAAGCGGGTTCAATCCGATCATCGCCGCCAGCGGTGCGGGAGCGTAGGCTACGGGTGGCGCTCGGGACCCCGGTGGCTGACAATTCACCGCTGGTGCACGCGCCCTCGGTTGAGGTCCCGATGGCGGCCCGTTCCCGTTCTGGGACGCAATCGCGGCGCGACGTCGCGGACCACTCCCGCCACCGGCCTCGCCGGTCGAGCAGGGCGCAATGAACCGATGCCACCAACCGCTGGGCCTCAGGCCGCGCCATGACCCGAGCGAGGCGCGTGAACGGCATCGCCCGGCGACACAGAGATCCACGAAGGGACGCTGTCGTGCCGACGCAGACTCAACCGACCGACGCTCGGGCCGTGACACAGGCGCTGGTCGGAGCAGCAACCGTGGCGGGCTACGCGCCGTCGATCCACAACACCCAGCCCTGGCGGTGGCGGGTGGGTGGGACCCGGTTGGGCCTCTTCGCCGACCGAGCCCGGGCGCTCGCCGTCACCGACCCCGACGCCCGGCTCGCGACGCTAAGCTGCGGGGCCGCCCTGCAGCACGCCCGGATCGCCCTGGCGGCCCAGGGCTGGCGCGCCATCGTGACCCGGATCCCCGACCCCACCGAACCCGACCATCTCGCGCAGCTACGCGTCGTCGGGCGGGCACCGGTGGAACTGCAGGCCGTCCGCCGTACGCACACGATCCGGCTACGGCACACCGATCGCCGCCCGCTGACCGGACCGCCGGTCGGGTCCGACGACCTCCGCGCCATTGCCGACGCGGTACAGGCCGAAGGCGCGTGGCTGCACATTCTGCGACCAGACCAGGTGACGGACCTCGCCGCCGCGGCCAGCCACGCCCAACAGACGGAGACCGCCGATCCGGCGTGGCAGGCGGAGCTGGCGTACTGGACCGGTGGCACCCGACCAGCGGGCGCCCGTGTTCCCGACGACACGATTCCGCTCCGTGCTCCGCAAACGACCGTGCCCGGCCGCGACTTCGGCCACCACGGCGACCTGCCCGTGAGCACCGGGCACGACCGCACTGCCGGGTACGCGGTGCTCTACGGTCCCAACGACCAGCCAGTGGACTGGCTGCGCGCGGGCGAAGCCCTTTCGTCGGCCTGGCTCACCGCGGTCGAACTGGGGGTGTCCGTCCTGCCGCTCAGCGCCACCGTCGAGGTGGCCGGCACCCGCCAGACCGTGCGGCGGCTGGTGGCCGACCTCGGTCATCCGTACCTGGTGGTGCGTCTGGGGATGCTCGACACCGACAACGCCGGGCCGCCGCACGCGCCGCGACTGCCCGCCCAGCAGCGCATCGACCGGCCGACGCCGAAGGCATCTCGTCCCGGCCCGGCTGAAGACGACCGGCCCTCCGGCCCGAAGGGTGGCGGCCGACATGACCCCGCATCACCACCGACACCCCGCTAACCAGTACCGGCACGATCACCGCACCTCCGGACAACGCCTGGCCGACTCGGTCACCTCGGTGTTCGGGTCCTGGCGATTCATCATCGTCCAGACCGCCGTCGTCGCGGTCTGGATAGCAATCAACGTCGTCGCCGTGCTGTACCGCTGGGATCCCTACCCGTTCATCCTGCTCAACCTGCTCTTCTCCACCCAGGCCGCCTACGCCGCCCCACTGATCCTGCTCAGCCAGAACCGCCAGGCCGACACCGACCGGGTCAAGGCCGAACACGACTACCAGGTAAACCAGCTCGCCCTGCAATACCTCATCGTCTGGCATCGCGACGCCCACGGCGCGGACTGCGACTGCGTACGCCGGGCCGAGCCGATCGTCGAGGGGATGCTGACCGCGCTGGCCCGCGAACTGTGACGCGGGTCCGTCTCGGCACGAAGGTCGGCGGGATCGACCGTCGGCCTCTCACGGGCCGGCGGCCGCGAGAGCAGAGAGGTGGGCGAGCGGGCTTCGCGGCGGTCGCCACTCGAGGAACATCGCCGTGGCGTCGTCCTGGAGTTCGTCGCCCTGGTGCGCCATGACGGCGCGCACCAGGCGGCGCATCGTCTCAGGCGTGGGCAGCTGGTCGTTGAGCGCGCGGTTGACGAAGTCGACGAGCCGGTCCACGCCGAACCGCTGCCCGTCGGGGCTGCGCGCATCGGTGATGCCGTCGGTGTAGGCGAGGATGCGGTCGCCCGCGTGCAGATCCTCCTCGTGCACGTCTGGACGGCGCGACGACAGGTGCCCGATGCCCAGCGGCAGCGCGGTCGGACCCGGCAACTCCCGGATCGCCTTGCCGTCGCGCAGCAGCAACGCACCCGGATGACCGGCGTTGATCACGCGTAGCCGGCCGGTGGTGCGGTCGAGCTCGGCGAGCAGCGCGGTCGCGAAGAGGTTCGGGTGTTCGCTTCTCACCCATTTGTCGATGCTGCTCGCCATGTCGACCAGGTCGAGGCCGCACCGGCGCGCGTTGCGGTAGGTGCTGACCACCAGTGAGGCCAACGTGCTCGCCTTGATGCCGTGCCCGCAGGTGTCGAACAGCCCGACGCTGAGCACGTCGCCGTTCAGCGCGTAGTCGAAGATGTCCCCACCGACGCCGTAACACGGCTCGAGGATGGCGGTGACCATGATTTCGTCGGTCGCGAACGTCAACGGCGGCAGCAGGCCCCACACGATCTCCGCCGCGACCTGCATCGGAAGACGCGGACGCAGGCGCTCGATGACATCGCCGTAAGGACGGCGGTTCACGAGCAGCTGGGCGACACTGACGGCGAGTTCCCGCGCGGGTGCCTCCATATCCGGGTCCCCGGCGGCCGACGAAACAAGCTCCAGTACGCCCATCCGCTCACACCCGACGAGCAGCGGCACCCACATCCGGTCGCCGCCGTCGACCGCCCGCTGCACGTCGAGACCGGTGAACGCCCGGCCGGCGAGAGTCGTCTCGATCGGTAGCACGTCCCGCACGAGACCGGCACCGAGCAGTGGCACGAGCCGGGCCTGCGCGTAGTCGGCCAGGTAGATCACGATCTCGGTGGCACCGATTGCCGGTGCGGCCCGCGCGACCAGCGCGGAAAGGTCGTCAGGCCCACCGCGAGGCGCGGCGAGTTGCAGCCAGCGCTCAGCAGCGCCTGCGTCGACCACCCGACCTCCCCACGTCTCCCCCACCGTAGAAGTCCGGGGGCGACCCTGCCACCACGTGTCGGGGAGGAATGTGGTGCCGCAGGACAGCCTGAGACTGGACATTGGTCCAGAGGAAGGGGTGTCCCCGTTGGGGCGTCCATCGAAGTACATGGAAGAGTTCCGGCGTGACGCGGTGGATCTGGTCCGCTCGTCGCAGCGGCCGATCAATCAGGTCGCGCGGGAGCTCGGGATGAGCCACGAGACATTGCGGAACTGGGTCCGTGTCGCCGAACGCCAGGCCGGGACGTCTGCGGCGGTCTCGGGCGGGGACGGGTTGTCGGTCCCACCATGAGCCAACCGGGGCCCGATCTTCCTGCCCGCGGCAGGGCCTAACGTCCCTAATCCAAACCAAGGTGCCCGAGCGAAAGCGCCGTCCCGCCCGCAGCGCGGGTTCGTTGCGACGCGGTGATCCCACTGAGCCATACCGGCGCGTCGCAGGCCGCAGCGCATCGCCGCGCGGGCGGCTCGCTGCCTCGGCGATCAACCTCGATGCCAGTAGCTTGCGGTCCCTCACCGTGCGAAGAGGCCGGCGTTCTACGGCTTTCCGTCGACGCGCGAACCGCCGAGCGGTCGGGGTACGGATCCTCATACGGGCGGCCGGAGAGGGCTCGGCATTGAACACGCCCCGATAGGGCGCGTACGGTTGTCCTGTCGCTCGGGACCCCGGTGGCGCACCAGTTCGTGCTGGCGATGCCGTCCATGAATCGGGGGTCATCGTGATCGAGCAGATCCCACTGCTTTCTGGCCGGGCCAGTGCACCAACGGCGCGCCCTGCTGCGGGACCCGGACTGGGGTGGGGGCGGCGCTTCTCGGGCGGGCGTGGCGGCATGAAGACGGTGAACGCTACGCGGGCGGCGCGAACGCGTTGGGGCAGAGCCGCGAACGACCGTCGGACATACCGCACGGGCTCACGATCTCCGGGTCCTCGGGACGGTGATGGACGTGAGTGAGGATGTCGGCAGGCGCCAGCCCGGCGCCAGCTCCGCAGGGTTGGTCGGTGATCCCGCCGCGGGGATGGTGTTCGCGCAGGTGGCCCGGCTGGAGCTGGACGAACTGCTCGAGCAGCTGGTGGCACGAGCCCGCGACGTGCAGGACACCCAGGGCCGGTTGCGGGGTCTGCTGCAGGCCTACCTGGCGGTCGCCCGCGCCGATGACCTCGACACGGTACTGCGCCACATCGTGGAAGCCGCCCGCGAACTGGTCAACGCCGGCTACGCCGCACTCGGTGTGGTCCGCCACGGCCGGCTGGTGCGGTTCGTACACACCGGTATGGACCCCGAGGTGGTCGCCCGGGTCGGGCACCTGCCGGAAGGAAAGGGCCTGCTGGGGGTGGTGGACTACCCCCAGTCGCTGCGGCTGCGCGACATCGCCGAACACGTTGCCTCGGTCGGCTTCCCCGAGCACCACCCGCCGATGCGCTCGTTCCTCGGCGTACCGATCCGGGTCGCCGACCGGGTCTTCGGCAACCTCTATGTGACCGACAAACAGGGCGCGGACGAGTTCACCAAAGACGACGAGGAATTGGCCCAGGCCTTGGCCGCCGCAGCCGCCGCAGCGATCGAAAACGCCACCCTGCTGACCGAAAGCCGCCGCCGCCACACCTGGCAGACCGCCATGGTCGAGGTCACCACTCAACTGCTGGCCGGTGCCGACCCCGACGAGGTGCTCCGCCGGCTGGTCCATCACGCCCGGCAGACCCTGCGCGGCGACGGGGCGGGCGTGAGCGTGCCCACCGACGATCCCAACCTTTTGCACATGGCCACGACCGAGGGCACCTACCAGCCGTGGCAAGGCGCCGCCATCCCGACAGAAGGCACAGTCACCGGCGCCGCGATCGCGGCACACGGCCTCATCGTGATCACCGACCCAGACAACGACCCACGCACCCCGGCAACAGCCGAACGCTCCGACGGCATGATCGGCGAGACCGCCGCGATACCGGTAATCGGCGACTCCGGCGTCAATGGCGTGCTGAGCGTCTCCCGGCGCCCCGGCGACGAACCTTTCGACGACCTGGACCGCGACCTGATCACCGCGGTCGCCGCGCAAGCCGGGCTGGTCCTGCACCTGACCCAGGTCCGCCGAGACAACGAACAAGTGCGCCTGATCGAGGACCGCCAACAGATCGCCGAAGACCTCCGCCACCGCGTCATCCAACGACTGTTCGGCCACGGGCTGGCCCTACAGGCCACCGCCTCCCGGGCCACCAATCCAAAGACCCGTACCGCCATCGAGACCCAGATCGACGAAGTCGACGCGATCATCCGTGACATACGGGCCGCCGTCTTCTCCCTCAGCCAACCAGCGAGCGGAGCGCCCGCGCCAGCGGACCAGCCGGCCAACCCGGACGGCACACCGCCTGACGCCTGACCACCGTGGCCAGCCTGCGTCGGTGACCTTCGGCTCTACTCCATTGCCACCGGTACCCCCACCGTGGAGGTGGAGGTGAGCGAAGGTGATACAGCCACACCGCATGAAACAAATCATCGTAGGGTTGGACCGTAGCGGGCATGATCATGTCGTACTCGCCGCGGCGCTGGACCACGTCCGACACACCGCCTCGGCGGTCCGTGTCGTGCACGCCATACCCCCCGACACTGCGACCACCATGGCCCCCACCGACGCCGTGACCAGGGCTGCCTGGTCCGCCGACCGGCAGACCCGCCACCAAACAGCGACCGAGGACCTGCGCCGACACCTCACGAGGACCACGGATGATCTCGGTGCGCACATCGCGATCGACTACGACGTGCGGCACGGCGACCCCGCCACCGTACTGCTCTCCTCCGCCCGGCACGCCGACCTCATCGTCATCGGCACCAGCGGCACCGGCCACCGGTCCCCGTTCCTGCTCGGCACGGTCAGCCAGGACATCGCGGTCCACGCCACCTGCCCCGTGCTGCTGGTACCGACAAGCTGACGGCCCGGGCCAGGATGTGGACCAGCGGTAGGAACCGCGGGGTCATGGTCCGCTCGGCCCGGACGGTGTCGCTGACTCCGCCCGCGAGACCGGCAGCGAAGCCGTACCCGCGTTGGCGCAGCCCGGCGATGACCGGCGGCATCCGATGTGGAGCGATCGGTCGGATGCGATCTCGTGTGCATCAGGACGATCTCGTCCGACGTCGCTGCGGCGACCACCCGTGACATCACCGACTCGGCGCTCCGCTCGGCCGTGCCCGGTCGCTGCCCGCGTCGCGTTCCGCCGAAGGGCCTGCCGAGTCAGGCCGGTCGCCTCTGACCAGCCCGCGGGCGGCGAGATCAGATGGAAGTGACGAAACAAGGAGGTCGCGATGTCGACCATCACACGCTTCACCGGCGGCGCGCTAGCGCCGTTCGACTGGACCAACCTGTCCCTGTTCCCGCTGCTCGCGCCGAGTATCCGGATTGAGGACTACCTGGACGGCGACCAGTACGTCATCCGCGCCGAAATGCCGGGCATCGATCCGGTCAAGGACGTGCGGATCACCTTCGCCGACAGGGAGTTGCGGCTCGATGTGGTGCGCAAGGAGACCACCCGCCCCGACAAGACCCGCTCCGAGTTCCACTACGGATCGTTCTCCCGGACCATCCCACTGCCGGCAGGCGTCATGGAGAAGACCATCGCCGCCCGGTATGCGGACGGGATGCTCGAGATCACCGCGAAGGTCGGCGACATCAAGCCGGGCGCGAAGGAGATCCCGATCAAGGTCGAGAACGGGAAAAAGAGCTGATCGAGTTCCGGGGCCGGCCGCAACCCGGCCCCGGCTTCCGCCCACACCGCAGGTGCGGGATGTTGCGAACGGCGGACCCGCTGTCCCGCCCATCGGTTCCTGCGGGGGCTGCCCGAGCCGGGGTTGCAAATCGTGGACTCCTGCTGGCCGCGCGGGCAGCAGGAGTCCATTCCCATGGTGCATCCGCTGGCCGAAGACGACCCGTCCGGCCCTGAACATCGCTCGATCTTCCGCACAGGAAGGTAGGGCCAAGGCACGTCCGGTGCTTTGCAGCGCCGGCCGGGCTGGTCACCGGCGGCGTGGTCATCGCCGCCGAGGACGATGTGGACCGGTGGCTGGCGGGCGCCGGGCACGACGAGCTGATTGACCCGTACGGCGAGTCCGACGTCCTGCTGCGACGTGTCGGCGGCGCCACCGGGCGGTCTCTGCGCCGGCCGAGCAGACGTCTTGGCTGGCGTCCGCGTCGGGCACCGGCACAGTGGTCCTGGATCGGGCGCTGACCGACGGCGCTTCGCGGTGGTGCTGGCGACGGGGTGATCGCGGCCCCTGCCGCGCTCGCGCTGATCTACGCTGGCGCGTCCCGACGGGGCGCGCTATGGCCGGGCGTCGGCCCGCCGCGCCCGCTTTGCGGCCGCGTCGAACAGCAGCACGGTTGGCACCGCCGTGGCAGCCAGCAGCCAGCCCAACGCGGTCGGTAGGTCGCCATCGAGGAGCCCGGGCAGCGGTGGAACGGTCAGGAAGACCCCGAGTAGCACCAGCTCGACCGCCACCGCGCCGAGCAGCAACGGGTTTCGCCGCGGATCGATCCGCCATGCCGGCCGCACCACGCCGCGGCACGCGAACGCGTTGGCGAGCTGTCCGAGCACGATGGCGGTGAAGGCGGCGCCGGACGCCGCCGCCAGCAGGCCGGCGTCCGGCGAGGCGGCCCACCGCCAGCCACCGGCCAGCAGGACCGCGGTGAAGGCCCCGAGCGAGGCGAGCACCTCTGCGGGCCCGAGGATGCCGAAGACCCGGCGCAGCACGGCGCCGTCGATCAGCTGGCCCGTGCGGGCCCGGCCCGCGAGCGTGCGCGCGTTGGGCGGCTCCGCGCCGAGCGCCAAGGCCGGCAGGATGTCGGTGCCGATGTCCAGGGCGAGGATCTGCAACACTCCGATCGCCAGTGGGAACGCGCCTCCGGTGAGTGCCCAAGCGAGGAACGGCGCCAGCTCCGCGACGTTGTCGGTGAGGTGATAGGTCAGAAATCGTCGGATGTTGGTGAACGTGGCCCGACCCAGTTCGACAGCCGTGACGATGGTGGCAAAGTGGTCGTCGAGCAGCACCAGGTCGGCCGCCTCGCGGGCGACGTCACTTCCGCTGGCGCCCATCGCGATGCCGATGTCGGCCTGGCGCAGGGCCGGCGCGTCGTTCACCCCGTCGCCGGTCATCGCCACCACGTGCCCGCGGGCCTGCAGCGCGCGGGTAATGCGCAGCTTGTCCTCCGGCATCACCCGGGCGACCACCACCCCGTCGCGCTCGAGCAGGTCGGCCAGCGCCGCGTCGTCGACGGGCAGATCGCGGCCCTCCAGCACGATCCGGTCGGGTCCCAGGAGCCCCACCTGCTCGGCTATCGCTCCGGCGGTGCCGGCGTGGTCACCGGTCACGATGGCGAGGCGGATGCCGGCGGTCCGGCAGGCCGTGACGGCCTGCCCCACGTCCGGCCGGGGCGGGTCGGCGAGCCCGACCAGGCCGAGCAGTTCCAGCTCCCGTTCGTCGCGTTCGGGGCCCGCACCCAGGCCAGGCCCGCGGCGGGTCGCGACGGCGAGTACCCGGAGGCCCCGCCCGGCCATGCGGCGGGCCACTGCGGCCGCATCGGGGGGCGGTGCCGGGCAGCGGGACAGTACCGCCTCGGGTGCGCCCTTCACGTACAACGTGTCGGCCACCACCGTCGCGTAGCGCAACCGCCGGGAGTCGAACGGATAAATCGCGGTGGCGGGTTCCCACCGCTCGCGGGCGGACACGTCGACGCCCGCTCGCAGGGCGAGCACGTGCAGGGCCACCTCCATCGGATCGCCGTGCGGCTGCCACTGTCCGTCCCGGCGGCTGAGCCGGCCGCTGGAGGCCCGGACCGCCGCGTACGCCAGGTCGGCGACCGCGTCCCGGTTGGCCGCAGGTGTGTCGATCTGCCCCGTAGGCTGGTATCCGACGCCGCGCACCGTCGCCGCACCGAGCGCGGTCCATACCTCGACCGCGGACATCTCGTTGCGGGTCAGCGTGCCGGTCTTGTCGGTGCAGATGAACGTCACCGAGCCGAGGGTCTCGACCGAGTCCAACCGCCGTACGAGCGCGTTGCGGCCGGCCATCCGCCGGGCCCCCCAGGCGAGCGACAGGGTGACCGTGGGCAGCAGTCCCTCCGGCACCAGCGCGACGGTGACGCCGATGGCCAACAGGAACGCGACGATCGGCTCGGCCCCGAGCAGCATCGCGGTGCCGAGGAAGACGGCGCCGACGGCGACCGCGACGGCCGCGACAACCTTCACCACCCGATTGAGGCG
>NZ_QGGF01000339.1 GCF_003857015.1 Micromonospora globispora | reverse complement strand
GGGCGGGCCGGCGCGGGAGGCGGGACCGGCGGCAGCGGCGCGGGGCGTGCCCCGGGCGAGGTGGCCGCCTCCAGCATCGCCTCCAGGTGCTCCGCCGGCACCCCCCAGCCGAAGAGCGCACCCTGACCGAAGCGGCAGCCGGCGGCGACCACCGCGGCCAGCTCGGTGGGGGTGGTCACCCCCTCGGCGATCACCTCCAGCCCGAGCTGGTGCCCGAGGCGCATCACGATGTCCACCATCGGCGCGAAGGCGGGCCCGTCCCGGCCGACCGGGCGGACCGGCTCGTGCTCGGCGACCAGGCTGTGGTCGATCTTGAGGATGTCGATCGGCAGGCGGCGCAGCTGCCCCAGCGAGGAGTAGCCGGCGCCGAAGTCGTCCAGCGCGATCCGGACACCGGTGAGCCGCAGCGCGGTCAGCCGCCGGATCAGCTCGTCGAGGTCGGTGGCCACGGCGTGCTCGGTTACCTCCAGCACCAGCCGCTGCGGCGGTACGTGGTGCGCGCGCAGCGCGTCGGCGACCTGGACGACGTACTCCGGGGCGTGCAGCTCGCGCGGGGAGACGTTCACCGAGACCCAGACGTCGTGGCCGTCGGCCAGCCAGCGGGAGAGCTGGTAGCAGGCCTGGTGCAGCACCCAGGCGCCCAGCTTGGCGATCATCCCGCACTCCTCGGCGAGCGGGATGAACTCGTCCGGGCGGACGTTGCCCAGCTCCGGGTGGTGCCAGCGGAGCAGCGCCTCGGCGCCGACCGGACGCACCGACGGCAGCGACGCCACCGGCTGGAACGCCAGCCGCAGCTCGTTCCGCTCGATCGCCCCGCGCAGCTCGTGCTCCAGCATGGTGCGCCGGCGCAGCAGCTGGTCGTACGCGGCGTCGTAGCGCTCGATCCGGTTCTTGCCCCGCTGCTTGGCGTAGCGCAGCGCCAGGTCGGCGTGGCGCAGCAGCAGCTCCACGTCGGGCTCACCGCAGTGCCCGGCCAGGCCGATGCTGACCGAGAGGAACACCGGCCCGTCCGGCCCCTCGTACGGCCGGCCGAGCACCCCGAGCAGCCGCTCCGCGACCCGGTCCGCGTCGGCCCCGCCGTGCATCAGCACCGCGAACTCGTCGCCGCCGAGCCGGGCGGCCAGGTCACCGGGGCGCAGGTTGCCCCGCAGCCGCCGGCCCACCTCGGCCAGGACGGCATCGCCGACGTCGTGACCGCGCATGTCGTTGACGTTCTTGAAGCCGTCCAGGTCGAGCCCGAGCAGCACGCACGGGACGTCGGCCTCGGCGCAGCGGTGCAGCGCCCGCAGCAGCCCGCGCCGGTTGGCCAGGCCGGTCAGCGGGTCGGTGTGCGCCAGCTCCCGGAAGTGCGCCTCCCGCTCGGCCAGCCGGCCGGCGTAGGCGCGCACGTCGTTGAGGGCCAGGTACTGCCGGGCCACCAGCGCGAAGCCCTCGACGCTGCCGGCGACGATCCCGAACACGTCGAACCGGCCGCCCTCGAGCAGGTGGTACATCGCCGAGGCGGCCATGGCGAACATCGGCACGAAGGCATACTCGCCGTCCCGGCGGATCAGGTCGACGTCCACCTGTCCGGGCCGGTCGACCCGGTGCACGGCGACGGCCGCGGCCAGCAGCCCCACCGCCAGCACGGCCGCACCGGCCAGCGCCATCGCCGGACCGGCCTGGCAGAGCCCGGCGGCGAGGCCGAGCCCGCCACAGGTCACCGCGGTGACGCCGGCGCCGAGCAGGGCCAGCCGGCGCCGGGGTGGGGCGGCCCGCAGCACGATGATCAGGACCAGCCCGGTGGTGAGCGCGGCGCTCACCGTGGCCAGCAGGATCGGTACGCAGGCGACCGGGGTGGCCGCGCCGAGCAGCCGGGTGGGCTCGGAGAAGAGCACCCAGCCGACGAACCAGAGCGCGGTCGCCATGCTCAGGCCGTCGAGGAGCAGTCGAGCGGTGGCGGCCGGGGCGGCCACCGCGCCGGGCAGCCGGAGCAGCGCGCCGCCGAGGGCCAGCGCGCTGAGCGCGGTACCGGCCGCGATCACCGTCGCCCAGCCGGTGCGCTGCCCCTGGTGGTGCGCCCAGTGATGGCTGGCGACGAGCACCGCGGTCACCCCGACCAGGAGGCTGAGCAGCGCGATCCCGGCGGCGGCGGCGAGCAGCACGTGGGCCTGCCGGTACGGCCCGACCCGACGGCGGGCCGATGCGGTCAGCAGCGCGGTGGCGCAAGTGGCGACGAGCCCGCTCAGCACCGCGACACCGACCAAGCCCGGGGGGAAGTGCACGACCACAACTGTGCCGGATGGGCGCCGCCCGTGGGGCACCGGGTGTGCATCTGTTGGGACACGGCGCGCACGCCGGGGGGCCAGGGCCGGGACGGTGCCACACTGGTAGCCATGCCTGAGCTGCGGTCGAAGACCTCCACGCACGGTCGGACGATGGCCGGCGCCCGGGCCCTCTGGCGGGCCACCGGGATGACCGACGACGACTTCGGCAAGCCGATCGTCGCCATCGCCAACAGTTTCACCCAGTTCGTACCCGGTCACGTGCACCTCAAGGACCTCGGCGGACTGGTCGCCGACGCGGTGGCCGAGGCCGGCGGGGTGGGCCGGGAGTTCAACACGATCGCGGTGGACGACGGCATCGCGATGGGCCACGGCGGCATGCTCTACTCCCTGCCCAGCCGGGAGCTGATCGCCGACGCCGTGGAGTACATGGTCAACGCGCACTGCGCGGACGCCCTGGTCTGCATCTCCAACTGCGACAAGATCACCCCCGGCATGCTGCTGGCCGCGCTGCGGCTCAACATCCCGACCGTCTTCGTCTCCGGCGGGCCGATGGAGGCCGGCAAGACGGTGGCGATCGAGGGCGTCGTGCACTCCAAGATCGACCTGATCGACGCCATGATCGCCTCCTCGAACGAAGCGGTCACCGAGGACCAGCTCGGCGAGATCGAGCGCTCCGCCTGCCCGACCTGCGGCTCCTGCTCCGGCATGTTCACCGCCAACTCGATGAACTGCCTCACCGAGGCGATCGGCCTGGCCCTGCCGGGCAACGGATCCACCCTCGCCACCCACGCCGCGCGCCGGTCGCTCTTCATCGAGGCCGGCCGCACCGCCGTGGAGATCGCCAAGCGCTGGTACGACGGTGACGACGCCTCGGTGCTGCCGCGCGCGGTGGCCGGCCGGGCGGCGTTCGAGAACGCGGTCGCCCTGGACGTGGCGATGGGCGGGTCGACCAACACCGTGCTGCACCTGCTCGCCGCCGCCCGCGAGGCGGAGCTGGACTTCAGCGTGGCGGACATCGACGCGATCTCCCGGCGGGTGCCCTGCCTGGCGAAGGTCGCGCCGAACTCGCCGGAGTACCACATGGAGGACGTGCACCGGGCCGGCGGCATCCCGGCCATCCTCGGCGAGCTGGACCGCGCCGGCCTGCTCCACCGCGACGTGCGCGCGGTGCACTCCCCCTCGCTGGGGCAGTGGCTGGCCGACTGGGACGTGCGCGGCGGCTCGGCCACACCGGAGGCGATCGAGCTGTTCCACGCCGCCCCCGGCGGGGTGCGCACCACCGAGCCGTTCTCCACCACCAACCACTGGTCCTCGCTGGACACCGACGCGGCCGGCGGCTGCATCCGGGACCGGGAGCACGCGTACTCGGCCGACGGCGGGCTGGCCATCCTGCACGGCAACCTCGCCCCGGACGGCTGCGTGGTGAAGACCGCCGGGGTGCCCGAGGAGTGCCTGACGTTCCGCGGGCCGGCCCGGGTCTTCGAGTCCCAGGAGGCCGCCGTCGAGGGCATCCTCAACAAGTCGGTCGCCGCCGGGGACGTGGTGGTGATCCGGTACGAGGGCCCGAAGGGCGGCCCGGGCATGCAGGAGATGCTCTACCCCACCTCGTTCCTCAAGGGCCGGGGGCTGGGCCGCTCCTGCGCGCTGCTGACCGACGGCCGGTTCTCCGGCGGCACCTCCGGGCTGTCCATCGGGCACGTCTCCCCCGAGGCGGCGTCGGGTGGGCTGATCGCGCTGGTGCAGGAGGGCGACGAGATCGTCATCGACATCCCGGCCCGCTCGATCCAGCTCAACGTGCCGGAGGACGTGCTGCACGCCCGCCGGGTCGCCGAGGAGAAGCGGGACCGCCCGTACACCCCGGCGGATCGGCAGCGGCCGGTGTCGGCGGCGCTGCGGGCGTACGCGTCGATGGCGACCTCGGCCAGCGACGGCGCGTACCGGCGGGTGCCGGAGTAAGCCGCCCCCACGGATCTCCACGCCGCCGGTAGGGTCCGGCGGCGTGGAGACGACGGTGAGCTACGCGCGACTGATCCGACCGGTCATCGACCGGGTGTACGTCGGCGCCCGCTGGGCGGCCCGGGCCCGGATGGAGGCGTCCTACGCCGAGCGGGGCGTGGACCTCGGGTACGAGAACAGCTTCTTCTCCGGGGTGCTGGCCCGGCCGATGCCGGCCGAGGCCCTCGCCGACGGGCTCGTTTACACCGACGGTGACATGAGCCGGGAGCTGGCCCAGGGGGTGACCAAGGTGGCCGCCGAGGGCACCTGGCACCTGACCGAACTGGGCCGGGAGCTGGCGCTCTACGCGCAGCGGGCGACCGCCGAGGCCGCCGAGGAGCTGTGGTCCTCCGGGCTGCCCATGCTGCCCGGCCTGGCGTCGGTGCCGCGCCTGGCGGAGCTGGTCGGCCGGGTGCTGGCGCACGGGCTGGCCACCGGCGGCCCCGCCTTCCACGCCATGTCCCCGCCGTACGAGCCGGCCGACGCGTCGCCGGCGATGCTGCTGGTCACCCGGCTCGGTTCGCTGCGCCACCATCGCGCCGACGCGCACCGGGCGGCGTGGCGGGCCGCCGGGCTGACCGCCGAGCAGATCAAGGCGCTGCCGGACGGGCCCGAGCGGCAGGCGATCGAGGCCGAGACAGACCGCCGCGACGAGCCGGCGTACGCGGTGCTCACCGCCGACGAGCGGCTGGCACTCCTCGCCGGCCTCGGCGCCCTGCCGGGCTAGCGGGCGACCGCCTCCGGCGTGCCCAGGGCGAGCCCGCGGGCGTACCGGATCGCGGCGGGGGTGTCCGGGAAGACCAGGCCGGCGCGGCGCAGTTCCTCGGCGACGCCGAGGGTGCTGAGGACCTGGTCGTGGCCGGGGGTGATGCCCGAGATCAGCACGGTGATGCCACGCCCGCGCAGCCGGGCGATGGCGTCGCCGAGCACGTGCGCTCCGGTGGCGTCCAGGGTCGAGACACGGGACATCCGCAGGATGACCACCCGCACGTCGGCGACCTCGGAGAGTTCCAGCAGGAAGGTGTGCGCGGCGGCGAAGAAGAGCGGCCCGTCCAGCCGGTACGCGACGATGTGCTCGGCCAGCAGCGCGTGCTCCTCGGCGCTGTGCTCGCCGGGGTCGAGTGGGACCTGTTCGAGCCGGGCGCTGCGGGCCACCGCGCGCAGCGCGAGGACGACCGCGACGGCCAGGCCGACGGCCACCGCGGTCACCAGGTCCCAGATAACCGTGACGGCGAAGGTCAGCACGAGCACGACCGCGTCGCTACGGGTGGCCCGCGCCAGCGCCCAGAGCGACCCGGCCTCCACCATCCGGAAGGTGGTGGCGAGCAGCACCCCGGCCAGGGCGGCGAGCGGGATCCGCCCGACCAGCGGGGCGGCGACGAGCACGATCGCGGCGAGGGCGACGGCGTGGGTGAGGGCGGCCAGTTTCGAGGCGGCGCCGGCGCGCACGTTCACCGCCGTACGGGCGATGGCGGCCGTCGCCGGGATGCCGCCGAAGAGCGGCGAGGCCAGGTTGGCCAGGCCCTGACCGAACAGCTCCCGGTCCGGGTCGTGCCGTTCCCCCACGGTCATGCCGTCCGCGACGGTGGCGGAAAGCAGGCTCTCCAGGGCGGCGAGCGCGGCCACCGCCAGCGCGCTGGGCAGCAGCACCCCCACCGCGTCCACGTCGAGGAAGCCCAGCGAGGGTGCGGGCAGCCCCTGCGGCAGCGCGCCGATCCGGGCCAGGTCGATCGGGGCGAGCTCGGCGAGGACGGTCGCGCCGGCCACCCCGAGCAGCGAGAACGGCAGCCCCGGACGCCACCGGGCGCCGAGCAGCATCAGCGCCGCGACGCCGAGGGCCACCGCGAGGGCGGCCGGGCGCGGGTGTACGACGAACCGGCCGACCGCGTCGGCGGCCACCGCCCAGACCTTCTCCCCGTGCGCGTCGGTCACGCCGAGCGCGGCGGGCACCTGTTGCAGGGCGATCACCACGGCGATGCCGGCGGTGAAGCCCTCGATCACCGGGGTGGGCAGGTAGCGGACGTACCGGCCGAGGCGGGCGAGGGCGAGGGCGATCAGCACCAGCCCGGCCATCGCACCGACCATCAGCACCCCGGTGGCGCCGAAGCGCTGCACCACCGGCACCAGCACCACGGTCATCGCCCCGGTCGGGCCGGAGACCTGCAGGTTCGAGCCGCCGAACACGGCGGCGACCGCCCCGGCGACCACGGCGGTGATCAGCCCGGCCTGGGCGCCCAGCCCGGAGGTCACGCCGAACGCCAGGGCCAGCGGCAGCGCCACCACCGCCACGGTCAGCCCGGCGACCAGGTCCCGCCGGGGCGACCGGCGGACCGCCGCCCAGTCGGCGCGGCCCGGCAGCAGGCCGAGGACGCGATCCCGGGCCAGGGCGAGGGCACCACGCGGGGTGTGCGGCATGGTCGCGGTGCTCACCGGGCCTGCCCGTCGGCACGCAGCTCGTGGAGGAGGGCGTCCCGGTCGGTGAGGACCGCGCCGAGGATCCGCCGCCCCGCGGCCAGCAGGTCCGCCACGTCGGGTGTGCTGAGGGAGTACACGACCAGCGGGCCGTCCCGGTGGGAGGTCACCATGCCGGCGCGGCGGAGCACGGCGAGCTGCTGGGAGAGGTTGGACGCCTCGACGTCGATCGCGGCGAGCAGGTCCCGGACCGGCTTCGGCCCGTCCTGGAGCAGTTCGAGCACCCGGATCCGTACGGGATGTCCGAGGGTGCGGAACAGCTCCGCCTTCGCCTGGTACAGCGGCACCGACACGTGAACTCCTCCCCAGCAGTCCTGAAGACTTTAGCACTTGCAGAATTCTTCAAGTCGGCAAGGGTGGGTTGGCGCCCGCTACGGAGCGGGATCACCTCCCGCTGACGCCGTCGCCCCTTCCGCGGCGGACGTCGCGCCGCTGATGTCGTTGACGCAGCGCAGCACCGGGCGGGCGGTCAGCGCGGCCGGGTCGAGCGGGCCGCCCGCCCGCACGATGAAGGTCGCCGACTCGCCAGGGAGCAGGGTGAGAAGCGCCTGGTCCACCTCGGCCGAGGGGTCGAGCCGGTCCGGGAAGAGGGTCAGGTCGCGCAACGCGCTCCGGGCGGTGACCCGGACCCGCGCACCGTCGCCGACCGGCTCGACCACCGCGTCCAGCTCCGCCGGCGGCCAGTCGACCTCCCGGTCCTCGGCGAAGAACCAGAGCGCCCGCTCCGCCGTCTCACCCGCCTCGGCGACCAGCAGCTCGCGCCGGGCCTCGTCGGGCCGCGCCAGCTCCGCCGGCAGCGCCAGCACCACCGAGCTGTACGCGGGGACGTCCAGCTCCACCGAGGTCTTCGCCCTCGGCTCCCCGGCGAGGGTGAGCCGGGTGACCGTAGCCGGGGCACGCCACCGGTCACCGGTCTCGTTCACCGCCACCAGGGCCAGCCCGCCCTCCCGCGGCTGCACGGTGAGCAGCCGCTCGGCGTACGCCCGGCGCAGCGCGTACCAGAGCGGCTTGCGCCGGCCGTCACCGTCGACCGCCGACCAGGAGGTGCCCGGCCAGCAGTCGTTGAGCTGCCAGACGACCGTGCCCATGCAGACCGGCCGGTACGAGCGGAAGTGCTCCACCCCGAGCTGGATGGCCCGGGCCTGGTTGAGCTGGGTGAGGTAGTGCCAGTCGTCGAAGTTGGCCGGGGCCGGCAGGTGCGCGTCCAGCCCACGCTGGAGCTTCCGGTCGCCGTCGATCGCCTTCTGGTGGTGGGCCATACCCGGCGAGTCGGGGGCCAGCGGATCGTCGGAGATCGCGCGGCGCAGCGTCGCGTACGCCGGGGGCGCCTGGTAGCCGAACTCGGCGACGAAGCGCGGGACGTACTCGCGGTACCTCCGGTAGTCGTCGGTGTTCCAGACGTCCCAGATGTGCATGGTGCCGTGGGCCGGGTCGTTCGGGTGCAGCTCCTCGCTGCCCGACCACGGGCTGCCCGGCCAGTACGGCCGGGTCGGGTCCAGCTCGCCGACGATCCGCGGCAGCAGCTCCAGGTAGTAGCCGCGGCCCCAGGTGCGGCCGGCGAGCGGCTGCTGCCAGTTCCAGTCGTGCCAGCCCCAGATGTTCTCGTTGTTGCCGATCCAGAGCACCAGCGACGGGTGGCTGGCCAGCCGAATCACCTGCTCGCGGGCCTCCGCCTCGACCTCCGAGCGGAACGGCTCCTCCTCCGGGTACGCCGCGCAGGCGAAGAGGAAGTCCTGCTGCACCAGCAGCCCCAGCTCGTCGGCCAGCTCGTAGAAGTCCTCCGACTCGTACCGGCCGCCGCCCCAGACCCGGAGCAGGTTGATGTTGGCCCCGACCGCCTGGTCGAAGCGCTCGGCCAGCCGCTCCCGGGTGACCCGGTTCGGGAAGGCGTCGTCCGGGATCCAGTTGACGCCGCGGACGAAGATCGGCACGTCGTTGACGTGCAGCACGAACGCCGAGCCGTGCGCGTCGGGGGCGGTGTCCAGGCGTACCGAGCGGAAGCCGATCCGCCGGGACCAGCCGTCCAGCACCCGGCCGTCCTCGGCGCACAGCGTCACGTCGAGGGCGTGCAGCGGCTGCTCGCCGTACCCCCGGGGCCACCACCGCTCGGGGTCGCGGACCTCGACGGTCAGCACCGCGCCGCGCTCCCCCGCCGGGATGGTCACCTCGCCCGCCGCGCCGGCGACCGCGGCGCGCACGGTGACCGGGCTGTCCGCCGCCCGCTCGATCTCCACGTGCAGCTCGACGCGGCCGATGTCGCCCTCGACCGTGACCAGCGGGCGGACCGCGGCGAGCCGGGCGGTGGACCAGGCGTGCAGGCCGATCTTCTGCCAGATCCCGGCGGTCACCACGGTCGGACCCCAGTCCCAGCCGAAGTTGCAGGCCATCTTCCGGATGAAGTGGAAGGGCTCCGGGTAGGCGTTCGGCCGGTCGCCGAGCTGGTCCCGGTGCGCCTCCGCGTACCGGTATGCCGAGTCGAAGCGGACGGTCAGCGTGTTGGGGCCGGGCCGCAGCAGCGACCGGACCTCGAACCGGTGGCTGCGGTGCATGTTCTCGGTGCGGCCGACCTCGGTGCCGTTGAGGGTCACCGTGGCGACCGTGTCCAGCCCGGCGCAGACCAGGTCCACCCGGTCGTCGTCGCCCGGCCGCCAGGGGAAGGTGGTCTCGTAGACCCAGTCGGTGCGCCCGATCCAGGTGAGCGCCTCCTCGTTCTGATCGAGGTAGGGGTCGGGGATGAGGCCGGCGGCCAGCAGGTCGGTGTGCACGCAGCCGGGCACCGTCGCCGGGACCGCCCGATCGGCGATCTCCGGCGGCACCTGCGGACCGGGTACGGCCCGCAGCACCCAACCCTCGTGCAGCGCGTGCTGGCTCACGACTTCACCGCGCCTTCCATGATTCCGCGGACGATCTGACGTCCACCGATGAACAGCATCACCAGCAGGGGGACGGTGGCGATGAACGCACCCGCCAGCACCCGCCGGTAGATCACGTAGTTGCCGCTGGCCAGGTCGGAGATCGCCACCATCGAGGTCGGAAAGTCGGTGCCGCTCAGCGTGATCAGCGGCCACTGGAAGTCGTTCCAGGTTGCCACGAAGGTGAGCAGGCCGAGCACCGCCAGCGCCGGGCGGATCGTCGGCAGCACGATGTTGGCGTAGATCCGCATGGTGCTCGCGCCGTCGACCCGGGCCGACTCGACCAGCTCGTCCGGCACCGTGTTGACGATGAACTGCCGCATGTAGAACACGCCGAACGCGGTGACCAGGCCGGGCGCGATGACCGCCAGCAGGGTGCCGTTCCAGCCGAGCTTGCCCATCACGATGTAGAGCGCGACGATCCCGAGCTGGTTGGGCACGGTCAGGGTGAGCACCACGAAGAGCATCAGCCCCCGGCTGCCCTTGAACCGCAGCTTGGCGAAGGCGAACCCGGCCAGCGAGCAGAAGAAGAGCACCGACGCGGTCACCACGGTGGCGACGATGACGCTGTTGACCAGCGAGGCCGCGAAGTAGACGTCCTGCAGGGAGAAGACCTCGCGGAGATTGACCAGGAACTGGTCACCGGGGATGACCGCCGGGGGGAGCTTGGCCAGCGCCTCGTCGGTGCTGGTGGCGATGACGAACATCCAGTACAGCGGGAAGGCGGCGAACAGGAACGTCACCGCCAGGAGCAGGTACGTCCCGACGCCGGCCGGCGTGTCCTGCGGCGCCCGCCCCAGCAAGGCCGGCCGGCTCCGCCCCCGCTTGCCCAGTGCGGTGATGGCGCTCATCGGCGGCCTCCCGAAAGACGGTTGGTGAGCAGCGTGTTGAGGCCGGCGACGATCAGGATGATCAGGAAGAGCGCCCAGGACATCGCCGCGGCGTAGCCGAGGTCGAGGTCCTTCCAGCCGACCTTGTAGATGAGTTGGGCGATGGTCTGCCACTCGCCGTTCGGCCCGCCGGTGGCGGCCTGCGAGTTGAGGTCGAAGAGCATCGGCTCGGTGAAGAGCTGGAGCCCGCCGATGGTGGAGAGCACCACGGTGAAGACAATGACCGGCTGGATCATCGGGACGGTGATCCGCCATAGCTGCCGCCACGGGCCGGCGCCGTCGATCGCCGCGGCCTCGTACACGTCCCGCGGGATGGACTGCATCGCGGCCAGGTAGAGCAGCGCGTTGTAGCCGATCCACTTCCAGTTGACCATGGTGGCCACCGCGATCCAGGAATGCAGCTTGTCGGCCCGCCAGTCGATCGCCGCGTCCCCGGAACCGCCGATGCCGACCATGCCGAGCAGCCAGTTGGCCATGCCGTAGGTGCGGGAGAAGAAGGCGCTGAACACCATCGTCGACGCGACGATCGGGGTGACGTACGGCAGCAGGGCGCCGACCCGCCACCAGGTCTGCGCCCGCAGCTTGCGGTTCAACAGCGAGGCGACCACCAGGGCGAGCAGCAGTTGGGGCACCGAGGAGAGCAGGAAGATGCCGAAGGTGTTGTAGAGCGCGTTCCAGAAGTCCTCGTCGCCGAAGAGCCGGGCGAAGTTGTCGAAGCCGGCCCAGTACGGCAGCGTCGGATCGTCGAGCTGGTAGTTGCGCAGCGACACCACGCCGTTGAAGAGCAGTGGGAAGAGCCCGAAGACGATGAAGAGCAGGAAGAACGGGGCGATCATCAGGTACGGCAGGTAGCGCATGTCGAAGCGGTACAGCCGGTCGCGCCAGGTGAGCCGCGGGTCGTCGCCCCCCGAGCGTCCGGCCGGCACGGCTCGGCGGCTCGACGGCGCCGGTGCGGCGCGGGTGGTGGACATAGGACACTCCAGGGCCGAAGAGGTGGCGGGTGGGCGGGCGACGCCGGGGCGGTGACGGAACGGGGCCGCGCCCGCTCCGTCACCGCTCCGCGGTGCGTCAGGACTTGCCGGCCTTCTCGGCCTCCTTGACCGCCTCGGCCCAGGCGGCGTCGGGCTTCAGCGACTTGTTCTGCACCCGCGTGATCACGTTCTCCACCGCGACCCGGGTCGGGCCGTTCTTCTTGCCCAGGTACTGCGGGGTGAGGCCCTGCGCCATCTTGGGGAAGATCTGTCCGACCGGGGCGTTGTTGAAGAACGGGTTCTTGAAGTCGGCGATCGCCGGGTCGGAGTAGAGCGCCGGCTGCGACGGCAGGTTGCCGACCTTCTTGAAGATCTCGATCTGCTGCTCCGGCTGAACCAGCCACTCCAGCAACTGGTACGCCTCGTCGACGTGCTTGCCCTGCTTGGGGATGGTCAGGAACGAGCCACCCCAGTTGCCGCCGCCACCGGGGACCGCGGCGATGTCCCACTTGCCCTGGGTGCCGGGGGCGGTGTCCTTGATGTGGCCGAGCATCCACGCCGGGCAGGCCAGCACGGCGAAGGAGCCGCTGGTGAAGCCCTTGTCCCAGTCGGCCTGGAAGCTGGCCAGGTTGGCGGAGAGGCCGGCCTTGATCGCCTTGATCGTGTAGTCGAAGGCGACCTTCGGGCCGCCGTCCATCTGGAGCTGCTCCTGCTCGTTGTAGAAGCCGACCGGCTGCTGGCCGAGGATCGGGTTGAACAGGTTGGTGCCGGAGTCGATGAACTTCTTGTTGGTCTTGGCGGTGTACTGCTGGCCGACCCCGATGAACTTGTCCCAGGTGGGCCAGAGCGCGGAGACCTGGTCGCGGTCGGTGGGCAGCCCGGCGGCCTTGAAGAGGTCGGTCCGGTAGCACATGGCCAGGCCGCCGACGTCGGTGCCGAGACCGATCTGGGTCTTGCCGTCGGCCGACAGCGACTGCTTCCACTTCCAGGGCAGGTACTTGCTCTCGTACGAGCCGGCGCCCTTGTCGAGCAGGTTGACGAACTTGTCGGACTGGCTGCGGAACTGGACCATGAAGCCCTCGTCGATCGCCGCGATGTCCGGGGCGCCGGAGCCGGCTACCAGCTTCTTCTGCAGGTCCTCGTGCTGGGCGTTGTACTCGCCGGAGTTCAGCTGGATCTTGATGTTCGGGTGATCGGCCTCGTACCGGGTCTTGAGGTCCTGGAGTCCGAAGTCACCCCAGAAGTTGATCTTCAACGTGACCGGACCGCCCGCCGCATCCGATCCGCCGGTGGTGCTCTTTCCGCTGCACGCCGCGACCATGACCAGACTGAGGGCGCCCACGGTGGCCGCCCGCGCCCACTGCAACCAGGACCGTTTCATGTCATCCTCCGCGCCAAATGGGAACGCTCCCGACATCGAGAGACGTTGACTGAACCGGATAAGTGAGGCCACCGTACGGGCCACCCCTGGGGCTGTCAACGGGCGGTTAACGACGCGGCCGTTCCGTAACCTTCTCGATGCCGTGGGAGCGCGATCATGCGTGGTGAAGCGCTTTCCGGAACAGCTTCAAGACGGGGGCCTGGCGAAGATCGGCGGCGAAGGTCGTACGCTTAACCGCGCAAGTGATGGACTGTACCGTTCAGTCCCGAGCCCGCCGTGCCCACCGGCCCGCCGGGCCGCTTGCAGTACCGTGTTGCCCGCCGGCACCCCGCCGAGCGAGGAACCGCCCCGCGGGGCCGGACAGTGGAGGAGCGCGCCGGTGAAGCGGCCGACCATCGCCGACGTCGCCCGACGGGCCGGGGTCTCCAAGGGCGCGGTGTCGTACGCGCTCAACGGGCAGCCCGGCGTCTCGGAGGCGACCCGGCAGCGGATCCTCGCCATCGCCGCCGAGATCGGCTTCAGCCCGAGCAGCGCCGCCCGGGCGCTCTCCGGCGCCACCGCCAAGGCCGTCGGCCTCGCCCTGTGCCGGCCCGCCCGGATACTGGGCATCGAGCCGTTCTTCATGGAGCTGATCAGCGGCGTCGAGGCCGAGCTCTCCGCCCGGTCGTACGCGCTGACCCTCCAGGTGGTCGCCGACCACGACGCGGAGATCGCGGTCTACCGACGGTGGTGGGCCGAGCGCCGGGTGGACGGCGTCTTCGTGTGCGACCTGCGGACCGACGACCGGCGGGTGGCGGCGCTGGAGGAGCTGCAACTGCCGGCCGTGGTCATCGGCGGGCCGGGGCACACCGGCAGCCTGGCCAGCGTCTGGTCCGACGACGCGGCGGCGCTGGTCGAGACCGTGGAGTACCTCGTCGCGCTCGGGCACCGGCGGATTGCCCGGGTCGGCGGCCTGCCGTCGCTGCTGCACACCGAGATCCGCACCGACGCGTTCACCGAGGTGTGCCGCCGACTCGGCCTCGACGACGCCACGACCGTCTGGTCCGACTACACCGGCGAGGAGGGGGCGCGAGCCACCCGCCGCCTGCTCAGCTCCGCCAACCGGCCGACCGCGGTGATCTACGACAACGACGTGATGGCGATCGCCGGTCTCTCCGTCGCTCAGGAGATGGGGCTCGCCGTGCCGGGTGATCTCTCCATCGTGGCGTGGGACGACTCCCCGCTCTGCCAGCTCGTGCACCCGCCGCTGACCGCGCTCGGCCGGGACATCCCCGCGTACGGGGCGCACGCGGCACGGCAACTGCTGGCCGTCATCGCCGGCGAGCCGGTCATCGGCCTGCAGGACGAGACCGCCCACCTCACCCCGCGCTGCAGCACCGCACCGCCACGCGCTAGGTGAACCGGTTCAGCACTCGGCTGATCAACCGGCTCAGCGGAGCGTCGACCGGAACTCCTCGAGCCACGCCTCCACCCGTTCCGCGGTCGCCGGCCGGGCCAGCGCGAAGCCCTGCCCGTACCGGCAGCCCGAGCAATCGGCCGCGGCCACCTGGGCGTCCGACTCCAACCCCGCCACCACCACCTCCAGGCCGAGCCGGTCGCCCAGGCTGACCACCACGTCGACCAGCGGATGCTGCCCGTCGCCGCCCGCACCGAGCAGGTGCGGGCCGACCTTGAGCAGGTCGATCGGCAGCCGGCGGAGCTGGGCCAGGGAGGCGTGTTCGGCACGGAAGCCGTCCAGCGCCGTCCGCACCCCCAGGGACCGCAACCCGGCCAGCCGCGTCACCACCGTCGGCAGCTCGGCCGCGACCCGCGGCTCGGCCACCTCGACCACCAGCCGCTCCGGTGCCACCCCGTACGCGGCGAGGGCGGCCGCGGTCGCCGGCACGAAGTCGGCCGCGATCAGCTCCCGCGGCGTGACGTTGACCGACATCCAGAACCCCCGGCCCCCGTCCGACCAGTCAGCGAGCTGACGGCAGGCCCGGTCCAGCACCCAGCGGCCCACCTCGTCGACGAGGTTAAGATCCTCCGCCACCGGCACCAGCTCGGCGGGGAGCACGGTGCCCAGCGTCCGGCTGCGCCAACGCAGCAGCGCCTCGGTGCCCACCGGCAGCCGGTCCGCCAGCGACAGCACCGGCTGGTAGACCAGGTCCAGCTCGCCCCGAGCCACCGCACCGGGCAGTTCGCGTTCCAGGTCCAGCCGGCGGACCAGCTGGTCCTCCAGGTGGGCGTCGTACCACTCGACCCGGTCCCGGCCGAGCTGCACCGCCCGCCGCCGGGCCAGGTCGGCCTGACGCAGCACGTCCTCCGGCGCCCCGCCGGCCGTCTCGGCCAACCCGATGCTGGCCCACAGCCGCGCCGACCCGTCGGGCAGCGGGTACGGCTCGGCCAGTGCGGCGAGCAACCGGGTGCTCAGCGCGTACGCCAGCACCGGCCCGACCCCGGTGAGCACGGCGAACTCACTGCCGCGCAGGCGGACCACCAGGTCGCCGGAGTCGCAGCCGGCACGCAGCCGGCGCGTCGCCTCGACCAGCACCCCGTCCCCCACCGGGCGGCCGAACCGCTCGTTGACCTGGCCGAGCCCGTACAGGTCGACGACGAGCAGGGCGCCCGCGCCCTCCCGGCGACCCAGCTCGCCCAGCAGCTCCCGGCGCGTCGGCAACCCGGTCAGCGGATCGGCAGCCGCCCGGCGGCGCCCGTCGACCACGGCGACCGGCTCCCGCAGCCGCGCCTCGCCGGCGGCGAACCGGGCGGCCCGCCGCCGGTGGTCCGCGCCGGTGAGCAGTTCCTGCAG
>NZ_QGGF01000358.1 GCF_003857015.1 Micromonospora globispora | reverse complement strand
TATGCGATCGTCGGCAGCGTCAGATGTGTATAGGAGACAGGGCCGAGGCCACGACGGGGCCGGGCGTGGTCGGGCGGCGGGTCGCCTCCGGGGCGGCCGACGGTGCCGGCACTCGGGCCGCGCCGGACTCGGGCCGGGGCAGGTCGCGCGCGCCCTGAGCGGGCGTCGGCCGGTGGACCTTGGGGATGAACGCGGTCGGGTCGTCCGCTCGGTCGCGGTGGCGGCCGTCCCCGACCGGGGCGTGCTCGTCGGGTGTCACCGCGGCACCTCGGCGTACCGGAGGGCGGTCGAATCCTCGAACGCCGGCACGTTGACGGTGGAGACGGTCTCGGAGTAGCCGAGCTGGTAGTGATCGACCGCTTCCTTGAACAACCGGACTCCCTCGGAGGTGGCGAGGGCCTGCTGGAGGGCAGCGGGGTCGCCAATCGCTACTATCTTGAACGGCGGGGAGTACACCCGGCCGTGCAGCAGCAGGGTGTTACCGACGCAGCGTACCGCGCTGGTGCTGAGGACGCGGACGTCCATGATCGACATGGCCTCGGCTCCGCCCGCCCAGAGCGCATTCACGACCGCTTGGACGTCACCCTGGTGGACGACCAGGTCGTCGTTGCTGGCACCTTTGGGCAGGGTCTGGTCGGCGCGCCGGGGCGCGTCGTTCAGCTCGATGGTCACCCCGGTACCGGTGAGCGCGGTGAACCCGGCCGCCTGGCGGCTGCCGGCGGCCCGATCCTGTTGTTCCTTGATCGGGGCGTCCGTGTCGGCCAGGGCGGCGGTCTGGCTCTCCACCTCGGCGCGCAGCCGGGCGGCCCGGAGCTCGCTCGCGGCGACCTGTTCGCGCCGGTCCTCGATCAGCTGGGTGAGCTGGGGGCGGCGGTCCTCGCGCAGTGGGGTGCCGCCGGCGGTGGTCGCGCTGGTGGTGAAGAGCAGTCCCGCAGCGGCGGCGATCAACGGCACCCCGATCGACCAGCCCGGTCGTCGCTGCCGTGGCCGTCGCGGCAGCAGGCCGACGACCGCCCGCCGGAGGGCCTTCTGCCAGGAGGCGGCGCCGGACGTGTACTCCACCGAGCGTTCCTTCCCCGTCGTCTCGTGTCGGTCCGCGGCGATGCGACCGGTCTGCCCGACCCGAAAGTCCCGCCCTCTGGGTCGCTCCCTGCACCGGCCTGACCCCATTTCTGGCCGGGCCGGTCCGTCGGGACTACGCTAGCTGTCGAACATTATTGGCCATGGACCGTCGCCCCCGTGCCCGGTTGTCAGGCCGGCCGAGGTCGTCACCCCTGGAGAGCGTCGTGCCCAAGTCTCAGGTTCGCAAGAAGAAGGTGTACACCCCGCCGACGGACGTGCGTCCGACGGCGACGGCTGCGACGCGCAAGCCTAGCCCGATCTGGCTGCCGATCACCGCTGTCACGCTGATCGTCGCCGGCATCGGCTGGCTGGTCGTGTACTACCTCTCCGAGCAGGCGTACCCGGTCATGTCGTGGGGTTACTGGAACCTCGCGGTGGGCTTCGGCGCAATGGTCGCCTCGCTGATCCTGCTCTCCCGCTGGCGCTGATCGGCTCGACTTCCGGCCCGGCCCCGTGCAGGGGGTCGGGCCGTCGCATGTCTCGCCCCGGATCGCCGCCGGTGGGCGGTTCCGGTGGTACGGGCGATGGATGAACGTCACGCCACGACGCCCCTGTCCGGGCGTATCAGTGGCGGTCCACCTAAGGTGTGCGCAGGGCGGCGTGGCCGGATGCGAGATGACTCACGTTACTGCTGGGTAACCATACGCGTAGGCTGCACTGCATGACCGAGCGGAGCGAGGTCATCGGCCGGTCGGGTCGGGGTTGCGGTAGCGGCGGAGCGCCGACCGCGCCGTGAGCCGGTCCCGGTCGCCAGCCGCTCGACAGGCAGCAGACCGGGAGGCCAACTCGATGGGCAGCGTCCAGATCGTCGCCACGATCCTCGCGGCCGCCATCACCGCGGTGGCGGTGGGGCTTGCGGTACGCGCGGTCATGAAGATGGTGGCAGTCATCCGGCTCGGGCAACCGGCGCCGGAGCGGTTCACCGACAAGGGCGCCCGCACCAGGAAGATGCTGGTGGAGACCGCCGGTCACACCCGCATGCTCAAGTGGAGCGTGGTGGGCGCGGCGCACTGGTTCGTGATGGTCGCGTTCATCGTGCTGTCGCTGCTGGTGCTCGAGGCGTACTTCGAGGTGGTCACCCCCGGCGGTGGGCTGCCGATCATCGGGCACTGGACGATCTTCGGCCTGGCCACCGAGCTGATCGGCGTGTTCGGCTTCGTCGGCATCCTGGTGCTGATGGCGATCCGGCTGCGCAACCGGCCGACCCGGCCGGGCGGCCGCTCCCGGTTCACCGGCTCCACCATGTGGCAGGGCTACTTCGTCGAGTGGGTCGTCCTGCTCGTCCTGATCTTCGGCTTCCTGATCCGCGGCTTCAAGGTCGCCACCGACCACTTCGAGTACCCGGTCTGGGCCACCCCGGTCAGCCACGCGATCGGCAACGCGCTTCCGGCCTGGGAGGCCGGGGTCAGCGTGGCCGCCGTCATCAAGATCATTATCTCGATGACCTGGCTCATCGTGATCTCGCTGAACGTCACCATGGGTGTCGCCTGGCACCGCTTCCTGGCGTTCTTCAACATCTTCTTCAAGCGTGAGCCGGCCAAGCCCGCCGGCTCCGGCCTCGGCGCGCTCCGCCCGATGATGAGCGACGGCAAGCCGCTCGACTTCGAGGAGGCCGACCCGGAGAAGGACCAGTTCGGCGTCGCCCAGGTCGAGCAGTTCAGCTGGAAGGGCCTGCTGGACTTCAGCACCTGCACCGAGTGCGGCCGCTGCCAGTCGCAGTGCCCGGCCTGGAACACCGGCAAGCCGCTGTCGCCGAAGCTGCTCGTGCTGAGCCTCCGCGACCACGCGTACGCCAAGGCGCCGTACCTGCTGGCCGGCGGCGGCAAGGACCTGACCGGCGAGGAGAAGGCCACCGAGGCGCAGCTCGCCCACATGGACGTGCTGGCCCTGGCCGAGGCCGACCGGCCGCTGATCGGCACCGCCGAGGAGGGCGGCGTCATCGACCCGGACGTGCTCTGGTCCTGCACCACCTGCGGCGCCTGCGTCGAGCAGTGCCCGGTGGACATCGAGCACGTCGACCACATCGTCGACATGCGTCGCTACCAGGTGTTGATCGAGTCGAGCTTCCCGTCGGAGGCCGGCGTGATGCTGCGCAACCTGGAGAACAAGGGCAACCCGTGGGGCGCCCCGCAGAACACCCGCGAGGACTGGACCAAGGGCCTCGGCTTCGAGGTGCCGCGGGTCGGCGAGGTCGAGGACTTCGAGTACCTGTTCTGGGTCGGCTGCGCCGGCGCGTTCGAGGACCGGGCCAAGAAGACCACCCGGGCGGTCGCCACGCTGCTCAACGAGGCGGGCGTCTCCTTCGCCATCCTCGGCGAGGGCGAGACCTGCACCGGCGACCCGGCCCGCCGGATCGGCAACGAGTTCGTCTTCCAGATGCTCGCCCAGCAGAACGTCGAGACGCTGAACGAGGCGTTCGAGGGCCGGGAGAAGAGCAAGCGCAAGATCGTGGCCACCTGCCCGCACTGCTTCAACACCCTCGGCAACGAGTACGGGCAGCTCGGCGGCGAGTTCGAGGTGGTACACCACACCCAGCTCCTCGCCCACCTGGTTGCCACCGGCAAGCTCACCCCGGTGCAGCCGGTCGACGGCGGGCTCACCTACCACGACCCCTGCTACCTGGGCCGGCACAACCGGGTCTTCACCCCGCCGCGCGAGGTGCTCGGCGCCGCCCTCGGCTCCGCCGAGATCACCGAGATGCCGCGGAACAGCGAGCGCTCCTTCTGCTGCGGCGCCGGTGGCGCCCGGATGTGGATGGAGGAGAAGATCGGCAAGCGGATCAACGTGGACCGGGTCGAGGAGGCCATGTCCACCGGGGCGAAGACCATCGCGGTCGGCTGCCCGTTCTGCTCGACGATGCTCAACGACGGGGTCAACGGCAAGGGCGCCGGCGAGCAGGTCGAGGTCGTCGACGTCGCCAGCGTGCTGCTCCGTTCGGTCAAGCCGGCGGACGCCGCCGGCGAGAAGGAGACGGCCGACGCGGCCGGCTGACGCCCGTACGCACCGAACGCGGCGCCACCCACCCGGGTGGCGCCGCGTTGCGTCTCCGCCGTCGGGCGTGGGCTTGCGGGTGGGCACGGGCGTGGAAGAATCTCGCGCGAGGTGAGGCGATCATCGACGGCCTACTGGTCACCACGCTGTTGCCCCTGGTCGGCTTCATCCTGCTGACCGCGGGGAACGCGTTCTTCGTCGTGGCCGAGTTCGCCCTGGTCACGGTCGACCGGGCGGAGATCGACCGGCGGGCCGCGGAGGGCGACGTCCGGGCCGACACGGTACGACGGGCGCTGCGCGAACTCTCCTTCCAGCTCTCCGGAGCGCAGCTCGGCATCACCATCACCGCGCTGCTCACCGGCTACCTGGCCGAGCCGGCCCTGGCCCGGCTCTTCGCCCCGCTGCTGCGTCCCGTCGGGGGTGCCGACCGGTTCAGCCCGGTGCTCGCGCTGGCCCTGGCCACGCTGATCTCGATGCTCTTCGGGGAGCTGGTGCCGAAGAACCTGGCGCTGGCCCGGCCGATGCCGGCCGCCCTGAGCACCGCAGCTCCGATGCGGAACTTCTCCCGCGCGTTCGGCTGGCTGATCCGGGGGTTGAACAACTCGGCGAACCGACTGGTCCGGCAGCTCGGCGTGGAACCGCAGGAGGAGCTGGCCAGCGCCCGATCGCCCGAGGAGCTGGGCCTGCTCGCCGCGATCTCGGCCCGGGCCGGCGCGCTGCCCCCGGACACCGCGATGCTGCTGCGCCGGACCATCCGGTTCGGCGACAAGCGGGCGGCCGAGGCGATGACGCCCCGGGTGGACGTGATCGCGCTGCGGGCCACCGCCACGGTGGCCGAACTGCTGGACCTCTCCCGGGAGACCGGCCGGACCCGGTTCCCGGTCTACGAGGAGACGCTGGATCTGGTCACCGGGGTCGCCGGGGTGCCGGACGCGCTCGGCGTACCGCTGGCGAGGCGCGCGACGACGACGGTCGCCGCGGTCGCCCGCGAGCCGGTGTACGTCCCGGAGAGCCTCGACCTGGACGGGGTCCTCGCCGCGCTGAAGGCGGCCGGTGCCGACCTGGCCATCGTGGTCGACGAGTACGGCGGCACGGACGGCGTGGTGACCGTGGAGGACCTGGTCGAGGAGCTGGTGGGGGAGATCGCCGACGAGTTCGACCCGGACGCGGTCGCCGACCTCGGCCCGGTCGAGCTGACCGTGCCGGGCGGGGAGCGGACCCTCCTGGTCGACGGGGTGCTCCGCGAGGACGAGCTGGCCGAGCAGACCGGCTTCCGGCTGCCCGAGGGGCCGTACGAGACCCTCGCCGGCTTCCTGATGGCCCGGCTCGGGCACATTCCGGTGCCCGGGGAGACGGTCGAGGAGGGCGGGTACGAGTTCACCGTCGTCGAGATCGACCGGCACCGGATCGAGCAGGTCCGGGTGGTCCGCCCCGAGGAGCCCGACGACGATGACTGAGCTGCTGGTCGCCGTCCTGCTGCTGCTCGGCAACGGCTTCTTCGTGGGCAGCGAGTTCGCGCTGATCGCCTCCCGCCGTACGGTGATCGAACCGCTCGCCGCCACCTCCAAGCGGGCCCGCTGGACGCTGTCGGCGATGAACCAGATTCCGCTGATGATCGCCGGGGCGCAGCTCGGCATCACGATCTGCTCCCTCGGGTTGGGCGCGATCGCCGAGCCGGCGCTGGCCCACCTGTTGGAGGTGCCGTTCGACGCGGTCGGGCTGCCGGCCCGGGCCGTGCACCCGGTGGCCTTCCTGATCGCCCTCGGCGTGGTGGTCTTCCTGCACACCGTGGTCGGCGAGATGGTGCCGAAGAACATCACCCTGGCCGGGCCGGAGCCGTCGGCGCTCTGGCTGGGCCCGGCGATGCTGGCGTTCTGCGTGGGCACCAAGCCGCTGCTGCTGGCGATGAAGTGGTCGGCCCGGCAGGTGCTGCGGTTGTGGCGGGTCGAGGCGACGGACGCGGTGAAGACGGTGTTCACGGCGGAGGAGTTGGCCGGGCTGGTCTCCCAGGCGCGTACCGAGGGGCTGCTCGACGCGGAGGAGCACGCGCGGATCACCGGCGCGCTGGCCCTGCACAGCCGGACGGCGGCGGATGCCCTGCAACCGTGGTCGACGGTGACCACGGTGGCTGAGGACGTCTCGCCCGCGTCGCTGGAGGTGCTGGCCACCCGGACCGGCCGGTCCCGCTTCCCGGTGGTGCAGCGTTCCACCCGACGGGTGCTCGGATTCGTGCACGTCAAGGACGTACTCGGGTACGCCGGCGCGAGCCGCCGGGCCCCGGTGCCCAGCGAGATCTACCGGCCGCTGGCGGTGGTCCCGCCGGACCGTACGCTGGCCGACCTGTTGCTGTCGATGCGGCGCGAGCGGCGGCACATGGTCCTGGTGAGCGACGGCCGCCGACCCCTCGGCGTGGTGACGCTCGACGATGTGTTGACCGCCATCGTTGGCACCTGAGTGAACACCCTTGGTGTGCAAGCGATTGCGGAGCAGTGATTGTCCGAAAGGCCGCCTTGATTACACCCCGGCCCTTCCCTAATGTGGGGCACCGACCGCTGTGGGTCGTCTGCCTCGATCTTCCCCTGCCCGAGGCGCCCGGCGGTCGGTTGCAAAGGAGTCGGTGCCGGTGGCAACCATGCCCCCTCATCGTCACGCCCCGCGCCAGCCGTCCGTCCGACCGGTCGGCGTGCGCCGGGTTGTCCACCGTCTGATCACCCTGGTCGCGGCCGTCGCGGTCGGCGCGGGGATGCTGGCCGCTCCGGCCCACGCGGCGCCCTCGGTGGACGAGATCGACGCGATGATCGACAAGCAGTGGGAGAAGCTCGAGCCCACGATCGAGGACTACAACAAGATCAACGCCCAGCTCAAGGTCAACATGAAGAAGTCGGCCGAGCTGGAGAAGAAGATGGCTCCGCTGGAGCTGGAGTCGTCGCTCGCGATGAACCGGGTCGGCGACATCGCCGCCCACTACTACATCGAGGGCCCGTCCCACGACCTCGGGGCCCTGCTGGTCAGCACCAAGCCGGGGACGCTCGCCGAGCAGCTCGTCATGCTCGATCGGCTGGCCGCGGATCAGCACAAGCAGATCGCCGGCGTGCTCGCCATCCGGGACAAGTACCTGCGGCAGAAGCGGAAGCTGGACGCGCTGATCGCTGCCGAAAAAGAGCAGCGGGCCGAGCTGGCGGCGAAGAAGAAGGCGATCAACGCCGAGATCAAGCGGCTGACCGCGATGCTGCCGGTGACCTCGGTGCGGGTCGAGGGCTGCCCCAACATCGACGGCGTGGTCAGCAGCGCCGCCCGCATCGCCATCAAGACCGCCTGCGCGCAGGTCGGCAAGTGGTACGAATGGGGCGCCACCGGCCCGAACACGTTCGACTGCTCCGGCCTCACCCAGTACGCCTACAAGGCGGCGGGCATCTACCTGACCCACTTCACCGGTGCCCAGTGGAACGAGGGACGGCCCGTGTCCCGGGCCGACGCCCGCCCGGGTGACCTGGTCTTCTTCTACAGCGACCTGCATCACATGGGTCTCTACCTCGGCAACGGGCTTATGGTCCACGCGCCCAGGACGGGTAAGCAGATCCAGGTCACGAAGATCAGCTACATGCCGGTCGCCGGCTTCCGCCGGGTCACCTGACCCACCTCTGCGACGACGCCGAAGGCCCCCAGTCCAGCGACCGGGGGCCTTCGTCGTGTGCGGTTGTGGTTACTGGGCTGCGCCTTCCGCGGCCGGCAGGATCTGCACGTCGTCGAGGTTGGCGTACATCACCCGGTGGCCGAACTGGATCTGCACGTACTTGTTCTCACCGCGGACCACCGTCCAGTCACCCGGCGCAGAGCCGTCGAAGGTGACCGCCCGGTAGTACTCGCCCGGCAGGACGCCGCCGAGCGCGTACCGCTGGCCCGCGGCGAACGTGTACTGGAGCGGCGAAATCGTCTGGTAGGGGATGTACGACGGGTAGGCCGCCCGCTCCGGGTAGGCCCGGCCGTACACCGGAATGGTGGCCTTGCCCGGCTTGGGCGTCACCACGAAGCCCTCGGCCCACTTGGCCGTCGGCGCCGAGGCCGGGTTGTAGAACCAGGCCTTCTGGCCGAGGTACCAGATCGCGGTCCAGTCGCCCTGAATGCCCGCGAGGGCGTACGTCTGACCGGCCGAGGCGCGGGCGCCGTGGTCGGAGATGTACATGGTGTCCGGCGAGCCGTCGGGGCGCAGCCCCTTGTCGTTGACCAGCGGAGCCGTCTCGCTCGGTGCGGTGTGCAGGATGACCGAGGACGAGGGGCGCAGCGGGCACGGCTGGGCCGGCGGTGTCGGCGTCGGTACCCCCGGCGGCTGCTGGTTGCAGCCGTAGAAGGCCGGCTGGTTGGTGGCGTAGGTCGGGTCGATGGTGACCAGGCCGCTCTGCGGCGTCCCGGTCGACTGGAACGGCGCCTGCATCAGCTCGAAGTAGTGCGACCAGTCCCAGTACGGACCCGGGTCCCAGTGCATCCCGCGCACCGTCGAGGCCACCGTCCCCGACACGTTGTCGTGCCCGAGGATGTGCTGCCGGTCCAGCGGGATCTGGAACCGCAACGCCAGGTGCCGGACCAGCTTCGCCGAGGTGCGGTACATCGCCTCGGTGTACCAGGTGCCGTGGCCGGCGAAGCCCTCGTGCTCGATGCCGATGGACTTGGCGTTGACGTACCAGTTCCCGGCGTGCCAGCCGACGTCCTTGGCCTTGATGTGCTGGGCCACGTACCCGTCCACCGAGCGCAGCGTGTAGTGCCAGCCGAGGTAGGTCTTGGTCTGCACGAGCTTCACGCTGGGGCCGAAGTACCCCTCGGTGTCGTGGATGACGATGTACTCGATCTTCTGCTGTGCGGGCCGGGCGCCCAGGTCGTGGTTGCCGTAGTCGCCAGGGTTCGGACCGTACTTCTCGTACGGCGCGGGGATCCACTCGCAGGCGACGCGGACCGGGCACTCGAGGCCGTCCGGCCGTTCGGCGCGGCGCAGCCCGAGCCGGTGCAGCCCGGACTCGTCCGGCGTCACGGCCGAGGCGGCGAGGGTCACCCGCTGGCCGTCGTCGGTGGTCCGGCCGGCGCCGATCCTGATCTGGTCGTACACCTCGTCGGCGAAGGCCGCCGCGGCGTCCTCGGTGTCCGCGCCGGAGTACCGGGCCACCGCCCCGTACCAAGCCGCCGGGTCGCTGTCGGCGCCCGTCGGGGCACCCAGCTCCTTCTGGTACGACGTGAGCAGCGCCGCCCCGCCGCGGATGTTCGCGGCCGCGTCGGTGCGCAGCGCCTCCGCGGAGAGGCCGGTGAGCGCGGCGGCGGCGTCGAGGGTCTGCAGGGATGCCTGCGGCAGGACGTCACCGGCCGGGGCGGCCGCTGCCGCCGCGTCGACGACCAGGGGCCGGGAGTCGTCGCCGCGCGGATCCTCGTCCTCGTCGACGTGCGAGCTCGACGGACCCGAGAGCACCTGGTCGGCGTCGGTCAGGTGCATGGGGCCGTAGCCGCCGCTGGTGCTCGGCTGGCCGGGGTGGGTGTCCCAGCGCGACTCCAGATAGGACACGCCGAGCAGGATGCTCTGCGGCACGCCCTGCTCGGCCGCCGCGGCGGCGTACTGCTGCTGGCGGTCGGTGGGCTCGGCGGCGCCGGCGGAGAGGGGCTCGGCGGCCACGGGTCCGGTGGTGAGAAGGGCGGTGGCCGCCGCCGCTGCGGCAGCGAGCAGGATCCGTCTGCGCGGCGGCACAGGTGAGAGGTGCATCGAACCTCCAGATCGGGTGGGGGTCACTGCGTAGCTCACCCTCGCCCCGCGCATGGCCGCTGGTCAATACCTTTCTCGCTGATGATGTTGCATGAAAAAAACCTTCAGTACGGCATCGTTCTCGCGATTTGTGTACGGAGTGTCACGGCGTTGATGGTTGCGGATCTATAACGCACGTCTCTACTCTGGTCAATCGTCGACCGGTAGCAGCACTGCCCAGCCCGGGCGGTGACGGTCCGACACCGCCGAGTCGCCTCCGGGCGAGCCGGGGACCCAGGTACCTGGGGTGAATCCGCAGCAGTGCGGTAGGGCGGCTCCCTTCTCGCCCGAACCCGTCAGCTAACCCGGTAGGCGGTCAGTGAAGAAGGAGTATCGAGCCCGGTGGCACACCATGCCCCGCGGCCACCGTCGGTCCGGTCGGTCGACCGGATGACGGCTGCGCCGCGTTCCCGCTGGTCCCGCTTCACCACCGCCTTCGCCGCCCTGGCCGGCACCGCCGTCATCCTGACCGGCGGCGCCACGGCGGCGCACGCCGAACCGTCCGTTACCGAGATCGAGCGCCAGATCGACCAGGACTGGAACAAGCTCGAACCGATCATCGAGCAGCACAACGCGACCCGCGAGGACCTTGCCGTCAAGCGCAAGCAGGCCGCGGCGCTCGCCAAGCAGATCGCACCCCTGCAGCGCCAGGTCGACCTGGCCATGGGGCAGGTCGGTGGACTCGCCGCCGAGGCGTACAAGGGCGAGCAAGTCTCGACCGTGAACGCGCTGCTGGGCAGCCGGACACCCGGTGACGTGGTGACCGGACTGGAAATGCTCGACCGGTTCGCGCGCCGCCAGCAGGAGCAGGTGCAGACCGTGGCGGCGCTGCGCGACCAGCTCGCCGCCAAGAAGCAGCCGCTCGACGAGATGGTCGCCCAGCTGGCCCGCACCGAGGCCCAGCTGGCGGCCAAGAAGAAGCAGATCAACGCCGAGATCGCCCGGCTGGAGAAGCTCCGGCTCAAGGTGTACGGCAACGGCGGCGGCGGCCCGCTACGCCCCGCTCCCTGCCCGTCCGAGTACATCTCCGGCCCCGGGGGAATCGCCGCCAAGTTCGCCTGCGCGCAGATCGGCAAGATCTACGTCTGGGGCGCGGCCGGCCCGGACCACTACGACTGCTCCGGCCTCACGATGGCCGCCTGGGAGAAGGCCGGGGTCTCCCTGCCGCACAACGCCCGGATGCAGCACGACGTGACCGCCCGGGTGAGCCGGAGCGAGCTTCGCCCCGGAGACCTGGTCTTCTACTACAGCGACCTGCATCACGTGGCGTTGTACGTCGGCAACGGCTGGGTCGTGCACGCCTCCCAGTCCGGCAAACCGATCACGATGAAGCGCGTCGACGACGGCCAGATCAACAGCTACGGCCGGCCGAGCTGACCCGGCACGGCGGGCCCTCGCGAGGGGGCCCGCCGGTCAGCGGGTCGGCCAGGTGCGCCAGTTCTGCCAGGAGCGGCTCGGCGTCGGCCCGCGCTGCCCCTGGTAACGCGACCCGTAGACCTCCGAGCCGTACGGGTGCTCGGCCGGCGAGGAGAGCCGGAAGATGCAGAGCTGGCCGATCTTCATGCCCGGCCAGAGGGTGATCGGCAGGTTCGCCACGTTGGACAGTTCCAGCGTGACGTGGCCCGAGAAACCCGGGTCGATGAAGCCGGCGGTGGAGTGGGTGAGCAGGCCCAGCCGGCCCAGACTGGACTTGCCCTCCAGCCGGCCGGCGAGCTGGTCACCCAGCGAGATCACCTCGAGCGTCGAGGCGAGCACGAACTCGCCCGGGTGCAGCACGAACGGCTCGCCCTCGGGCACCTCGACCATCGACGTCAGGTCGTCCTGCTGCACTGACGGGTCGATGTGCGTGTAGAGGTGGTTGTTGAAGACCCGGAAGAGCTTGTCCAGGCGTACGTCGATGCTGGACGGTTGCACCAGCGTGGGCTCGAACGGCTCCAGTGCCAGCGTGCCCGCCTTGATCTCGGAGACCAGGTCACGGTCGGAGAGCAGCATCGGAACACCATAGCGACCGGTACGGGTGAACTGCGTGTCGGACTACATCTTCGTACATGTGTTCGATAGAATGTCGGCATGGCTTCCTGGTCCCAATTCGCCGCCGACGAGCCCCGACTCGCCGACGAGATCCGCCGTCTCATGCAGCAGTACGGGCCGGGTTTCGGCTATCTCGCCACTGTCCGTGCCGACGGCGGCCCCCGGGTGCACCCGGTCTCCCCGGTCATCACCGACGAGGGCCTCTTCTGCTTCGTCATCGACTCGCCCAAGCGCCGCGACCTCGAACGCGACGGCCGCTACGCGCTGCACTCGTTCCCGCCGGAGGAGAGCGACGACGAGGCGTACGTCGCCGGTCACGCCCGCCCGGTCACCGACCGGGCGCGGGTGGCGCGGGTGGCCGAGATCGGCCGGGCGGCCCCGCAGGTCGACTGGCGGCTCTTCGAGTTCACGGTCGATGTGGCGATGCTGACCCGGCGCGAACACGCGGCCCTTCCCGCCGAGGCTCCCGGCCGGCCCGCGGTGCAGGTCTGGCTCGATCCGGGGGCGAGCGGTGCGATCCGCCGGGGAGCCGGCGGTCCCGAGGGTCGGCGTGGCCGACACGGCTTCGACACCCGCCGCCCGGCCGCCTGAAGTACGGAGAGAAAACGCCGGCGCCGGCCCCGTCCGAGGACAGGGCCGGCACCGATCCGTTGCTGCTGAGGTGTTACGCGGCGCGGTAGGCGTTCCACGCGGTCAGCATCCGGCTCGCCTGCCCAGAGGTGAACTGGTGCATGCACGAGTCGTAGGTGTAGTCCATGAAGTTGGTGATCGGGTCCAGGCCGGCCGCGGTGCAGGTGTCCCGTCCGGTCGGGCACTGGTACGCCGCCGAGCCCTCTGCCGGGGTGTCGTCGACGCTGTCGCCGGAGCCGGTGCAGCCGCCCTGGAAGGTGTGGTAGAGGTTCAGCCAGTGGCCGATCTCGTGGGTGCCGGTGTCGCCCTCGTTGTAGTTGGTCGCGGTGCCACCCGGCAGCGACTCGTTCAGCGCGACCACGCCGTCCATGGCGTCGAGCTTGCGCTTCGGGAAGGTCGCCCAGCCGAGCAGGTTGTCGCTCAGCTCGCCCAGGTAGATGTTGAGGGTGTTCTTGCCGCCCTCGCGCAGCGAGGTCTTCATCTGCCGCTCGGCCGAGGAGCCCTGCACGATCGGGTACCAGGCGGGGTTGGTGACGTGGTGCACCTTCTGCAGCTGGAAGCTGAACGCGGTGGCCGCACCGCCGGTGGCGCCACTGTATGCCTGGTTCAGCACGGTGATCTGAGAGGTGACCATCGAGTCGGGGATGTTGCCGCCGGCCCGGGTGGCGTCGCGCTGGATGACGTGCACGACCACCGGGACGGTCACGGTCGCCAGCGGCGTGGCTCCCGCACCGGCCCGGAAGTTCGCCCGCTCGCGCAGCGCGGCGGCGAGGTCGGCCTCGCGCTCACGGACCTGCGCGGCGGTCAGCTGGTTCGGGTCGAGCTTGGCCGTACCGCCCTTCTTCACCCGGGCGTCGGAGTGGACGTCGGTCGGCTCGGCGCAGGACGCGCCGGGAGCGGCCGAGAAGGCGGAAGCAGCAGGAACGACGCCCACCGAGGCGGTGCTGAGCAGCAGCGCGAGGGTCGTCGACGCGACACCGGCGGCACGCCGGGTCAGCAGGTTGGGACGAAGTCCCATGGGCCCACCTCTTTCTGGCGGCGGACATCGGGGTATGTCACGCCGTGTCGGAGAACGTGGGGGAGACGTTACAGTCCATCGATGGATCTGAGAACGGGAATATGTTGCCGCAGTGAAACTTCCTGCTGCTCGGGTGGGCGCCGACGATTGCAAGATCGCTTCGGGTTGGTTGCGCCCCAGGCGAGGGTGGGTCTGTGACGCTGGGACGTCGGCCACTGGGGCGCGCCGGGGGTACCTGGGTGCAGCAACGTGGTGACCTCAGGTACAGTGGTGCCGCCTGCGGGTGTAGTTCAATGGCAGAACATCAGCTTCCCAAGCTGACAGTGCGGGTTCGATTCCCGTCACCCGCTCCACGATCGAGGCCCTGGTGAGGACGCGAGTCCGAGTCAGGGCCTTCGATGTTCCAAGGCCAACGATCATGCTGCGTGCCATTGGCATGCCATTAGCCCCGGTCGTCCCGGGCCGCCTGCTGCTTCTTGCCCTTGCTGTCGCCCGACTTCCTGCCGGGCCGGTCCTTGGTCTTGCCGGCGCCGTCGGCCGACCTTTTGGACTTCTTTCGGTCCGCGCGCACTGCCTCGTGCAGCGCCTGGGCGATGGCCCGATCAGCCTCGGCCGTGGCGTGCTGGTAGATCAACGCCGCCTGGAATGAGTCGTGGCCCATCCGAGCCATCAGGTCGCGGGTGCTCGCCCCGGTGCGGGCGGCGAGCGTGTTCCCGGTGTGCCGTAGGTCGTGGAAGTGCAGCTGCGGTTGCCCGATCCGCGCGACGGCGGCCTTCCAGTCGATCAGCTTGTTGAGGTTGCCCCGCCAGATCGGCCGACCGCTCTCGGTGGTGAACACCAACGCGTCCGGGTTGTCGTCGACCTCGGCCGCAAGGTGTTCGCGGACGACCGCGACCACGGCCGGCGGCAGGCTGACAGTGCGCCGGCTGGCCCGGGACTTCGGTGGACCGAGGACCAGGCGAGGTCGTCGGTGAAGGCACCAGCAGCGTTGTCGAGCTGCGAGACCCGACCGCACGCCGAGGTCATGGCCCTGCGCCACGCCGGCAGAAACCTAGGGCGGCACCTGTTCGAAGACGGAATCATGTACGCCAGCAGCGAGCCATGCCCCATGTGCCTCATGGCCTGCTACTGGGCACGCATCCCCCGCCTGATCTTCGGAGCCAGCAGCCACGACGTAGCCACCTACGGCTTCGAAGACCTCCAGTTCTACCGCGAGGTCGCCCAACCGGCCGAGCGCCAGTCACTGCGTGAAGAGGTTGCCGAAGGACCCCTCCGGGACCAGGCCGTCGACGTACTACGTAAGTGGGCCGACATGCTGCCCTCACCGGTCGTGCCCAAGTTCTGACAAGGTCCACTGTCCTCCGTCTGATGCACGACACATGTCCGCCAACTGATCTGCGACACCTCCGCGCGCTGATCGCGGATCCAGATCCGGACGCTCGATGAGGACCCCACGATCACGGAGTGACGCATTCTCTGCCGGTGGGTCGTCACGCAGTCTCTGACTCGCCGTGCCAAGATCGCCTCGTGCGCAACGAGCAACGCCTACGAACACGGACGCCCGAGTCCCGAGCCTTCGCGGAGCGCGTACAGCTCGTCATGAACCTGACCTCGCGCCTCAACGTGCTGCCGTTCGACGACCTCGACGCGCGCAGGACGGTGCTCACCGAGATCTTCGGTGGACCCATCCCTGACTCGCTGTCCATCCTGCCCCCGTTCTATTGCGACTACGGGCTTGGAGCATCGTTCGGAGAGCGCGTGTTCATCAATCAGGGATGCTTCTTCCTCGACTACGGGGGCATCACCATCGGTGACCGCGTCCTGATCGGTCCCCGAGTGACCCTGAGCACGGCCGGACACCCCGTCGAGCTCGACGAACGGTACGAATTCTTCACGCACGCGCCCATCGTGATCGAGGATGATGTGTGGATCGGCGCCGCAGCCACGGTCATCCCTGGAGTGACAATCGGTCGGGGCTCGGTCGTCGGCGCGGGCGCCGTTGTCGCGAAGGACGTGCCGCCGCTGAGTGTGGTGACAGCAACAAGCGTTGTCGAGCGCAAGCGTCTGAAGCCAGCGTCTACTGCACTGAAACCTGCGGATCACCCACGCACATCGGCTACTTAGAGACTTCCTGCAGGATCGATGTCCGGCCAGACTCGGTCCAGGTGCTCGGCGAGACGCTCCCACATTGCGGCTGCCCACCGGTGTCATTGGTGTGGCTCTCTCATGGCCTGCGGTCT
>NZ_QGGF01000389.1 GCF_003857015.1 Micromonospora globispora | reverse complement strand
CGCCGGTACCCCCCACGCCACCCACGGCGACGCCGCCGACGCCTCCGGGGCTGCCTGGGCCCAGCCCGTCGCCCTGGCACAGCGCTGCCGTCCCGACCGCCCCGGCGACCTCCCCTCCCGATCGCCGCGACCGGGTACCAGGCCCGCCTGAGCACCCTCACCCGGCGCATCGTGGCCTCGAGCCGCGAACGCGCCGGCGCGATCGTGCGACCCAGTCAGATTGACGGCCCTCAGCAGGCCCCGTCGCCGACCCTGGCCAGCCGCGCCGCCGCGCGGTCGACCGTCGGCCCCCGCTGACGTATTCGATTGTGACCAGGAGCTTCCCATGAGCTTGAGGACGCCCGTCGTCCGCGCCCGGTGGTGCGACATCGACCGGATCGTCGACCTCATCACCGGCACCCTCTGCCCGACGGCGCTCAGCGCCTGGCTCGTCCCCGACGAGCACCGCCGCCGGAGTGTGCTGGCCGCGGCGACCCGGATCTGGATGGAACACGCGCTGCTCTTCGGTGACGCGTTCCTGCTCCAGGACGGCAGCGCCGCCACCGTCTGGTTCCACCGCTACCGGCCCATCCCGCCCCCGCCGGGGTTCGAGGACCGTCTCGCCGCGGTGTGCGGCGAGCACCACCAGCGCTTCCTCTTCCTCGACCAGGCCCTCGCCGCACGGCGCCCCGTCGAGGCCCACAACCATCTGGCGTTCCTGGCGGCGCCACCCGGACCGGAGGGCGCCGAGCGGGCCGCAGCGGTGCTGACCGGCGGCCAACGCTGGATGGACACGCTGAACCTGCCGACGTACGCCGAGGCGTACACGCCGGTCCACCGGGAGCTCTACCGCCGGCACGGGTACGCCGACCGGGACGAGTTCCCCCTCCCGGGCGGGCTGACCGCCCACCCGATGTGGCGGCTGTCGCCGTACTGGGCCAACCCGTTGAGCGGCAACTCCGCCGCGCACTGGGCCGCCCGCCCGGCGACCGGGCGGGCGCGAAACGATCGGGTGACCAGTTGGGCCCTGCACTGACGACGTCCACCCGGCCCCGGTCGGGCACGCACGGGGGCGGCCCCCGACGGGAGGCCGCCCCGGTGGACAGGCGTGCTGTCCGGGGTCAGCGCAGCGGCGGGTTCGCGTAGGTCACCAGTTCCAGGGCCTGCTCGTCGAACCACGCGCCGGCGGCCGGGTCGGTGATCCCGCCGCGCGCCGGGTCGTGGCCGGTGCCGGTGCCCCGGTCGCACTGGCCGTCGGACTGACCGGGCGTCTTCACCCAGAGGAACGCGTCGGCGAGCAGGTCACCCGTCTCGGTGGTCGGCCGCAGCCCGAGGCCCCGGTCCGGCGGGTTGCACCAGGTCTGCGGGTCCGGCCAGGTCACCCCGGCCGGCGGGGTCCACGGGCCCCGACCGTTGCGGCTGGTGTCGACCACGAAGTGGGCGAGCCGGTCGGCGGGGACGGTGCCGACGTTCGCCTCGTACCAGGCGTCGGTGCGGCCCCAGGTGCTGAAGTCGGCGGGGTCGGCCGGGTAGTACTGGCTCGCGCACCAGTCGAAGTGGCCGCGCGCCCACTCCGGGCCCTCGGTGCCGTAGTGGACGCACCGGGCGATCCAGTTGCCGTACTTCAGCTGCCGCTCGGTGGTCTCGTAGTTGGAGACGTTGAGGAAGAAGCCGTCGGCGTCGCGGACGCCGGCCTTCACGAGCCGGTCGGCGATGTCACCGACGCCGAGCCAGGCGCTGTGGGTGCCGTCGAGGTAGACGCTGGTGCGGGGCAGCGCCTTCAGCCGGGCCACCGCGTAGCGGAGCATCGCGAAGCGCTCGCTGGCGGCGGTGGCCGGGTCCGCCTCGGCGGGCCGGCACCAGTCCTGGCTGCCGCTGATCGTGGTGTACCAGGGGACTATGCCGAGGCCGTCCGGTTCGAGCAGCACGGCCACCTCGTGGTCGCCGATGCCCGCCGCGAAGGCGTCGATCCACGCCTCGTACTCGGCGACGGAGGTGGCGCCGCCGGCGGAGTACTGCGCGCAGTCCCGGAACGGGATGTTGTAGGCGACGAGGACCGGTACCGCCTTCCGGCCGGCGGCCCGCTGCACCTCGGCCTTGATCGACTGGGTCAGCGAGTGCCCGCTGCCGCCGGTGATCCAGACGGCCTGCGGGGTACGGATCATCGCACGCAGGTCGGCCGCCTGGCCGTACTGCCCGGCGGCGGTCAGCGCGGCGATCTGCTCGATCGCCCCGTGGTCGGGGCGGGGGGTGTAGAAGCTGGTGCCGTCGGGGATGACCGCACCGGCCGGTGCGGCGGCGCAGGGGACGGCGGCGGCGATCGTCGCGGCGACCGCGGCGAGACCGGTCGCAGCGCGCCGGCGGAAGGGGGTCAGGGCCACGTCGTTTGCTCCTGATCTGACATGGGAACCGCCTATTGGGAGCGTTCCCGCAGCTCATCCGAGCGTGCCCCGGACACGCGTGGCTGTCAATGTCTTCGCGGTGTCGGACGGCACCGAGGACGGGGATCGGGTGGGTTGACGTGGATCACCGGCCTATCCTCGCGGGGGGCCCGTCCGGGCTGGTACGCGATTTGGCCGAACAGCGAGGGGGTATCGGGTGCGGGTGCTTCCCACCGGTGACAACGACAACGCCGACGGTTCCACCGCCCCTGTTCCGGGCCGGAAGCGTCGGCGCCATCGAATACTGATCTTCCTTGCCGTGTTCGCGCTGCTGGCCGGGTCCGGCCTCGTCGCCGGCGGTTACTACTTCGACAGCGTGCCAACGCCGGCCGATCTGAAACTGCCGGAGTCGACCACCGTCTACTACGCCGACGGCCGCACCCCGATGGCGAAGCTCGGCACCGAGAACCGGACCATCGTGCCCTACGACCAGATGAACGACTCGGCCAAGCAGGCGATCGTGGCGGCCGAGGACCGCACGTTCTGGACGAACAAGGGCGTCGACTTCACCGGCGTGCTCCGGGCCGCCTGGTCGAACATCACCGGCGGGCAGCGGCAGGGCGCCTCGACGATCACCCAGCAGTACGCGCGGGTGGCCGCCGACCTCCGCGGGGTGACCTACTCGCGCAAGCTGCGCGAGGCCGTGATCGCCTGGAAGCTGGACGACAAGTACAGCAAGGAGGAGATCCTCGGCTTCTACCTGAACACGGTGCCGTTCGGCCGGGGCGCGTACGGGATCGAGGCGGCCGCGCAGACGTACTTCGACAAGACGGTGCGCCGGGACGCGCCGGCGGCCCAGCAGCTGACCGCGGCGGAGGCGATGGTGCTCTGCGCGATGGTCAAGCAGCCGGAGGCCGACCCGAACGACCCCGAGGGCTCGCCCGGCTACGACCCCCGGCGCAACGCGGCGGCGCGGCAGAACTCCATCGACCGGTGGAACTACATCCGCGACGGCATGGTGAAGCTGGGCTACCTGACGTCGGAGCAGGCGGCCAATCTGGCCTACCCGGACACGGTGAAGCCGATCGACCCGAACGCCGGCCAGGCGAACCTGGACCGGCCCACCGGCCTGGTGGTCAACCACGTGCTCAGCGAGCTGCGGCAGACCCAGGAGTTCCAGGGCAAGCCCGCCGACTACCTGCGCAACGGCGGCTTCAAGATCGTCACCACCATCGACAAGCGGGTCCAGGACGCCGCCGAGGCGGCCGCGGACATCCGCCGGGACACCGCGCCCGAGGCGGTCCGGGGACAGCCGAAGAACTGGCAGGCGGCGCTGGTGGCGGTGGAACCGGGCACCGGCCGGGTGCTCGGCTACTACGGCGGCAACGCGGGCTCCGGCGCCGACTACGCCGGGTGGTACTACGACGAGAACGGGCAGGCCCGCGGCTTCGGCCAGCACCCGCCCGGCTCGTCGTTCAAGGTGTACGACCTGGCCGCCGCCGTGCAGGACGGCATCTCGGTGAAGCAGCACTTCGACTCGCCGGAGACCAAGGAGTTCCCTGATTCCGGCCGCACCACAAAGAGCCCGGCCGGCCCGATCCGCAACGCCGAGCACGCGCCGTGCCAGCCGGACTGCGCGCTGTGGGAGGCGACGGTCGCCTCGCTCAACGTCACCTACTTCGAGCTCACCGAGAAGCTGGGCAAGGCAAAGGTGATCGACATGGCCACCCGGGCCGGGGTGGACTCGATGTGGGCCACCGTGAAGGGCAACCCTCAGCCGCAGCGGGTCGAGCTGCGCGGCCAGTCGCCCGAGGAGGTGGCCGGGCGCTTCTCCACCGAGGTCGGCATCGGCCAGTACGGCATCACCGTGCAGGATCACGCCAACGGGATGGCGACGTTCGCGGCCGGCGGGAAGCGGGCCGAGTCGCACTTCGTCCGGTCGGTGACCAAGGGCGAGGAGAAGGTCTACGAGGAGCAGCTGACCCAGTCGGACCTCGGGCTGGACGAGGAGGCGATCAACCAGCTCGACTGGACGCTGAGCCGGGTCAAGGCGGCCAAGCTCGACAACGGCTGGGACTCCGCCGGCAAGACCGGCACCTGGCAGGCGGGCCAGAGCACCACGCAGAACGTACACACCTGGATGGTCGGCTACACCGGGGCGCTCGCCGCCGCGGTCTGGCTCGGTACCGCCGACGGCAAACCGCTGAAGACCAAGGACGGCAGCTACGAGGTGTACGGGTCCAGCGGTCCCGGCCCGATCTGGCGGCAGTTCATGGAGCAGGCCACGGCCGCCCTCAAGCTCGACCCGGACAAGTACCGGTTCGGCACCCCGGAGTTCCCCAACGACACCCCGTCGCCCAGCGCACCGGCGACCCCGGAGCCGACCAGCGCCTCGCCGACGCCGAGCGTCGCGCCCACGCCGAGCGCCTCGCCGACCTGCGAGCCGGGGCTGTGCGCCAGCCCCAGCCCTCCGGGCAAGCCGAAGCCGACCCCGACGGAATCGTCGTCGCCCAGCGCGTCAGTGAGCGTGTCCCCGACGCGGACAAAGGGACCGAGGTGACCGCCGGCCGGGGATAATGCCCGGGTGGAGACGCCGATGCGGGACGCGGTCCGGGCCGCGTGGACGGCGCTGGGCGGAGGCCCGGCCGACCTCGACCAGATCAGCCTGAGCGGTCCGGACGAGGTCCTGCCGGCCCGGCTGGCGGTGACCGACCTCGCCGTGGCGAGCGTCGCCGCCGCCGCACTGGCGGCGCGGGAACTGGCCGGGGCCCGGGGCGCCCGGGTGACCGCTCCGGTGCCGGTGGACACCGGGGCCGTGGCGACCGCGTTCACCAGCGAGCGGCACCTGCGGGTGGACGGGGTGGCGTTCGAGGGCTTCGCGCCGCTGTCCCGCTTCTGGCCGACCGCCGACGGCTGGGTCCGTACCCACGCCAACTATCCACACCACCGTCGACGGCTGCTGGCCGCCGTGGGGCTCGACCCGGCCGCGCCCGACGACGCGTCGCTGACCGCCGAGGTGGCCGCCCGCGTCCGGGCCCGCACCTCGGTGGCCTTCGAGGAGGCGGTAACCGCCGCCGGTGGCCTGGCCGTCGCCGTCCGTACCCCGCCGCAGTGGTCCGCACATCCACAGTCCGCGGCGGTCGCCCGGGAGCCACTGGTCGGGCTGCGGGTCGACGGCGAGGCGGCGCCGCGGCGGCTGCCGCCGACACCGGAGCATCCGCTGCGCCCGGCCGCCGGCGTACGGGTGCTCGACCTGACCCGGGTGATCGCCGGCCCGGTGGCGACCCGGGTCCTCGCGCTGCTCGGCGCGGACGTGCTGCGGGTGGACGATCCGGGGCTGCCGGAGATCGAGGCGCAGCACGTGGACACCGGCTTCGGGAAGCGGTCGACCCTGCTGGATCTGCGCCGGCAAGCCGACCGGGCGCGCTTCGAGGATCTGGTCGCCGGCGCCGACGTGGTCGTCACCGGCTACCGGCCGGCGGCACTGGACCGGTTCGGCCTCTCCCCCGAGGCGCTGCGCCGGTGCCGCCCCGACCTGGTCGTCGCCCGCCTCGCGGCGTGGGGCTTCTCCGGGCCCTGGGCGCCCCGGCGCGGGTTCGACAGCCTGGTGCAGGCCGCCACCGGCATCGCCGACGTCGAACGACGCCCCGACGGCACCCCGGGCACCCTGCCGGCCCAGGCCCTCGACCACGGCGCCGGCTACCTCCTCGCCGCGGCGGTGCTGCGGGCCCTGGCGCAGCGCCACCAGCGGGGCGGCGCCTGGTCGGCCGAGCTGTCCCTGGCCCGTATCGCACGGTGGCTGCTGCACGAGCTGCCGGCCCACCCGTCGCGAGCTCCGGTCGCCGCCCCAGATCCGGATCCCTGGGTCGACGAGCGGGACGCTTCGGCCGGCCGCCTCCGGTACGTTCTGCCGCCGGTCTCGCTGCCCGACGGCCCGCGTACGTGGGCGACGCCGCCGAGCCCGTGGGGCGCCGATCCGCCGGCCTGGCCGCGGGGCTCAGAGCCCCCGGCCGGCGGCGTGGAGGAGGTCTGACGATGGCCAGTGAGCTGCCGGAACTCGCCGTCCCCGATGCGGACGCCTGGCGGGACTGGCTGCGCGAGCACCAGGACGACCCGACCGGCGTGTGGCTGGTGCTGGCCAAGCGGGGCGGCACCGGGCCGACCACCCTCAGCTACGACCAGGCGCTCGAGGAGGCCCTGTGCCACGGCTGGATCGACGGTCAGGTGAAGGGCGGCGACGACCACATCTACCGCCAGCGCTTCACCCCGCGCCGGCCCCGCAGCCCCTGGTCGGCCCGGAACGTCGGCATCGCCACCAGGCTGATGGCGGAGGGGCGCATGCACCCCGCCGGCATCGCGGAGGTGGAGCGGGCCAAGGCCGACGGCCGCTGGGACGCCGCGTACGCGGGGCAGGCCAACGCGGAGGTGCCGGCGGACCTCGCCGCGGCGCTGGCCGCGGAGCCGACAGCCCGGGCGATGTTCGACGTGCTCACCGCCCAGAACCGCTACGCGATCCTCTACCGGCTCGGCACCGCGAAGCGCGCCGAGACCCGGCAGCGACGGATCGTGCAGTTCGTCGACATGCTGGCCCGCGGCGAGACCATCCACCCGCAGCGGCGCTCCCTCGGCGACGCCGACCAAAGCGGGGTCTGACGCTTGACGAGATCACCGTCACGGACCTCCGGCCCTGTGCCGCGGGACCTTCGCGGCGCGATGCTGCGGCTGACGGGTGACGGTCACCCGTCAGCGAGGGTCGGAGTGTCATGCGCGTGGTCTCGGAAACCCGGTTGGCGGAGGTGCTCGGGCGGCTGCCCGGCGTACCGAGGGTGGTGGCCAGTGGCAACCACGTCGCACCGCTGCACGCCCTGTCGATCCTGGACGCGGCGGTGCCCGAGTACCGGCTGCACATGCTCAACGCGCCACTCGGCATCCCCGACCGGGAGGGGGTCACGTACGAGACGTCGTTCGTCGGCCCCGGCATGCGGGGGCATCCCCGGCTGTCGTACGTGCCGAGCCGGCTCTCCCTGGTCCCCGCGCTGCTGCGTGACCGGCTGGTGCCCGACGTGGTGGTCCTGCACACCACCCGGCCGTGCGGCGGCACGGTGAGCCTCGGCGTGGAGGTCAACATCCTGCCGGCCGCGGTGGAGGCGGTACGCGCCCGCGGCGGCCTGGTGATCGCCCAGGCCAACCGGCAGATGCCGGTGACGTACGGGGACGCCGTCCTGCCGCTGGACGCGATCGACCTGCTGCTGGAGGTCGACGAGCCGCTGCCCGCGGCCCGCGTCACCGAGCCCGACCCGGTCAGCGCGGCCATCGGCGAGCGGGTGGCCGCCCTGGTGCCCGAGCAGGCAACCCTGCAGACCGGCATCGGCGCCATCCCGGACGCCACCCTGTCGTCGCTGGCGGGCCGGCAGGGCCTGCGGATCTGGTCGGAGATGTTCAGCGACGGCGTGCTCGCGTTGCACAAGGCCGGCTGCCTGGACCCGGACACCCCGATCACCGCGTCCTTCTGCTTCGGCTCGGACGAGCTGTACGACTGGGTCGACGGCAACCCGCGGGTGCGGATGCTGCGCACCGAGAAGACGAACGATCCGGCGCTGATCGCCCGGCACCCGAACCTCGTCTCGGTCAACAGCGCCCTGCAGGTGGACCTGTTCGCGCAGGCCAACGCCAGCCGGATCGGCACCCGGGTGCACTCCGGATTCGGCGGGCAGACCGACTTCATCGTCGGCGCGCTGCACTCCCCCGGCGGGCAGGCGATCATCGCGCTGCGCTCCTGGCACCCGAAGGCCGACGTCTCCACCGTCGTCCCGCTGCTCTCCGGACCGGTGACGTCGTTCCAGCACAGCGCGATCGTCACCGAGCAGGGCTGCGCGTCGGTGTGGGGCCGGGACGCGGTCGACCAGGCCCAGCAGCTGGTGGACCACGCCGCCCACCCGGACGCCCGGGACGATCTGCGCGAGGCCGGCCGAATCCTGGGCCTGCCGCTGCACTGAGACGCGTTGTGGCGTGGTTCTGCAACCTCCACTCAGCTTGATCTTTTAAGGTGACTTTGCCTTCTGCCTACGGTCGAGGGTGTCGACTTCGGACTGTTTGCCTAGGGTGTAGCGGGGTGCTGGCTGCTGTTGGGCACGCCTTTCGGGCGGCCGGGCTGTGGTTGGCGCACCACCGGTGGAACACCCGTAGGTCAGAGTTGGTGTGCAAGCGGGACAAGCACCTATATCGGGCCAGGTACGCCGCGAGCCGTCCGCCGGTGCGAGCGGACGCTGAAAGATCCTTCCTGACAGACAGTTGAGTCTCAGGACCGCCGGACGGGACGTCGTCCTTACCGTTGATAGCCAGCCCGCCACCGGCCAGCATGGCTCGCCGACCCGGGCCGGTGGATTTGCGACTTGGGGTTTCCACCAAGCGTCGAGCACCGTTACGGTCGAAGGCGCGTCGAGGAGGTGTCGGATGACCGACGTGGGGTCGCGGTATGTCGCAGCGTTGGCGGCCAAGGACACCGAGGCGCTGCTCGGGATCTTCGCTTCGGTGGTGTCCTTCCGCGGCATGACTCCCGGCAGGTTCTGGGAGGTCCACTCGCCAGCGGACGTTGTGGAGGACGTCCTCTACGAGTGGTTCGAGCCGGACGATATAGTCGAGGCCGTCGAACATGTGGAGGTAGGCAAGCTGGTCGACCGACAGCGAGTTGTCTATCGGTTCCGGGTACGAAATGCCAATGGGGTATACCGCGTCGAGCAATGTGCGTACTTCGACCTCGACGAGGACGGACGGGTGTCCCGCATGAACGTGATGTGCTCCGGCTTCCGACCACTCGCGGATGCCACGACAGCCTAAGCTCGATTTTCAAGGTCGCTGGTTGGATTCTCCGCTACGTGTGGCGGCGGCTGCGCGCCGCGGGGCAGTGGCGCGAGGGTGACCCGCCGGTGCTGGTGGTGCTGGATGCCGGCTACGACGTGATCCGACTGACTTTCCTGCTACGCGAGATGCGGGTGCGGCTGCTCGGCCGGATGCGCGCCGACCGGGTGTTCTACGCTCCGGTGCACGGGTACGCCGGTACCGGCCGTCCGGGCCGGCACGGCCCGGCGATGAAGCTGGACGACCCAACCACCTGGCCCGCCCCGACACAGACCGCGGCCACTGTGCAGGAGCGCTACGGCAACGTCGCGGTCACCGCGTGGGGCCGCTACCATCGGCAGTTGCAGCGCCGCGCCGACTGAGCGTTACCATTCCGGGCGTCTGCCGATCGTGGAGGGCACTCTCATCCATGTGCAGGTCGACCGGCTACCCGGCGACCGGGGCACCCAAGCCGGTCTGGCTGTGGCACAGCCACCCCACGTGGCCGACCTGGACGTGCTGCGCCTGTTCCACGCGTTCCTGCGCCGATTCGACCCGGAGCACACGTTCCGGTTCTTCAAGCAGACGTTGGGCTGGACCCGCCCACGGCTGCGTCACCCCGACCAGGCCGACCAATGGACTGGCTGATCCTGGCCGCCTACACCCAGCTACGGCTGGTCCGCGGCCTGGCCCTAGACCTGCGCGGCCCCTGGGAAAGGCCGCTGCCGCCGCGGCCGCTGACCCCGGGCGGGGTCCGCCGCGCGTTTCCCCGCATGCACCGGACAACCCGCCCGCCCGGCCGCCGCGCCGAAACTCTCCCGTCCCGGCCCAGGCCGCCCGAAAGGCGTGCCCAGCAGCAGCCCAGCACCCCGCTACACCGTTGGCAAAAAAGTCCAAAGTAGACACACGCAGCCGTAAGCAGAATGCAAAGTCACCTTAAGATCAAGCTCCGGCACGGACGCAAGGTCGGTCGGCGGGTCACCCGCCCGCGACGACGCGGCGTGACGTTCGCCCTCGGGCAATCGTGACCCACTGGTGACGAAGCGAAGTCGTCTGTCGGCCTCAGGCGAACGACCGGTTGGTCAACGCGGCACGGACGATGATCGCCGCCCGTTCAGCAGGGCGGGACGGTCCGGATGGGCCGAGCCGCCGGGCATACGGACGAGGGGTAAGGCGCGTCATGAGCACATTCCGGCAAAACCCGCGGTTTGGACGCGCCATCGTCCACAGCGGAGGCCATAACGGCTGATCAGCGGCTATAGAAGATCATAGCTTCCTGAATTGTGGGAGCCGGTGGAGTGGCCACCAGGGGACGGTTGCCCGGGTCACCCATTGATCTGCATGCCTGTCCATGTGATTGTGCTCCCGCGAGCCACCAACCCCCGGCGGCTCGCAACGACGGTCAGTCGACCCGGGGCCACGCCGGCAGCTCCGGAGTCCGTCGTCACCCCGCAGCTTGACCGCGGCGCGCGACCCCACCGGGCTCCGCGCGTCGCCGAGGAACAGGAGCAATTCCTTGAAGCTCTCACCCCGCCTCGTCGCGCTCTCCGGCGCGGCCGCGGCCGGTCTGATCGCCGCTGGCACCGCCGCGGCCGTGCAGGCCGCACCGCCCAGTCCCACGCCCGACGCGGCCCAGGCCCGTACCCTGGCCGCCAACTCGGCGAGCGCCCTGGTCGCCAGCCGCCCGTCGTACCTGCACGCCAGCGCCGACGAGGCGTTCGTGCAGAAGGCGGTCATCTCCTCCGAGGGCACCCAGTATGTGCCCTACGAGCGCACGTACAAGGGCCTGCCCGTCACCGGTGGCGACTTCGTCCTCGCCACCGACTCCGCCGGCCAGCTGAAGTACGCCTCCGTGGCCCAGCAGCAGGCCATCGGTCAGCTCGCCACGACGCCGAAGCTGCAGGCCACCGCCGCGGAGCAGACCGCCCGCGCGCAGCTGAAGACCGTGACCGGCGTCGAGGCGACCAAGCTGGTCGTCTATACCCTCGGCGCGAAGCCCGCACTGGCCTGGGAGACCACCCTCCGGGGCACCGCCGCGGACGGCCCGAGCCGGCTCACCGTGGACGTGGACGCCTTCAGCGGCAAGGTGCTGCGCACCCAGGAGCACATCGTGCACGGCAGCGGCACCGGGGCGTGGAACGGGCCCAGCCCGCTCACCCTCAACACCACCTACACCGGCAGCGGGTACTCGATGAAGGACCCGAACGTCACCAACCAGAGCTGCCAGGACGCGGCCACCAACACGACGTTCACCGGCTCGGACGACGTCTGGGGCAACGGCACCTCCACGAACAAGGAGACCGGCTGCGTCGACGCGCTCTTCGGCGCGCAGACCGAGCACAAGATGCTCTCCCAGTGGCTCGGCCGCAACGGCGCGGACGGCAACGGTGGCGCCTGGCCGATCCGGGTGGGCCTGAACGACCAGAACGCCTACTACGACGGCACCCAGGTCCAGATCGGCAAGAACACCGCCGGTTCGTGGATCGGCTCGATCGACGTGGTCGCCCACGAGATCGGCCACGGCATCGACGACCACACCCCCGGTGGCATCTCCGGCAGCGGCACCCAGGAGTTCGTCGCCGACACGTTCGGCGCCTCGACCGAGTGGTTCGCCAACGAGCCGTCCACCTACGACGCCCCCGACTTCCTGGTCGGCGAGAAGATCAACCTGGTCGGCAGCGGCCCGATCCGCAACATGTACAACCCGTCGGCCCTGGGCGACCCGAACTGCTACTCCAGCAGCATCCCGAGCACCGAGGTGCACGCGGCGGCCGGCCCGGGCAACCACTGGTTCTACCTGCTGGCCATGGGCAGCAACCCGACCAACGGCCAGCCGACCAGCCCGACCTGCAACAGCAGCACCGTGACCGGCCTCGGCATCCAGAAGGCCATCAAGATCATGTACAACGCGATGCTGATGAAGACGACGTCCTCGTCGTACCTGAAGTACCGCACCTGGACGCTGCAGGCGGCCAAGAACCTCTACGGCACCACCAGCTGCACCGAGTTCAACACGGTCAAGGCTGCCTGGGACGCCGTCAGCGTGCCGGCGCAGTCCGGCGACCCGACCTGCTCCACCAGCTCGCCGTCGCCGACCCCGACGTCGACCTCGACGACCTGCACCGGCCAGAAGCTGGGCAACCCGGGCTTCGAGTCCGGCAACGTGACCTGGAGCGCCACCTCCGGCGTCATCGACAGCTCCACCAGCCAGCCGGCGCACAGCGGCTCGTGGAAGGCGTGGCTCGACGGGTACGGCTCGTCCCACACCGACACCCTGTCGCAGTCGGTGACCATCCCGGCCGGTTGCCGGGCGACCCTCACCTTCTGGCTGCACATCGACACGGCCGAGTCGGGCAGCACGGTCTACGACCGGCTGACCGTCCAGGCGGGCAGCACCACGCTGGCCACCTACTCCAACGTCAACGCGGCCTCCGGCTACGTCCAGAAGTCGTTCGACGTGTCGTCGCTGGCCGGCACCACGAGCACCATCAAGTTCACCGGCACCGAGGACAGCTCCCTGCAGACGTCATTCGTCATCGATGACACCGCGCTGAACCTGAGCTGATCGAAGACGAAGCGGTCGGTCGTCGTCCTCCCGGCGACCGACCGCTTCGTCATGTCAGCCGTACGTCGGGTGCTGCGGCCAGCCGGGCGGCGAGTCCTCCCAGTCCTCCTGCCGCCCGTACGGGGTCAGGTCGAGGAAGTTGTTGACGAACAGCAGCCGGTCCACCCCGCGCGCCTGGGTGTAATACGTCCGGTAGACGTCCTCGCCGTCGCGCAGGAACACACTCAGCATGAAGCCTTCGCCGGCGCCGCAGTCGTCGGAGAACGACGTGCCGTGCGACGACACGAACGGCATCGACCAACCCCTCTCCGCCTTGTACGCCTCGATCTGCGCGAGCGGCATGGTGGACACCGTCGCCCAGCTCACGTCGTACTTCGTCAGTGCGGCGAGCCCGTGCGCCGAAAGGTTGTCGGTGAAGGCGGTGCATCCCGGGCAGAAGTGGTCGGGGCCCCGGTCCATGAACTGGTAGACGAAGAGCTGCCGCCGCCCCTCGAAGAGATCGAGCAGGCTCTTCGGGCCGGTCGGGCTGTCGAACGTGTAGCCATTGCCGAACCGGACCATCGGGAGGCGTCGGCGGCGTGCGGCGAGCGCGTCCAGCGCCCGGGTCGCTTCCTTCTCGGCCTTGAGCAGCTCGTCGCGCTCGCGCTGCCACTCATCGGCCGTCACTATCCGCGGTTTCTCCATCCCGGGATTGTGTGCCACGGCACCGACAGAATGCGGCGACTACCGCGCCCGGCCGCCGTTGAGCCGGGCGACCACGCTCTCCATCGCCTCGCTGAACAGCTCCATCTGCCGCATCGACTGCTCCTGCAGGCCACCGAGCCGGGCCGCCAGGGCGTCGACGTCCGCCCGCGCCGACGCGCTGACCTGAACGTCGAGGTTGGCGAGAGCGGCGTTGACCGCCACCACCACCTGCCCGCAGACGCCCTCGATGCCGTGCCGAGCCAGCTCCGGATCGACGGTGACCGACTCCAGCCGGCCGCCCTGGACGACCACCGCCCGCACCAGCCCGTCGGCCGCCGTGCCCTCGGCGCGGAGCAGGTCGGCCTCGGTGTTCTCGGCGGCCCGGGAGCGCATCGACGACAGCGCCTGCTGGTTCCTGGTCAGAAGCTCGTCGAGGCTGGCGGCTGCGGAGAATGCTTCATTCGTCGTAGCCGCGTTTCCTTCACGTTTTCCCGAGCACGGTGACGATAGCAATCGTGGCGGCGATCCCGCCGTCCGGTCAGAACGTCCGCCGGTACAGCGAGCAGCCCTGGCACACCGCCGGCGGCTCGTCGCCGCCCAAGCGCCGGCGGAATTCGCGGTACGCCTCGCCGTGCCAGATCTCCGGGAACGACCGCTCGCTCAGCCGGCCCAACCGCACCCGGTCGTCGCCCATCACCATGCAGCACGGCTGCACGACCCCGGTACTGGTGATGTAGGCCGCGTCCCACGGCCAGGAGCAGGCCGGTCCGGCCGGCGGCGCCGCGGCCGGTGGCGCTCCGGCGTGCGGCAGGCGCAGCCGTACGCCCATCTTCCGCGCCACCGCGGCCGCCTCGCCGAACACGGCGGCGGCGCGGCCGGTGTCCGCGCCGATCCACAGTGCCTGGTCGGCGGTGAACTCCCGGATCTCCGCGTAGCGGCCGGCCGGGTCGGCGTCGGAGAAGCTGTGCGACAGGTTCTGCACGTGCAGCTCGTCCACCCCGATCCGGCCGAGCAGGCGCACCAGGTCGGGCAGTTCGTCGATGGTGTCCCGCATGGCGACGAAGACCACCCGGATCCACGGCGTGGCGCTCCCCGCCGCCCGCTTCGCCTCGACCAGGCCGGCGAGGTTCGCCACGACCCGGTCGAAGTCCGCGCCGTCGCGGACCCGTTCGTACCCGGCCGCGCCGGCGCCGTCGAGCGAGACGTGCAGCCAGTCCACGCCGCTGGCCACCAGCTCCTCGGCCCGCCGACGGGTGAGCAGGGTGGCGTTGGAGTTGAAGCCGACGGCGATGTCCCGGCCCACCGCCGTCGAGACCATCTCCATCAGGTACGGCGACAGCAGCGGCTCACCGAGCCCCTGCAGCGTCAACCGGCGCAGCCCCGGCATCTCCTCGACCAGCCGGTGGAACAGCTCGGGCGGCATCGCCCCGGCGAGCTTGTTGACCGGCGGCCGGTACCGGACCAGGCACATCAGGCAGCGGAGGTTGCAGGCGGAGGTGATCTCCAGCTGCAGGTGCGACGGAAGCGGGGGATCGTCGACGGCGGCCGGCATGCCCCCGGGTGCCCGACCTCGACCGGTCCAAACCTCCGCGTCCGAGTTTCGCGCGAACCCGGCCAGGGTGCCGGCGACGCCGACCGGCGCGTCACGGAGGGCAGAGCGCCGCCGCGAAGGACGACGAACGCCCGGCCGGAGGGCCCGACCGGGCGTTCGCGCGTCTGATCGGGCTCGGCCGCACCGGCCGGTCCGATGGCTCGTCAGCGGAGGCGGAGCTGCTGACCCGGGAAGATCAGGCCCGGGTCGGCACCGACCATGCGCTTGTTCCGCTGGTACAGGGCCTGCCAGCCGCCCGCCAGGTCCCGGGCGTCGGCGATCGTCGACAGGGTGTCGCCCGGCTTGACCACGTAGGTCGCGCCGTCCGACGCCGGCGCGGTGTCCCGGTGGCTGCGGGTCGCCGGCCGGTCGCCGCGCGAGGAGCCGGAATCCGAGCGGGACTTGGACCCGGTGTCCCCCTTGGACGAGTAGTGCTTGGTCGAGCCGCCCTTCTTGCCGCAGACCGGCCAGGCGCCGATGCCCTGCCCGTCGAGGACCTTCTCGGCGATCGCGATCTGCTCGCTGCGGCTGGCCAGGTCGGCGCGGCTGGCGTACTTCTGGCCGCCGTAGCCGTTCCACGTGCTCTGGGAGAACTGCAGGCCGCCGTAGTAGCCGTTGCCGGTGTTGATGTGCCAGTTGCCACTGGACTCGCACTGCGCGATGGCGTCCCAGTTGACGCTGGCCGCGCTGGCCGGGGCCGCCGGGCCGAGGATCGCGGCGGCGCCGGTGGCCGCGCCGACGACGAGCGCCCCGGCGGCGACGCGACGCGAGCTGATCCGTCGGTGGGGTGCGGTGT
>NZ_QGGF01000292.1 GCF_003857015.1 Micromonospora globispora | reverse complement strand
ATCAACCGGCTCAAGCGCAACCGCGCCGTGGCCACCCGATTCGACAAGCTCGCCGTGCGCTACGAAGCCACCGTGCACATCGCCGCGATCAGCGAGTGGCTGTGACCGACTTCGACACAGGCTCTAGCTCCGGTACGGCGGTGACGACGACGTTGTCCCGGTAGTGCCGGGTCTTCGGTTCGATGAGACGAGCGGCCCACGCCGCAGCCGGCGGTACTGGCCAGCGCCGAGCTGTCGGCGTACGGGAAGACGCCGAAGGACGCCAACGGCGCGGCCCGGGTACTGGGAGACAACCAGTTGCACCTGCACGTGGCGAATCTCCCGACGGTTCCGGGGTATTACGAGGTCTGGCTTATCGATCCGCAGACGATGCGGATGTTCTCGGTCGGTACGCTCGGCAGGGGCTCGGGGGACGAGTTGCTGCCGCTGCCTCCGAACGTGGACCTCCGGACGTACTCGGTGGTCGACGTCTCCGCCGAGCAGTTCGACAACAAGCCCGCCCACTCCGGCGACAGTCTGCTGAGGGGCACCCTGACGGGCTGATCGGCGGGCCGGCTCAGCTCCCCGGCCCGCCGATCAGCTCCCTTCCCACCGTCACGGGAAGGGGCGCAACAGCAAGAGAGCCGCCATCCGGGACACCGGATGGCGGCTCTCTTGTGAGCCCGGTCGGGTCACTTGCGCTTGCGGATCTCCTCGGCGGCCTGCGGCACGACCTTGAACAGGTCGCCGACCACACCGAAGTCGGCCAGCTCGAAGATCGGCGCCTCGGCGTCCTTGTTCACCGCGACGATGGTCTTCGAGGTCTGCATGCCGGCCCGGTGCTGGATCGCGCCGGAGATGCCCAGCGCGACGTAGAGCTGCGGGGAGACCGTCTTGCCGGTCTGGCCGACCTGGAACTGGTGCGGGTAGAAGCCGGAGTCGACGGCCGCGCGGGACGCGCCCACGGCGCCGCCGAGCAGGTCGGCCAGCTCCTCGACCAGCTTGAAGTTGTCGGCGTTGCCGACACCACGACCACCGGAGACGACGACCGACGCCTCGGTGAGCTCCGGGCGGGAGCCCTTCTGCTCGGCGACCCGGTCGACGACCTTGGCCAGCTTGTCGGTGTCGCCCACGGTGACGGTGAGCTGCTCGACGGCCGGGCTGGCCGCGGCCGGGGTCGGGTTGACCGAGTTCGGCCGGACGGTGACCAGCGGCAGGCCCTTGGTGACCTTGGACTTGACGATGGTGGAGCCGGCGAAGGCAACCTGGGTCGCGGTGCCGTCGGCGGAGAGTGCCACCACGTCGGTCAGGATGCCGTTGTCCAGCTTGACGGCGAGGCGGGCGGCGATCTCCTTGCCCTCCTGCGACGAGGCGAGCAGCACGGCGGCCGGCTGCACCCGCTGCACCAGCCCGGCCACCACGGTGGCCTTCGGGGCCACCAGGTAGCCGTCGATCTCCTCGCCCTCGGCGGCGTAGATCTTCTCCGCGCCGTATTCGCCCAGCTTGGCGCTCAGCGCCTCGGCGGCGCCGGCGCCACCGAGCACGACCGCGCTGGGCGTGCCCAGCTCGCGGGCGAGGGTGAGCATCTCCAGGGTGACCTTCTTGACGCCGAATTCCCGGGTGGCTTCGACGACGACGAGAACCTCAGACATGTCCAGACCTCTCACACGAACTTCTCGGTGGCGAGGAACTCGACCAGCTTGACGCCGCCCTCGCCCTCGTCGGTGATCTTGGCGCCGCCGGAACGCGGCGGCCGCTTGGTGTGCTCCAGCACGGCGCTGGTCGCGCCGTCGAAGCCCACCTCGGTCGGGGCGACGCCGAGGTCGGCCAGGGAGAACGTCTGCACCGGCTTCTTCTTGGCGGCCATGATGCCCTTGAAGGAGGGGTAGCGCGGCTCGTTGATGGTGTCCCAGACGGAGACCACGGCCGGAGTTGAGGCGGTGACCACCTCGTAGCCCTCCTCGGTCTGCCGCTCGACGGTCAGCGTGGAGCCGTCGACGGTGAGCTTGCGCGCGCCGGTCAGCGCGGCGACACCCAGCCGCTCGGCGATCATGTGCGGCATGACCTGGACCCGACCGTCGGTCGACTCGGCGCCGCAGATCACCAGGTCCGCGTTGAGCTGGCTGAGCGCGGCGGCCAGCACCTTCGAGGTGGCGACGGCGCAGGACCCGTGCAGGGCGTCGTCCACCACGTGCACGGCCTTGTCCGGGCCCATCGAGAGCGCCTTGCGGATCGACTCGGTCGCCCGGTCCGGACCCATGGTCAGGACGGTGACCTCGCCGCCGTGCGCCTCCTTGATCTTCAACGCCTCTTCGATGGCGTACTCGTCCATCTCGTTGATGACGTTGTTCGCCGAACCGCGGTCGACGGTGTTGTCGTCAGAACGCAGGTTGCGGTCCGCGCCCGAATCGGGCACCTGCTTGACGAGTACGACGATGTTCATCGCGCTTCGACGACCCTCCTGTTTGGTGATGCGATCACTCGCCCGGTCTCGGGCGCAGCCTCCCGCGTGACTTAACGTTCGGTCAACCGCGGGCTGCTGTGCAGTTGCCCACGGCGCAACGTTACCCGCAAGTAGCATCGCCTCCTCAGGCACTCAGAGTGACACAGCTCACCGACGGGCGCGGAGCTGGGTAAGCTCCCAAAGCGGGAGGTGGCGTATATGTCGGAAAAGCGCCATAGCCGGGCGACGAGCCGCTCGGCGCCAGACGCCCGCGCCTGCCGCCGGCCGGCCGCCGACACCTACCGGTGCGCCTGCGGACGGGTCCGCGACCGCTGCGTCCGGACCAGCGTCCACGCGCTCTGGTCGGTCGAGGCCCTCACGCCGGCTCGGCCAGCGCCGTCCTGATCCGGTCGATCACCGCCGCCTCGGCCGGCGCCACCCCGCGGTGCGCCTGGGCCACCCGGTCCGCCGCGCCCAGCACCACCGACCGGTACGCGTCCAGTTCCTGCGGAGCCTTCTCCCGGAGGATCTCCAGCGCCCGGCTCAGCGCCGGCAGCACCACCGACTCGATCTCCAGCGCGGAGTCCCGGGGCAGCGTCGGCAGCGGACCGGTGGTCAGCGCCTCCTTCACCACCCCGCTGGCGTCGCCCAGCGCCCCGGACGCGGCGAAGCTCTCCCGAACCATCGCCAGCATCCCCGGCTGCGCGTTCGACACCAGGAAGACGGCGCCGAACGCCCCCGTCTTGAGGGTGAGCTGTTCCTCCGCCGTCAGCCGCTGCTCCATGATCACGGAGTGTAGACGTACGGGGTGGTCGTGGTGACCGCTACGAGCCCGAGCCGCTCCAGAATCGGCCGGCTGTCCGGCGAGCAGTCCACCTGGAGCAGGGTCTTGCCGCGCTGCTCCGCCAGGCGCGCCCGGTACGCGACCAGTGCCCGGTAGACGCCCTTCCGCCGCCACTCCGGCAGGGTCGAGCCGCCCCAGAGGGTGGCGAACCCGGTGTTGGCGATGTAGCGGACCCAACCGGCGCTGACCACCGTGTCGCCCGCCTCGGCCACCACGACCGTGATCGACTGCGGGTCGGCCTCGATCTCCTTCGCCAGCCCGGTCACCAGGTGGCTGCGGTCGTCGTGCCAGACCGCCTCCTCCATCGCGGCGATCCGCTCCAGGTCCTCCCGGGCGGTCACCTCGCGCAGGCGTACCCCGTCGGGCAGGACGGGCACGGCGCCGGCCAGCGCCGCGACCGGACCGACCACGACGGTCTCCTGGTCCTCGGGGACGAACCCGGCCGCGCGCAACCGGTCCGCCAGGTCGGCCGGCTGGTCGTGGCCGTTCAGCTTCCACTCCACCCCCTCGCCGCGCTGCCGGAAGAACTCCACCTGCCGGGCGATCAGCGCGTCCAACTCCGCCCCGGCCAGGCCGTCCAGCGTGCGGTACGTGATGAAGCCGCGCTGGTCCAGCCCGAGGATGCGGACCAGCGGGCCGTCCCGTTCCACGGTCACCCCCGCCGGCAGCGGCTCCGGGATCTCCGGGCGGATCTGGGTGTCGTAGGCCTCGCGCAACGTGCGGGCGTCAAGATCGGTCATCCTCCCAGGCTAGGCACCGAACAAAGCGGATAATCGATGACGTGTGGGAGACGATCAGGCGCTGGTTCGACCCGCGGGAGCTGCGGTCGGTGGGGCACGCCCCGGACTACCGGTTCTCGCTGGCCAACGAGCGGACGTTCCTGGCCTGGCTGCGTACCGGCCTTGCCCTGATCGCCGGTGGTCTGGCCGCGGCGCAGTTCCTGCCGCGGCTGCCGCTGGCCCATCTGCGCGAGGTGATCGCCGTCGCGCTGCTGCTGCTCGGCGGGGCCGTCGCCATCCGCGCAGTGGACCACTGGGCGCGTACCGAGCGGGCCATCCGGCTCGGGGAGGAACTGCCGGCTTCGCGCTTCCCGGCCGTACTGGCCCTCGCCGTGGCCATCGGCGCACTGCTGCTGATGATCGCGGTGCTGGTCCGGGGGGTCGGGTGACCCGCGACCCCGGGCTTCCCTCGGAACGCACCCGGCTGGCCTGGCGGCGCACCCTGCTGGCGCTCACCGGCGTCACCGTGCTGCTGGTCCGGCTCGCCTCCGCCGGCAACCTGGCCGCCGGACTGCTGGGCGGTGCGGCGGTGGTGGCGTGGCTCGCCATGCTCGCCCTGAACTGGTACCGGGCCACCGGCACCGGACCGCGACGCGGGGAGCATCTGGCGTTACCGATGACCGCGGTGACCGCCGCCGGTCTGGCGCTGCTCGGGGTGCTGCTGGTGGTTGCGGGGCTGCGCTGAACATCCCCGATGGTCCATCATGTCCCGCATGGTTCGCCTGTACGGGCTTCTCTTTCTGGCCGAGGTCTTCCTCGCCGTCTGCGCACTGATCAGCTGCCTCTCCGCCGAGGAGGGTGAGATCCGCGCGCTGCCCCGGATCGCCTGGGTGCTGATCATCCTGTTCTTCCCGCTGATCGGGTCCATCGCCTGGTTCGCCGCCGGGCGGGAGACCGGCCCGCGCCGGTCGCGCACCGCGTGGCCGATGGGGAACGGCTTCTCCGAGCAGGACCGCCGGCAGCGGCAGGTCGCGCCGGACGACGACCCGGCATTTCTGCAGTCCCTCGCCGAGCGTTCCCGCCGGCAGGACCAGGAGCTCCTCAGCCGCTGGGAGGAGGACCTGCGCCGCCGCGAGGAGGAGCTGCGCCGCCGGGAGAGCGGGTCGGCGCGCGAGCAGGACCGGCCCGAGGGCTGACCGGCGCCGCAGCCGTCGGCTGACCGCCCTGACCCGCCCCCGGGGAGGGGACCACCCTGGTACGGGCGTCGGGACGGCAGAATCAAGGCCGTGCGGATCAACCTGCTCGGGCCGCTGGAGGTCCACACCGACACCGGGACGCCGGTCGAGGTCGGTGGTGCCCGGCTGCGCCGACTGCTGATCCTGCTCGCGCTCGACGCCGGCCGACCCGTTGCGATCCGCCGTCTGGTCGACGGCGTCTGGGCGGGCGAGGCGCCGACCGGCGAGGCGAACGCACTGCAGGCGCTGGTGTCCCGGCTACGCCGGGCCGTACCGGGGCTGCCGGTCGAGGCGCACCCCGGCAGGTACCAGCTGGTCGTGGACCCGGACGCGGTCGACGCGCACCGCTTCGAGCGGGGCGTCACCACCGGCCGGGCGCTGCTCGCCGACGACCCGGAGCGGGCGTACGAGCGGCTGACCGAGGTGCTCGCGCTCTGGCGCGGGCCGGCGCTGGCCGACGTCGCCGATACCGACTTCGCCCGGGCGCCAGTGGCCCGTTGGGAGGAGCTGCGGCTGGCCGCGACCGAGGAGGTGACCGAGCTGCGGCTGACCCGGGAGGATCCGGCCGGGCTGGTGCCCGGGCTGCGGGAACTGGTCGCCGCCCACCCGCTGCGGGAGCGCCTCGCCGGGCAGCTGATCCGGGCGCTGCACCGCGACGGCCGCTCCGCCGAGGCCCTCGCCGAGTACGACCGGCTCCGCACCACCCTCGCCGATACGCTCGGCACGGACCCCGGTCCCGAGCTGGCCGCGCTGCACCTCGCGCTGCTGCGCGGCGACCGGCCGGACCCGGTCCCGCCGCCCGCCGTGCGGCCGCACCCCGACCGGAGCACTCCCCGGACCGCGCGCACGAACCTGCCTGCCGGGCTGACCAGCTTCGTGGGCCGGGAGGAGGCGCTCGACCGGGTCGGCGAGCTGCTCGACCACGCCCGACTGGTCACCCTGACCGGGCCCGGTGGAGCGGGCAAGACCCGGCTCGCGGTGGAGTCCGGCCGGGCCGCGCTGCACCGCTTCCCGGACGGCGTCTGCCTCGTCGAGCTGGCCCCGGTCACCGACCCCGCCGAGGTGCCGCAGACCGTGCTCACCGCCCTCGGTCTGCGCGAGCGCGCGCTCTTCGTCCGGGGCCGGGTCCCCGCCGGCGAGGCGAGCGATCCGATCGGCCGGTTGGTCGGCGCGCTGGCCCAGCGAAGCAGCCTGCTCGTGCTGGACAACTGCGAGCACCTGCTCGACGCCGCCGCCGCGCTGGTCGACCGCCTGCTGGCCGCCTGTCCCGAGCTGCGGGTGCTGGCCACGAGCCGGGAACCACTGGCCATCACCGGGGAGACCATCTGCCCGGTCGGCTCGCTGGCCCTGCCCCCGGCGGACGCCGACCCGTCGACCGCGCTGGCGTACCCGGCGGTGCGGCTGCTCGCCGACCGGGCCGCCGCGGTCCGCCCCGACTTCACCGTCGACGTCGCGTCCGTCGGGGCGGTGGTCCGGATCTGCCGGGCGCTCGACGGGATGCCGCTCGCCATCGAGCTGGCGGCCGCCCGGCTGCGGGCGATGACCGCCGGCCAGGTCGCCGCCCGGTTGGACGACCGGTTCCGGTTGCTCACCGGGGGCAGTCGCACCGCCCTGCCCCGGCATCAGACGCTGCGGGCGGTGGTGGACTGGAGCTGGGAACTCCTCGACCGGGGTGAGCGGGCACTGTGGCGGCGGATGTCGGTCTTCGCCGGCGGGGCCACACTGGAAACCCTGGAGCGGGTCTGCGCCGGCGGGGACCTCGACCGCGCGGACGTCCTCGACCGGCTCGCCGCGCTGGTCGAGAAGTCCCTGGTGCTGGTGGCCGGCGACGGCGAGCCGCGGTACCGGATGCTGGAGACCATCCGGGAGTACGGGCTGGACCGGCTGGTGGAGGCGGGCGAGGCCGACCAGCTCCGCCGGGCGCACGCCGCCGAGTTCCTCGCCCTGGCCGAACGGGCCGATCCGGAGTTGCGTGGCCGGGACCAGCTGCGCTGGCTCGCCCGGCTGGGCGCCGAACAGGACAACACGCACGCCGCGCTGCGCTGGGCGATCGGCACCGGTGACGTCGGCACGGCGGTCCGGTTCGCCGCGGCGCTCGGCTGGTACTGGTGGCTGCGCGGGCAACGCGCCGACGGCGCCGACCTGGCCGAGGAGGTACTCACCCTGGCCGAAGGGGTGGCGGCGCCGCCGAGCGTGCCGCTGGCCACCGCGTACGGGATCGGGTCGATGAATGTGCTCAGCTCCCGGGCCGACCTGTTGCTGAGCCAGCGGTGGCTGGCCCGCGCCACCGAGGTGACCGGGCGGCTGGACCAGCCGTCGGCGTTCCTCCGCCTGATGGGTCCGATGTCGACGGTCGGGGACGTACGCCACCAGCAGGCCGGATTGCACGCGCTGGCGGGATTCTTCGCGGACACCGATCCGTGGGTGGCGGCGGTGGCTCGGCTGATGCACGCGCACATGGAACTCAACGCCGGCCGGCCCGCCCGGAACGCGCTGGGCGATTTCCAGGCCGCCCTCGACCTGTTCGGCGCGGTCGGCGACCGCTGGGGACTGTCGACCACCCTCTTCTCCCTCGCCGACCTGGTCACCCGGCAGGGCGACCACGAGACCGCCGTGCAGCACCTGTCCCGGGCGGTCGACCAGGTACGTGACCTCGGCGCCGCCGAGGACCTGCCGCAGATGCGGGCCCGCCTGGCGCACGAGTACTGGCTGCTGGGCAAACAGGAGCACGCGCTCGACGTGCTCGCCGAGGCGCAGCGGGAGGCCGAGCGGGTCGGTACCGAGGAGGCGCTGGCCGCGGTGGCCGCGGCGTACTGCGAGATCCTGCGGGACCAGGCGGACTGGACGGCCGCGGCGACCTGGGCGGAACGGGCGCAGCGCCTGGTCGGTCGCCGATCGGTGGCATCCCAGTGGCGGGCGATGATCGCCACCGGCCTCGGCCACGTCGCGGTCGGGATGGGCCAACTTTCCGCTGCCCGGCAGCACCTCGACCGCGCCCTGGACCTGGCCGTCACGTCGATGGACGCCCCGGTCGTGGCGATCGCGGTGGTGGGCTACGCCGACCTGGTGCTGCGGGCCGGGGGGCCGGCCGACGCCGCCAGGCTGCTCGGTGGGGCGGACGGCATCCGGGGCGGCGACGACCAGAGCGCGCTGGACGCGCTGCGGGTGGCCCGGGCCGCCCGCGCGACGCTCGGCGAGGCGAGGTTCGCCGAGGCGTACGCGAGCGGCCGGGACAGCCGGCTGAACACGGTGCGGGACCTGATCCGGGTCACACTCGACGCTTGAGCGCCCGCACGGCGAGCGGGGCGAACACCGCGAGGATGCCGGCGGCCCAGATCAGCGCCTGCGCGGCCGGCCCGGCGACCGGGCCACCGACCAGCAGGCCGCGCAGCGCGTCGGCCAGGATGGTGACCGGGTTGACCTCGACCCAGCGCTGGAGCCAGGACGGCATGGTCTCGGTAGGTACGAACGCGTTGCTGGTGAAGGTCAGCGGGAAGATCACCATGAAGCCGAAGATCTGCACCTTGTCCGGCTCGCTGACCAGCACCCCGACCAGCACCGAGATCCACGAGGCGGCCAGCGAGAAGGCGAGCAGCAGGGCGAACGCGCCGAGCAGGCCGAGCACACCGTTGCCGAGCCGGAAGCCGAGGATCGCGCCGACGCCGACCAGCAGCGACACCGACCAGGCCTGCTTGACCGTGTCGGCGAGGATCCGGCCGGCCAGCGGGGACCAGCGGGCGATCGGCAGTGCCCGGAGCCGGTCGAAGACGCCCTTGGTGAGGTCGGTGTTGAGGCCGAAGCCGGTGGTCATGGTGGCGAAGAACGCGTTCTGCACGATGATCCCGGGCAGCGCGAACTTCAGGTAGTCGCCCGGGGATCCGGAGATCGCACCGCCGAAGACGTACGTGAAGAGCAGCACGAACATCACCGGCTGGATGCTCAGGTCGAGCAGTTCCATCGGGTTGTGCTTGATCTGCACCAGGCTGCGCCAGGCGAGGGTGAGGGTGTGCCGCAGACCGGCGGCGAGGCCGAGCCGGCGGGCCGGCGCGAGGGCAGCGGTCGCGGTGGCGGTGGCGGCGGTCATGCCAGGGTCCTTTCGCGCGCGTCGGCGGCCCGGGTGTCCTGCTCGGCCCGGTGCCCGGTGAGGGAGAGGAAGACCTCGTCGAGGCTGGAGCCGCGCAGGGCCAGCTCGGCCACGACGATCTCTGCCTGATCCAGCCGGCGAACGACGGCCGGCAGCACGCCCGGGTCGTTGACCGGCACGGAGACGGCCGTCTGGGCCACCTCCGGGGCCACGCCCGCGACCTCGTGAGTGATGGACACCACGGTCGGCAGGTCCGTCGGGTCGACCGGGCGGACGGTGAGGATCTGACCGCCGGTCTTGGCCTTCAGCTCCTCCGGCGTGCCCTGCGCGATGACCCGGCCGTGGTCGACCACCGCGATCTCGCCGGCCAACTGGTCGGCCTCCTCCAGGTACTGCGTGGTCAGCAGCACGGTCACCCCGTCGGCGACCAGGCCGCGGACGATGTCCCACAGCTCGTTGCGGCTTCGCGGGTCGAGCCCGGTGGTCGGCTCGTCGAGGAAGAGCACCTGCGGCCGGCCGACCAGGCTGGCGGCCAGGTCGAGGCGGCGCCGCATGCCACCCGAGTAGGTCTTCGCCGCCCGGTCCGCGGCGTCGGTGAGGTGGAAGTCGGCGAGCAGTTGCCGGGCGCGGGCCCGGGCGTCGGCCCGGCCCATGCCGAGCAGCCGGCCGATCAGCAGCAGATTCTCCGTGCCGGTGAGGGTCTCGTCGACCGACGCGTACTGGCCGGTGAGGCCGATCAGCTGGCGCACCCGGTGGGCATCCCGGCGGACGTCGTACCCGCCCACCGTGGCGTGCCCCTCGTCGGCAGCCAGCAGGGTGGCGAGCACCCGTACCGCCGTGGTCTTGCCCGCCCCGTTGGGTCCGAGCAGACCGAAGACCGTCCCGGCGGGCACGGCCAGATCGACTCCGGCGAGGGCCGTGGTGGCGCCGAAGCGCCGCACCAGTCCCTCCGCGCGGATCGCGTACGTCATGGGAACTCCCGTCGTTCTCGCTGGTCACCCCACGATGAGCGACGGCGCTGACGTTACGTCGACAGCCGCTGACATTCCGCTGATTTACCTGCGGGCAGAAAGACGCGGCCGCCGCCGCCGGTCAGCCGGCGGCGGCGGTGGAGGTTCGCGGATCAGGCCAGGTTGGACGAGCGGGGGTACGCGTCGGCCGGGTCGGTCAGCACGTTGACCAGGTACGGCACGCCGGCGTCGAACGCCCGGGTCAGGGCGGGACCGAGATCGGCCGCCTTCTCCACGGTCTCGCCCGCACCGCCGAGCGCCTCGGCCACCTTGTCGTAGCGCAGGCCCGGCTGGAGGTCGGCCGCGACGTCGTAGCCGTACATGGCGCGCATCGGGTGCTTCTCCAGCCCCCAGATGCCGTTGTTGCCGACCACGATGACGACCGGCAGCTGCTGCCGGACCAGGGACTCCACGTCCATCAGCGAGAAGCCGGCGGCGCCGTCGCCCATCAGGACGCAGATCTGCCGGTCGGGGTGGCTGACCCGGGCCCCCATCGCGTAGCCCATGCCGGTGCCGAGGCAGCCGTACGGGCCGGGGTCGAGCCAGGTGCCGGGCTGCGCCGGCTCCAGGTAGCGGCCGGCGTACGAGACGAAGTCGCCACCGTCGCCGACGGTGATCGCGTCGGCGGCGAGGACCTTGCGCAGCTCGCCGTAGACCCGGGCGGGCCGGATCGGGTCGCTGTCGGCGGCCATCTCCTCGGCGTCGCGGGCCTTCGCGGCGTCCTCGGCGACCCGCAGCTGGGCGACCCAGTCGGCGTGGTCGGCCCGGTCGCCGGGGTGCTCGGCCAGCGCGGTGAGGATGAGTCGCAGGTCACCGGCGGGGCTGGCGGCTGGCTGCACGTGCCCGGCGCGCTGGCTGGGCGCGTCCACGATGTGCACCACCTGGGCGTCGCCGAAGTCGCCGAAGCCGAGCCGGAAGTCCAGCGGGGTGCCGATGACCACCACCACGTCGGCGTTCTTGAGGCCGACCCGGCGGGCCTTGGCGAAGGCGAGCGGGTGCTCGGGCGGCAGCGCGCCACGGCCCATGCCGTTGGTGAAGACCGGTACCTGCAACGCCTCGGCGGCGGCCCGCAGGGCGTCGATCGCGTCCCCGGCGTACACGTCGGAGCCGGCGATGATGACCGGCCGGCTGGCGGCCGCGATCAGGCCGGCGGCCCGGGCGACCTCGTCCGGGTCGGCCTCGGTCGGCGCGACCGGGGAGACCTGCGGCAGCTCGGCGTCGCCGACCGAGAAGACCGCCTCGAGCGGGAAGTCGAGGAAGACGGGGCCGCGGTGCGGGGTGAGCGCGGCGGTGAGGGCCGCCGTCACGGCCCGCGGGATGTCGTCGGCGCTGAACACCGTCTCGGCGTGCTTGGTGACCGGGGCGACCAGCGGCAGGTGGTCCATCTCCTGGAGGCTGCCGGAGCCCCAGCGGAACTGCGGCGCCCGGCCGCCCAACACCAGCACCGGGGAGGCGTTGAAGAAGGCGCTGGTCAGCCCGGAGACGCCGTTGGTGACACCAGGGCCGGCGGTGAGCACGGCCAGACCGGGCCGGCGCTGGAGCTTGGCCACCGCCTCGGCCGCGAACACGGCGGACTGCTCGTGCCGCACGTCGTAGATCGGGAAGTCCGTCTTGTGCGCGGCGTCGTAGAGCGGGAAGACGTGCCCGCCGGAGAGGGTGAACATCTCCCGTACGCCGTGCGCGCGCAGCGCCGCCAGCGCGAGCTCTCCGCCGTGGCCCTCGACCCGTTCCGTCATCGCCGCTCCCCTCGTCACAGATGCGGAGTCACACGCTACTGGCCGGTAGGAAGAATGTGAACCGCTCTCGGGTCGGCGGCGTGGTGCGCCGCCGACCCGACCGGTCTCAGCGGCCGGTGAAGTCCGGCTTGCGCTTCTCCACGAACGCGGCCATGCCCTCGCGCCGGTCGTCGGTGGCGAAGAGCGCCGCGAAGAGCTGACTCTCCCAGGCCAAACCCGAGTTGAGGTCCATGTCCAGGCCGGCGTCCACGGCCAGCTTGGCCGCCCGCAGGGCCTGCACGGGGCCGGTCAGGTACGGCTGCACCAGGGCGACCGCGGCGTCGTAGACCTCGGCGGCCGGGACGACCCGGTCGGCCAGGCCGATCCGCAGCGCCTCCTGGGCGTCCACCATCCGGCCCGACATGATCAGGTCCTTGGCCCGCGCCGGGCCGACGAGTCGGGCCAGCCGCTGGGTGCCGCCGGCGCCGGGGATGATGCCGAGCTTGATCTCGGGCTGGCCGAGCTTGGCGTCCTCGGCCACGATCCGCCAGTCGCAGGCGAGGGCGAGCTCGCAGCCGCCGCCGAGGGCGTACCCGGTGATCGCGGCGACCACCGGCTTCGGGATCCGCGCGATCGCGCCCAGCGCGCTGGAGAGGTCGGCCGCCCGCTCCGCCATGTCCACGTAGGACATGTCGGCCATCTCCTTGATGTCCGCGCCGGCGGCGAAGACCTTCTCCCCGCCGTACACGATGACCGCTCGCACCTGGTTGTCGGCGGTGGCGGCGGCCGCGGCGGCGCGCAGCTCCTCCTGCACCTGGGTGTTGAGCGCGTTCATCGGCGGCCGCGCCAGGCGGATGGTGCCGATGCCGTCCTTGGTTTCCAGCCGAACGAACTCGCTCACGCTGCCCTCACTTCCTCGTCGAAGTCGCGTGCCAACCTTACGACCCGGGTCGTTGGGGTAAGTAGTCTGGTGTCCGCCCCGCCACCGGGAGTCAGGCCATGATCACGTACTACGACGACAAGTCGGTGCAGGTCACCTCCACCGCCGTACGGGTGGACGGTCGGACGTTCCCGCTCGCGGAAATCAGCATGGTGTGGCACCGCCGGGGCAGCCGCTCCTGGCGGGTGCTAGCCGGGCGGGGGGCCATCGGAGCCGCACTCGCCGGGCCGCTGGTGGCCGCCGTGCTCGGCGTCGGACTGGCGATCTGGCTGCACCGCTCGCCGGTCGTGACGCTCGCCATCGTCGGCGCCTCGGTGCTGGTCGGGCTCGGGGTCGGGCCGCTCGCCGACTTCCTCTTCGAGCACCTCGACCGGTCGTACGCCCGGGGCAGCCGGCAGCTGGAGATGTGGGCCCGCTGGCGCGGCCAGCCGGTACGCCTGCTCCGCACCGGTGACGCGCTGCGTTTCGGGCAGATCTACCGGGCGGTGCAGCGGGCGATGGAGAGCGGGCAGGCGCCGCGGCGGCGTCAGAACTCGATCGGCGCGTCGGACAGCATCGCCAGGCCGCGCAGCAGGCCGTAGAGGTCCTGCTCGCCCCAGAACTGGACGATCCTGCCGCCGGCCAGCCGGTACATCTTGCAGGCACTCTGCACCGCGGTGGCACCCGTCGCGTCCCGCCGATACGTCTGCGCCATTGAGACGACCACCCGGTCCTCGGCCGCGAACATCTCGAGGATCTCCTGGTCGAGCACGGTCAGCCCGGGCGAGGAGACGGCCTGCTCGGGGTAGTGCCGCCCCTGTACCTCGACACCGGAGCCGTAGATCCGCACGTCCTCGGCGACCACCTTCCGCAGCTCGCCCAGGTCCCTGGTGACGAACGTCCGCAGGTACCGCCGGACGACCTCGATGTTGCGCTCCTGCTCGCTCTCCCCCATGCCCGCCGACGCTACGCCGCCGACCGGGCCCGCGCCGTCGGGTGCTGGGGCGGGCCGGGCCGGGCCGGGGTGGCCGACCGGCGCCACCGGTCCGCCAGCCGCCACGGCGCCTCACTCTCCGCACCCTCGGCCGAGACCGACCACACCCGCACCGCCGCCTTTGCTCTGCTGCAGCGGAGGCAACAGTTACCGGCCGCAACCGCCCGACGCCGGGCACCGGACGCGTCCGCCCTGGTCAAGCGGGGTGTTGCGGGGAGGGCAGCAGAGCAAAGGCGGGAAGCCTCCCACCGCAGGCTCGGCCGACCGTCACCGACCGTGAGGGCGACCGTCAGTCACCGACGGCAACGGGACGCGGGGCGCCCTGCTCGGCCCACGACATCCGCGCCTGGCGGCCCCGGCGAGGGCGAGGGCGACCCGCAGCGGACCGGCGCGGAGTCAGCCGCGGCCACAACGTCCCGGTTATTGACGAACCGACGGCCAGGGGCGCCACCCCGACCGGCGCCGCAAGCTCGGTCGCGACGCCGGCCGACCCGTCCGGCCCCGGCGCCCACGCCCCCGGGTACGTCGACATCACCGTCAACGCGGCCGGGCGGTCCTTCTCGGCCCGCATCTACTACCCGCCACCGCCGCCGGCAGCGGTCAGCCGGGTGGTCGACCACCAGCGGCCGATCTACGCGGCGGGCCGCCGGCCAAGCAGCTCCGCATCATCAAGGGCGGCTTCCACTGCGGCTTCATGGACAGCGGCTCGTTCTTCTGCGACAGCGGCGCGATCAGCCGGGCCACCCAGTTGCTGCTCAGCAAGCGGCTCCCACCGAGTGGTTCCTGCTCTACCTGGCCGGGGACACGACGTACGACGAGGCGGTGTGGGGCGCGCCCGCGCAGACCGACCGGCAGGTCAGCTTCGAGGGCGTGCGCTGAACCGGGTCGACGGAGCCGCCGGGCGGACGTGACGAGGACCGCCCGTCGCCGCCCGGCGGCGCTGGCCTAGCCGACGCACACTGGTTGACATGGCGATTCCCCTCCCCCGCCCCGGCGACGTCGTCGGGCGCACCCGTTCCGCTCTGGACCAGGCGTTCGGCTCGGCCGCCTCGTTCGCCGCCGTGCCGGCCCGCGCCTTCGCGGTGCTCGACGGGGTGGAGGCGCTGCTGCACCGGATCAACGGGGTGGTGGACCGGATCGAGGGCACCCTGGACCGGACCGACCGGGTGCTCACCGACGCCGAGGCGGCGGTCCACGAGGTGGCGGTGATCAGCGCCGCCGCCACCACCGCGATCGAGAACGCCACCGAGGTGGCCGCGGCGGCCGCCGTGGTGGTGGGCGAGGCCGAGCAGGTCTCCGCCGCGGCCGGCGTGGTGGTCGGGGAGGCGGAACAGGTGGCCCGGGCGGCCGGCACGGTGGTCGCCGAGGCGGACGCGGTGGCCGGGCGGGCGGCCGGCACCGTCATCGTGGCGGAAAAGGCCGCGGGCACCGCCGCCGAGCTGCTGGCCGCGTACGAGCCGGCGCTGCGGCGGGCGGCACCGATGGCGACCCGGTTCGTCGAGCAGCTCAGCCACGAGGAGGTGACGGCGGCGATCCGGCTCGTCGACGAGCTGCCCAAGCTCAAGGAGCACCTGACCGCGGACATCCTGCCGATCCTCGCCACGCTGGACCGGGTCGGCCCGGACCTGCACGACCTGCTCGACGTCACCCGGGACCTCAAGCTCGCGGTCGCCGGCATCCCGGGTCTCGGCATGCTGCGGCGTCGCGGCGAGCGGCTCACCGACGAGCCGACCGAGTGAGCTGCCGGGCGTACGGCGACGCCCGACGGACCGCGCCCACCCGGCCGGTCAGCAGTCGCAGACGACGGCGGACCGGGGCGCGGTGAGCTCGTCCACCTGCCGGCGGACCATCCCGCCCGGGGTGACCACCGGCAGCCCTTCCCGCGCCCAGTACTCGAACCCGCCGATCATCTCCTTGACCGGATAGCCGAGCCGGGCGAACTCCAGCGCCGCCCGTGTGGCGCCGTTGCAGCCGGGCCCCCAGCAGTACGTCACCACGGCCGAACCGGGCGGCACCAGGTCCCCGACCCGACTCGCGATCTCGATGGTGGGCAGGTGCACGGCACCCGGGAGGTGACCCTGTCGCCATGCCGCGATGCCCCGGGAGTCGACGACCACCAGCCCGGGCGTAGCCGCCTCCAGGGCGGCGTGCACGTCGCTGACGTCGGTCTCGAAGCTGAGGCGGGCGCGGAAGTGGGCGGCGGCGGTCGCCGGGTCGGCCGGCGGTACGGAGAACGTCATGTCTCCGATCCTCGGGTCCGGGACGGCCGTCGAGGAGTGGCGGGAACGACGTTCTCCGCTAACATCCCGCCATGGCCCCCGCCGACCGGTCCGTCGCCGTCCTCGCCTTCCCGGGCATGTCGGTCTTCGAGACCGGGATCGTGACCGAGGTGTTCGGGCTGCCCCGCCCCGAGCTCGCCGTCGACTGGTACCGGCTGACCGTCTGCGCCGAACTCCCCGGGCCGGTGCCGGTCGTCGGGGGCGCCAGCCTGCACACCCCGTACGGCCTGGACACCCTCGCCGAGGCCGGCACGGTGATCCTGCCCGGGGTGCCGGACGTGGCCGCGGACCCGTCTCCGGAGCTGGTCACGGCCCTGCGCCGGGCGCACCGCCGGGGCGCCCGGCTGATGTCGATCTGCTCCGGTGCGTTCGCGCTGGCCGGCGCGGGCCTGCTCGACGGCCGACGGGCGACCACCCACTGGCGGTACGCGGACCTGCTGGCCCGGCGCCACCCCGCCGTGACCGTCGACCCCGACGTGCTCTATCTCGACGACGGCGACATCCTCACCAGCGCAGGCAGCGCGGCCGGCCTCGACCTCTGCGTGCACGTGATCCGCCGCGACTTCGGCGCGGCGATCGCGAACGCGGTGGCCCGCCGGCTGGTGATCCCGCCGCACCGGGACGGTGGGCAGGCGCAGTTCATCGAGGCGCCGGTGAGCGTCGACCCGGACGACGCCCGGATCGCCGCCAGCATGGCGTGGGCGGTGACCCACCTGGCCGAACCGATGACCGTGGAGACGCTGGCCCGGCAGGCGCACATGTCGGCCCGCAGCTACCTGCGGCACTTCGCCCGCGCCACCGGGACCAGCCCGATCCGCTGGCTGATCGACCAGCGGGTGCGGGCCAGCCTGTCCCTGCTGGAGACGACCGACGCCGGGGTGGAGGAGATCGCCGCGGCGGTCGGCTTCGACAGCCCGGTCACCTACCGGCACCACTTCGGACGCGCCATGCGCACCTCGCCGTCGGCGTACCGGCGGGCCTTCCGGACCGGCGCGGCGTAGCGGCCGGTCAGGCGGGTGGGGCGTACAGCTCGTCGATCTCGTACCGGCGGGGCAGCGCCACCGAGGCGCCGAGTCGCCGTACGCAGGCCGCCCCGGCAGCCGCCGCCCAGTGCACCGCCTCGAGCAGGTCCCGCCCCTCGCCCCAGGCCACGGCGAGCGCGGCGGTGAAGGCGTCCCCCGCGGCGGTGGAGTCGACCACGTCCACCTTCACCGCCGGCACGTGCACGGCGGCGCCGTCCCGGTCGACGTACCAGGCGCCCTCGCCACCGAGGGTCAGCACCGCGCGCGGCACCAGGGCGAGCAGCGCCCCCGGGTCGTCCCGGCCGCGGCCGGTGAGCGCGTTCGCCTCGCCCTCGTTCACCACCAACAGGTCCACGGCGGCGAGCAGGTCGGCCGGCACCTGCCGGGCCGGCGCCGCGTTGAGGACCACCCGGGTGCCGGCGGCGCGGGCGGCGACCGCCGCCTCGGTCACCGTCTCGACCGGCACCTCCAGCTGGGCGACCAGCACGTCCGCCTCGCGTACGGCCGCCAGCTCGCCCTCGGTGAGCCCGGTGAACGCGCCGTTGGCGCCGGGGATCACCAGGATCGCGTTCTCCCCGTCGGCGTTGACCATCACCAGGGCCACCCCGGAGGCCCCGTAGACCACCCGGAGCTGGCCGGTGTCCACCCCGGCGGCGGTGATCCGGGCCTTGAGGGTGACCCCGAAGGCGTCCGAGCCGATCGCACCGAGGAAGGCGCAGGAGGCGCCGGCGCGGGCCGCGGCGATCGCCTGGTTGGCGCCCTTGCCGCCGGGGAGCATGACGAAATCGCTGCCGAGCACCGTCTCGCCCGGCCGGGGCAGGGCGGGCGCCATGCCGATCAGGTCCATGTTGGCGCTGCCCACCACGACAACCCGGGTCTGCGGCATGACGACTCCTTTCCGCCTCAGGCGGCGCGGGCGGTCCAGCGGTCGCCGGAACGCTCCACGACCAGCGGGAGGCCGAAGGTCTTCGACAGGTTGTCGGCGGTCAGGGTGTCGGCGAGCAGCCCCTGTGCCACCACACCGCCCTCCCGCAGCAGCAGCGCGTGGGTGAAGCCGGGCGGGATCTCCTCGACGTGGTGGGTGACCAGGACTAGGGCCGGGGCGTCCGGGTCGTACGCCAGATCGGCCAGCCGGGTCACCAGGTCCTCACGGCCGCCGAGGTCGAGCCCCGCGGCCGGCTCGTCGAGCAGTAGCAGCTCGGGGTCGGTCATCAGCGCCCGGGCGATCTGCACCCGCTTGCGTTCCCCCTCCGAGAGCGTCCCGTACCCGCGGTCGGCGAGGTGCCCGATGCCGAGCTGGCCGAGCAGGGCGCGGGCCCGCGCCTCGTCGGTGCGGTCGTAGCTCTCCCGCCAGCGGCCCACCACCGACCACGCCGCGGTCACCACCACGTCGCTCACCCGCTCGTCGGCGGGGATCCGCTCGGCCAGCGCGGCGGTGGAGAGGCCGATCCGCATCCGCAGCTCGTTGACGTCGGTGCGGCCGATCCGCTCGCCGAGCACGTGCGCGGTGCCGGTGGTCGGGTGCAGCCGACCGGCGGCCAGGTTGAGCAGTGTTGTCTTTCCGGCACCGTTCGGCCCGAGCACCACCCAGCGCTCGTCCAGCTCGACCCGCCAGTCGACGTCGTGCAGCAGCGCGGTGCCGGAACGCTTGACGCCCACCCCGTCGAGGCTGACCACCAGATCCGCGTCCACGGTCGAGGGGGCGGCAGGGGCGCCGGCGGCGCCGGGGATCAGGTCACCAGTCACCGGTCCATCCAATCACGCACGGCGTGCGGTGCCCCCCACGGGCGGCGCTGCCGCCATAGGGTGAGGCGCCGTGTCGTTGGTCACCTATTCCGGAGGATGGTCCATGCCCTGTCAGGAGCCGCGCGGATGAGCGCGGTCATCGAGATCGACGGCCTCCGCAAGACGTTCCACACCCTGCGCCAGGGGCGCCGGGTCGCCGTCGACGGCTTCGATCTGCTGGTCGAGGCCGGGCAGATCCACGGCTTCCTCGGGCCGAACGGCTCGGGCAAGACCACCACGCTGCGCGCACTGCTCGGGCTGGTGCGGGCCGACGGCGGCCGGATGAGCGTGCTGGGGGCGCCGGCGCCGGCGCGGCTGTCCGAGGTCGCCGGCCGGGTGGGCGCGATCGTGGAGAGCCCGCAGTTCTTCGGCAACTTCACCGCCCACCGCACGCTGCGGCTGCTCGCCCTGGCCGGCGGCGTGCCGACCAGCCGGGTCGACGAGGTGCTGGAGCAGGTCGGCCTGCGGGACCGGGGCGACGAGCGGGTCAAGGGCTACTCACTCGGCATGAAGCAGCGGCTGGCGGTGGCGTCGGCGCTGCTCAAGAGCCCGGAGCTGCTGATCCTGGACGAGCCGGCGAACGGGCTGGACCCGGCGGGCATCCGGGAGATGCGCGACCTCATGCGGTCGCTCGCCGCGACCGGCGTGACCGTGCTGCTCTCCAGCCACATCCTGGCCGAGATCCAGCTGATCTGCGACCACGTGACGATCATTTCCCGGGGCCGTCGGGTGGCGGCGGGCCGGGTGGACGAGGTGCTCGCGGGCTTCGACCAGCACGAGTTCCAGGTCCGGGTGGCGGAGCCGGAGCGCGCGGCGGAGCTGCTGCGCGGGCGCGGGCTGTCGGTGACCGATCACCCCGACCACCTGGTGGTCGCCGGGGTGGACGAACCGGAGCTGATCACCCGAACGCTGGGCGAGCAGGGTCTCTGGGTACGCGAGCTGGTCCCGCTCCGGCCGGACCTGGAGAGCGTCTTCCTGGAGCTGACCGGGACGATGCCGCATCCGACGGTGCCGCGCCAGGTGGACGACTCGGCGCTGCCCGCGCCGGACGGCGCGCTGATCGAGCTGAACGCGCGGGAGAACCGGGAGGTGGACGCGTGAACCTGGTCCGTGCCGAGGTGGAGCGGCTGAGCGCACGCCGCTTCGTGCAGCTCATGGTGGTGCTGCTGCTCCTGGCGTTCGCGGTCACGGCGGCGACCACGCTGGCCGGGTCGCACCGGCCGACCGTCGCCGAGAAGAGCAACGCCCAGGCCCAGGCGGCCGCGCAGCTGCGCAGCATGGAGGAGGCGCACGACCGGTGCCTCCGGATCAAGGCCGGGGAGATCTCGCCCGAGGAGAGCGACTACGTCCCCGCGGACTGCCTCGAGATCGACCCGGCGCAGATGGAACGGTTGCCGGTGGCGTCGGACTTCCTCAACGGGGTGTTCACCTTCTCCGCCGAGGCCCGACCGTTGCTCTACTTCCTCATCGCCTTCCTGGTCCTCTTCGGGTTCCTGGTCGGCGCCTCCTACATCGGAGCGGATCTCAACTCCGGTGGGGTGGTCAACCTGCTGCTGTGGCGGCCGCGTCGGTTGGCGGTGCTCGGCACCAAGCTGGGCACGCTGCTCGGCGCGCTGCTGGTGCTCTCCGCGGTGGCGTCGGCGGCGTACCTGGCCGCGTTCTGGCTGATCGCCGAGAGGGCGGGGATGCCGGGGCGGCTCGACGGGGAGTTCTGGCGGTCGCTGGGCGCCACGTACGGGCGCGGGCTGGTGCTGGTGCTGCTGGGCGCCACGCTCGGGTTCGCGCTCGCCACGCTGGGCCGGCACACCGCGGCGGCGCTGGGCACCGTGGCGGCGTACCTGGTGGTCTGGGAGGGGGGCGCCCGGGTGGTGCTACAGATCCTCGACGCGGCCCGTCCGGACCGGTGGATGATCTCCAGCTACGTGGCCGCGTGGCTCACCGGTGAGGCCGGGTTCTGGGACAACCATGCCTGCCGGGGCGACACGGCCGGCTTCTGCGACGGCTTCTACACGATGAGCTGGCGGCCGGGGCTGGTGGTGCTGCTCGGCCTGACGGCGGTGCTGGTGGTGGCCGCGTTCACCGCGTTCCGCCGCCGCGACTTGATCTGACCGGTCGACGGCCGAGGGCCCGGGTGCGGCAAGACCTTGCAGCACCCGGGCCTTTGGTGAAACATTCCTTCACGTGGTGGCAGACGGAGGCGGATCGGCGCGCGGCCGCTCAGCCGACCGTCGAGCCGAAGACCTCGTCGCGGACCGCGTCCAGCGCGGTCCGCAGCGCGCCCCGCAGGATCGGCTCCTCGGTGAGCCCGGTCGGCACCACCCGCGGACGGACCAGCGTGATCGCCGCGACCTCGTGCTGCACCCGCTCGGCCAGCGCCACCCCACCGGCCCGCCCCACCTCGCCGGCCAGCACCACCAGCGGCGGGTCGAGGACCACGCAGGTGCTGGCCACGCCGAGGGCCAGCCGGCGGGCCAGCTCGTCCAGCATCGGCCCACCTTCGGTACCGGCGGCGATGGCGGCGCGCACCGCGTCGGCCGCGGTGTCGGCGGTGAAACCGTGCTCGGCGGCCAGCGCGCGGACCGCGTCCGCCCCGGCGAGCTGCTGGAAGGCCGGCTTGGCCCGCTTGGAGACGTCCCGCGGGATCGGCACCCCGGGCACCGGCAGGTATCCGATCTCACCGGCCGCGCCGCTGCTGCCGTGGTGCAGCCGGCGGCCGAGCATGATGGCCAGACCGACGCCGGCGTCCACCCAGACCAGGACGAAGTCCGAAACCCCCTGCGCGGCGCCGGACTGCGCCTCGGCGACCGCGGCGAGGTTGACGTCGTTCTCGAAGACCACCGGGGTGTGCAGGTCCTCGCGGAGCGCGGCGAGCAGGCCGCTGTGCCAGCGCGGCAGGTTGAACGCGAAGGTGATGTCCCCGGTCCCCGGGTCGACCAGGCCGGGGGTGCCCAGCACCACCCGTCGTACACTCGACAGCTCCGCGCCGGCGCTGCTCGCCGCCTGCACCACGGCGTTGTGCACCACGCCCACCGGGTCGTCGGTGTCCCGGGTGGACTGCTCGACCCGGCCGATCACCGCCCCGGTGATGTCCGCGCAGGCCGCCACCACCCGCTCGGCGCCGACGTCCACGCCGACGACGTGGGCGCTGCCCGGCCGGACGGCGTAGAGCTGGGCGTTCGGGCCCCGCCCGCCGGCCTGCTCGCCGACCCGGGTGACCAGCCCCCGCTCCTCCAGCCGTTCGACCAGCTGGGAGGCGGTGACCTTGGAGAGTCCCGTCAGCTCGCCGAGCCGGGCCCGGGTGAGCGGCCCCTGCTCGAGGAGGAGTTCCAGCGCCGCGCGGTCGTTGAGCGCCCGCAACAGGCGGGGGGTACCGGGCAGCCGGGTCGCACTCATGCCACGTCCTCTATTTTCAGTAAACTTTGCTAACAACTAAAAGACCTGCAGACGGGTGCCCGCTAGCGTATCGGCCACCCGGAACCGGAGTCGTCGGCCGACCCGACAGCGACGCCCTCCGGGACGTCGCCTCCGGTGCGACACTCGTGCCGTTCCGGCACCGAAAGGGGAAACACGTGGGGCTGGATCCAGGACTCCGCCGGCTCGCGCTCGGCACGCTGCTCGCCGCGTACCCGGGGCCGGTCCCGCCCGACTGGGCCGTGGACCTGCTGACCGACGGGCTCGCCGGGCACACCCTGTTCGGCACCAACATCCACGACCCGGCCCAGGTGGCGGCGAGCACCGAGGCCCTGCGCGCCGGCCGCCCGGACGTCATCATCGCGATCGACGAGGAGGGTGGCGACGTCACCCGGCTCGCCCACGCCACCGGCAGCCCGTACCCGGGCAACGCGGCGCTGGGCGCGGTCGACGACCTCGGGCTCACCCGCCAGGTCTACGCGGCCATCGGCGCCGAGCTGGCCGCCCTCGGCATCACCATCGACCTGGCCCCTACCGTGGACGTCAACACCGCGGACGAAAACCCGGTCATCGGCACCCGCTCGTTCGGGGCCGACCCGGCCCGGGTGGCCGCCCACTCGGCCGCCGCGGTGGCCGGCCTCCAGTCCGCCGGCGTGGCGGCCTGCGCCAAGCACTTCCCCGGCCACGGCGCGACCGTCGCCGACTCCCACTACGAACTGCCCACCGTCGACGTGTCGCCGGCCGTGCTGCGCGAGCGGGACCTGCCGCCGTTCGCCGCGGTCGTCGACGCCGGGGTCCGGGCGATCATGACGGCCCACATCCGGGTGCCGCCCCTGACCGGGGACGGCCCGGCCACCTTCAGTCGGGCGGTCCTGGTCGACCTGCTCCGCGTCGAGTACGGCTTCACCGGCACGGTGATCACCGACGCTCTGGAGATGAAGGGCGCGGCGCTGGCCGCCGGCGGGGTCGGCCCCGCCGCCGTCCGGGCCCTCGCCGCCGGCGCGGACCTGCTCTGCATCGGCGCCAAGGTCGACGCCGACCTGGTCGAGCAGGTCGCCGCCGAGATCGTCGAGGCGCTCAGCGACGGCCGGCTGGACCGGGCCCGGGTCGAGGAGGCCGCCGGCCGGGCCGCCGACCTCGCCGGTTGGACCCGGGCCGCCGGCCCGCCGACCCCGGTCACCGAGCGACTCGGGTACGCCGCCGCGCTCCGCGCGATCCGCGTCGAGGGGGACGTGACCGAATTGACCCGGCCCCTCGTCGTCCAACTGCACGCCGCCTCCACCATCGCTGAGGGGCGGGTGCCGTGGGGGCTGGGCCCGCACCTGGCCGACGCCGAGGAGGTCCGGGCGGTGGCCGGCGAGACCGACCCGGAGGCGCTGCGGCGGCTTGCCGGGGACCGGCCGATCGTGCTGGTCGGGCGGCACCTGCACCGGCTACCGGGCGGACCCGAACTGGTCGAGGCGCTGGCCGCCCGGCACCCGGTGACCGTGGTGGAGATGGGCTGGCCCGGGCGCTGGCGGCCGGCCAACGCCCGCGCGTTCGTCACCACGTACGGTGCCAGCCACGCCAACGGCCGGGCGGCGGCCGAGGTGCTCGGCCTGGCCGACTGAGCGGCTGGTCTGAGCGGGCCTGATTGCGGGTAAGCGCAGGGGATGAGCACCACCGATTCCTGGCTGCGCGCCCTGGCCGACCTCACCGCCCGGTCGCACCGGCAGCCGCCGGACGCGCTGGCGACCGGGGTGAACGCGGCGCTGCGCGACCTCGGAGTCACGGTCACCACCTACCTGGTGGACGTCGAGCAGGACATGTTGCGTCCGCTGCCCGAGCCCGGCCGGCCGCTGCCCGATCCGCTGCCGATCGACGCCAGCCTGCCCGGCCGCGCCTACACCGAGGTGCGGGTGCGCGCCGGGCAGGACGGCCGGCTCTGGGTGCCGGTGGTGAACGGCACCGACCGGCTGGGCCTGCTGGAGGTCTTCCTGCCAGCCGACCTCGACCCCGACGACGAGGCGGTCCGCGACGGCTGCCGCCTGATCTCCGGGCTGGTCGGCCACCTGATCACCGCCAAGACGGCCTACGGCGACGGCCTCCATTCGGTCCGTCGGAGCCGACCGATGGCGGTCTCCGCGGAGCTGCTCTGGCATCTGCTGCCACCGCTGACCTTCGCCACCGACACCGTGGCGGTCAGCGGCATCCTCGAGCCCTGCTACGAGGTGGGCGGGGACGCCTTCGACTACGCGCTGGACGGCACGACCCTGGCCCTCGCCATCCTGGACGGGGTCGGGCACGGCCTGCCGGCGGTGCTCACCACCTCCGTGGCGATCTCCGCGCTCCGCGCGGCCCGGCGTACCGGCACGGACCTGCCCGAGCTGCCCGGGGCGGTCGACGCGGCCCTGCGCAGCCAGTGGACGGACGGCCGGTTCGTCACCGGCGTGCTGGCCACCTTCGACATCGACAGCGGCCGGCTGCGCTACGTCAACGCCGGGCATCCCGCCCCGGTGCTGCTGCGCCGCGGCCGGGCGGTACGCGCGCTGACCGGTGGACGGCGCCTCCCGCTCGGCCTGACCGGCGGTGGTCCCGGCGAGGTGGCCGAGATCCGGTTGGAGCCGGGCGACCGGCTGCTGCTGCACACCGACGGGGTGACCGAGGCCCGGAACGCGGCCGGGGAGATGTTCGGCCTGCCCCGGCTGGCCGACCTGGCCGAGCGGCACATCGGGTCGGGCCTGCCCGCCCCGGAGACGCTGCGCCGGTTGAGCCGGGCGGTGGCGGCGCACCGGGGCACCGCGTCCTGGGACGACGCCACGGTGGTGCTGGTGGAGTGGTCCGGGGAGGCGGCGGCGCGGGTCGAGCCCTGAGCAGGGTCAGCGGAGCCGGCGCCAGCCCGGCTCGACGCTGGAGGTCCCGTCGGCGTCGCCGCCGGGCAGGCCGAGCAGGGTGTCCACCGCGGTGATCCGCAGCACCCGGGCCACCAGCGGTCGCGGGTTGGCGACCCGCAGGCTGGCGCCCCGGCCGACCGCCTCGGCGGCGCCGCGGAGCAGGGCGGCGACGCCGGTCGAGTCGAGGAACGGAACCTCGGCGAGATCGACCACGATCTCCACCACCCCGGGTCGGTCGAGGACGGCCTGCAGCGCCTGTTCCACCCGGCGGACGCTGGCCATGTCGATGTCGCCGAGGGGGGCCAGGACGAAGCGCCCGGGCTCCACCTCCCGCGTACCGACCTGCATGACCACCCTCCCGAGCTCCCGCGGCGGCCGCCCGTCGCCGAGGCGACCATACCCGGCCGGCGGGCCAACCGCGTACGGGCGACGTCGAACGGTCGTGTCCCGGGGACCCGGGCCGCTGGCGGAGAGCCGAAATAGCCCGAGGGCATCTTGCCCGCGAGCTCATCGACACCTAGCGTTACCCCTGTTGGACCTGGGGAGAAGCCGCGGACCGTGGATCCGACCCCGGATCCACGGTCCGCGCGGCTCGGTCAGCGTGGTGCCGGCACCCGCCCCTCCGGGTCAGCCAGCCGGGCGTCTGCCTCCGTCTCGTCGGCCGGCACCCCGTGCGCGTCCTCCTCGTCGAGCATGGTGACCTCGTCGAACGGGTCGTCCCCGCGCAGCACCGCCGCCGCCCGGTCCCGGTCGAACTCGCCGGTCCAGGTGCCGACCAGCACGGTGGCGACCGCGTTGCCGGCGAAGTTGGTCAGCGCCCGGGCCTCGGACATGAACCGGTCGATGCCGACGATCAGGCCGACGCCGTCGACCAGGTCGGGCCGGTGCGACTGGAGGCCGCCGGCCAGGGTGGCCAGGCCGGCGCCGGTCACGCCGGCGGCACCCTTGGAGGCGATGACCATGAACGCCAGCAGGCCGATCTGCTCGCCGATCGACATCGGCTTGCCCAGCGCGTCGGCGATGAACAGCGACGCCATGGTCAGGTAGATCGCCGTGCCGTCGAGGTTGAACGAGTAGCCGGTCGGCACCGTGATGCCGACGACCGGGCGGCTCACCCCGACGTGCTGCATCTTGGCGATCAGCCGGGGCAGCGCGGACTCCGACGACGAGGTCGACAGGATCAGCAGGAACTCCCGCCCGAGGTAGCCCAGCAGCTTGAAGATCGAGATGCGAGCGACGAACCAGAGCAGCGCGCCGAGCACCACGAAGACGAAGATCAGGCAGGTGGCGTAGAAGCCGAGCATGACCTGGGCCAGGCTTTTCAGCGCGTCCACGCCGGTGGCGCCGACCACGGCGGCGATCGCGCCGAACGCGCCGATCGGGGCCAGCCACATGATCATCGCCAGCACCTTGAAGACCACTCGCTGCAGCGCGGCGATCGCGTTGATCACCGGCTCGCCCCGGCGGCCCAGGCTCTGCACGGCGAACCCGACCAGCAGGGCGATGAGGAGCGCCTGGAGCACATCCCCCTCGGTGAGCGCCGAGAAGAGCGTGGTCGGGATGATGCCGAGCAGGAAGTCGACCGTCCCCTCGGACTCGCCGCCGGCCGCCTTCTGCCCCGCCCCGGCGAGGGCGTCGTTGAGGTGCAGGCCCGAGCCGGGGTGGATGAGGTTGCCCACCACCAGGCCGATCGCGAGCGCCACCGTCGACATGGTGAGGAAGTACGCGAGCGCCAGGCCGCCGACCTTGCCCACCTGGGCGGCCTTGCGTACCGAGCCGACGCCGAGCACGATCGTGCAGAAGATCACCGGCCCGATCATCATCTTGATCAGGTTGACGAAGCCGGTGCCGAGCGGCTTCAGCGACTCCCCGAAGTCCGGGAAGAGCAGACCGACGGCGATGCCGGCCAGCACGGCCACGATGACCGCCAGGTAGAGGAAGCGGGTCCGGTCCCGCCGGCGAGCCGGCTCGGCGACCGTGTCCGCGCCCGGCGGCTCCCCGCCGTCGGCGGCCACGGCGCGTGGACGCTTCGCGGGCTCGAAATCCGGTGCACGGTGCTCAGCCATGCCGGCACCCCTACCCAGGCCCGTCGGCCGGCTAAACGGCCGCGGGTCAGCTCGGATAGACCCCGTACGACGTCCAGCCCCGGTCCGGGAAGCCGGCCGCCTCGGCCACTCGGGCCGAGGCGGGGTTGTCGAAAGCGTGCAGGTAGGTCGGAACGGCACCCTCGTCGAGCACCCGGCGGGCCGCCTGGGCGACCAGCCGCCGGGCCAGCCCCCGCCCCCGCGCCTCTCGGACGGTGCCGACCGCCAGCTCGTGGCCGTACGCGTCGTGCCGCTTGATCCCCGCCCCGGCCAGGTAGCGCCCGTCGGCGTCCCGCACCACCAGCACGGGGCGGCTGAAGAAGCGGAGCCAGGGCGGCAGCCCGGGGTCGGTGGGCGGGGTCCACTCCCCCACCTCTGGCAACCGGGCGGGGGCGACGCTCCAGCGGAAGACGCTGCCGTGGGCGGGCCAACCAGGCTTGCCGACCGCTGCCGGTAGGAACGGCAGCAGCTCCTCGATCGGACGACCGCACGCCAAGGCCCGCACCGCCGCCACCCGGTCGGGTGGGACGGACAGAATGCTGCAATCGGGAGCGGCGACCGCGACGGCGGGACGAAGCCGGCCGTCCCAGGCCGGTCGCGGCCGCCGGTTCGAGCTCACCACGTGCAGCCCCGGACCGGCCGGCCACTGCCCCAGCCAGCTCGCCAGGTGCAGGTACAACCGCCGGTCGAGCACCGGGGCCACCTCCTCACCTGCCGACCGTCCGCGAGCGCCGTCGATCACGGTACGCCGGGCCGGTCGACCGGGCGGGCCGGATCAGCGGCTGCGGCGGGATCCGCATCGGCCGGAGGCTGACGCCGTCACGGCCGGTCCGTAAGAACCTCGCAATAGATCAACAAGCCCGCCCGTCGTTACGCTGGGCGGACGACGGGGAGGTACGCGGTGGCGCAGCGGGTGCTGGTGGTCGACGACGACCGGACGGTCAGCGACGTCGTCTGCCGGTACCTGGAGCACGCCGGCTACCAGGTCGACCACGTCGGCGACGGGGCGGCCGCGCTCACCGCCGTGGCCCGGCGACCGCCGCACCTGGTGGTGCTCGACCTGATGCTGCCGGTGCTGGACGGGCTGGAGGTCTGTCGGCGGCTGCGGGAGCGGCCGGACGGCGTACCGATCATCATGCTGACCGCACGCGGCGACGAGGCGGACCGGATCCTCGGCCTGCAACTGGGCGCGGACGACTACCTGAGCAAGCCCTTCTCCCCGCGCGAGCTGGTGCTACGGGTGCGCTCGGTGCTGCGCCGGGCCGGCGGCGAGCCGGTCGGCGCGCCGACGGAGGTGCTCCGCGACGCCGGCCTGGAGCTGGAGATTGGGTCCCGGGTGGCCCGGCTGCACGGCCGCGAGCTGACCCTCACCCTGCGCGAGTTCGACCTGCTGGCGCACCTGATGCGCCACCCGGCGCGGGCGTTCCGCCGGGCGGAGCTGCTGGACCGGGTCTGGGGGTGGAGCTTCGGCGACCAGTCGACGGTGACCGTCCACGTGCGCCGGCTGCGGGAGAAGATCGAGGCCGACCCGGCGAACCCCCGACGGATCGTGACGGTCTGGGGCGTCGGCTACCGGTACGAGCCGGCCGATGCGTGACCTGGCGCTGATCTTCGGGGCGGCGCTCGCCGCGGCGCTCTGCGTCGGGCTGGTGGGCGCGCTGGTGCTGCGGCTGCTGCGCGGCCGGTCGATCACCGTGCACATCTTCGTGCTGCTGACCATGACGGTGACCGCGGTGGTGGCCGGCGTCGCGGTGATCGCCGAGGCGATGTTCCTCTCCCCGCACGACCTGGAGGTGGTGCTGATCACCGTCTCCGCCGCGGCCGCGGTGAGCCTCGCGGTCGGCTGGCTCTTCGGTCGGCGGCTGGCCGCCGCGGCAATCTGGGCGGACCAGGCCCGGGACCGCGAGCGGCGGATCGAGAAGGGCCGGCGGGACCTGGTCGCCTGGGTCTCGCACGACCTGCGGACGCCCCTGGCCGGGCTGCGGGCGATGGCCGAGGCGCTGGAGGACCGGGTGGTTCGCGACCCGGAGACGGTCGACGAGTACCACCGCCGGATCCGGGTGGAGACCGACCGGATGACCCGGCTGGTCGACGACCTGTTCGAGCTGTCCCGGATCAACGCGGGCGCGTTGCGGCTGTCCATGTCGGCGGTGCCGCTCGGCGATGTGGTCTCCGACGCCCTGGCCGGCACGGCGCCGCTGGCCGCGGCCCGGCGGATCCGGCTGGTCGCCGCCGAGTCGGGCTGGCCGACGGTCACCGCCAGTGAGCCGGAGCTGGCCCGGGTGGTGGGCAACCTGCTGCTGAACGCGGTCCGCTACACGCCGGAGGACGGCACCGTCCGGGTGGAGGCGGGCCGGGACTCGGACAGCGCCTGGCTGGCGGTGGCGGACACCTGTGGCGGCATCCCCGAGTCCGATCTGCCCCGCCTCTTCGACGTGGCGTTCCGGGGCGAGCCGGCGCGTACTCCCCGGCCGGGCAACGGTGGCGGGGAGGGGTCAGGCGGTCTGGGGCTGGCGATCGTGCGCGGGCTGATTGAGGCGCACGGCGGGCGGGTAGACGTACAGAACATCGCCGATGGGTGCCGGTTCGTGGTTCGGTTGCCGGCGGCGGGAACCTGAGCCATCGATTCCGCGTCATATCTATTTCCATACATGTACAACTTTCTCTGGGACGGTAATGGTCATGCCGAATCAGCCGAATGACCGGTACCAGCAGGACACCGAGCGGAGCTGGCGGGCCGTCGAGGCCGCCGGGCGGTTCCCGGCGCAGCCCGCCTACCGGGAGGCTCGGGCCGACTCGCCGCTCTCCTGGGCCGAGCTGAACGCGCTGCCGGCCGGCGCCTCCACCCGGCGCGGCCTCAACGCCCGCTGATCCGCCCGGCAGGTACGCGGGACGAAAGCGGCGACACACCCGGACGCTCCAGCCGGGGCTTTCGCACACGTGTCGGGTAGCGTCTCCTGGTCCGAAATCACGGCCTACGACAGGAGAAGCTCCGCGCATGGGCAAGAAGACGATCCACGTCTCCGACTTCAGCGGCACGGTTCTGCAGCCGGACGACGAGGTGGTCCGCGTCGTCGTGCTGGAGCACCCTGACCTGGTGGCCGGGCCCGTGCAGTTGGACGCCACCCCGATCGAGGTGGAGAGCATCGACGACGCGGCGCTCGACGTGGCGGTGGTGGAGATCCACGACAGGCACGGCGGCGGCGAGCCGCGTCGGGTCGTGCTGACCGCCAGCGAGTTCGACGCGATGGCCACCGACGTGCCGATGGCGCAGCTGCTGCGTACCGCCGAGCGCGTGAAGCCGCCGAAGACGCGGCGCAGCGCGGAGAAGGTCGACTACGGCACCATCGAGCACGCCGGCAAACCGCACCGCGGTCGGGTCACCGAGGAGGAGGCCCGGCTGGTGCGGGAGCGGCTGGATGAGGTCAACAAGCGCCTCGCCGACGCCGGCATCCGCGAGGTCGACCCGAGCGACCCGGAGCACGCCGCCCGGTACGGCTTCCCCACCGCGCCCTGACCGCGTCGCCGGTCGGGTACGCGCCCCCGTGCCGCGCACCCGACCGGCGTTCAGCGGCGACCTCGGCGGCGTCGCCAGTACGCGACCGTGACCGCGGCGAGCAGCGGCGGCCAGGCCAGCTGGGGGGCGTAGCAGGCGGTCATGATCCAACCGGCCAGCCCCTGCGGCGCGTCCGGGTCGCCCATGTTCTCCGGCCCGTTCCACAGCGCCACGGTGGGGATGGCGATCAGGGTCAACGCCAGCGCGCCGATCGCCGCCACGGTGACCGGGAGCGCCGTCGGGATTCGTCGGCCGCCCAACCGGGGCACCCAGCCGGGCACCACCTCTCCCCACGGCCGGACCAGCCCGAGCGTGAGCAGGGCGACCGCCTCGGCGGCGAGGGTGAGCGCGAAGACGTACGGGGTGATCCAGCCGGGGGCGTGGTAGAGCCGACCTAGCTCCCCGGTGAAGCCGATCGGGATGCCGACGCCCAGCGCGATGCGCCACAGCCCGGACGGGAGCACGAGCAGCGGCACGGCGTGCGCCGCCCAGCGGGCCCAGCGTGGGACCGGACCGGTCACGGTGGCGGTGGTCATGCCGCCTCCCGCGTCCGGGCCGCGACGGTCAGCGCCATCGCGGCCTGACGCGTGCTGAGGAAAAAGGTTCTGACGGTCATCGGTGCGCTCCTGTCCGGGAGAGTCCACCAGGGACTCTGCCGAGCGGAGGCGCACCGCTGATCCCCGGCGCGGGGGATCCTCGGTCCCCCGCGCCGGGGGTCACCGCCGCGCGGCCTCGGCCAGCGCCGCGGCGAGGGTTTCCTCCACCGCCGCCTTCTCCAGGCCCAGATCGGCGAGGACGCCCTTGCCGTCCTCCTCCTCGAGCAGGGCGAGCAGGATGTGCTCGGTGCCGACATAGTTGTGGCCGAGCCGCAGCGCCTCCCGGAAGGTCAGCTCCAGGACCTTCTTGCCGCGCGCGTCGTAGGGAATCAGGTCGGGGACCCGGTCGACCGCCGCAGGCAGGGCCGCGGCCACCGTCTCCCGCACCCGCTCCAGGGGTACGCCCCGAGCCACGATCGCCTTCGCGGCGAGCGCCTCCGGCTCGGCCAGCAGGCCCAGGACCAGGTGCTCGGGGCTGATCTCGGCGTTGCCGGCGGCCCGGGCCTCGTTCTGCGAGGACACCACCACGTTCCGGGCCCGATCGGTGAAGCGGCCGAACCCGGCGTTGGGGTCGAGCGCCGCCGCCGTCTCGGCCTTGGCGGCGGAACGCTTCTGGGCGGCCTGCTTGGTGACGCCCATGCTGCGGCCGATCTCGGTCCACGACGCGCCGGAGCGGCGGGCCTGGTCGACGAAGTGACCGATCAGGTGGTCCGCGACGTCGCCGAGATGGTCGGCCACCATCACCGCGTCGGAGAGCTGGTCGAGCGCGTCGGGGTGCACCTTCTTGATGGCCTCGATCAGCTCGTCGAGGCGTACCGGGTTGCTGATCTGCAGGGGATCCGTCATGCGTCAACCATAGGTTGACGCGCCGCTGACGTCAACCGATAGTTGACGATCCCCGGCGCCGGTCAGGGCTCCGACCAGGCCGTCTGAATCACCCGGGCGCCGTCGCGGCGGCATACCAGGGTGCCCCGGCCGGCCGGCATCGACTGCGGCCGCAGCCCGCCCAGCAGCGCCCCCTCCTCCCGGTTGCCGGACATCAGCAGCCCCGGCGAGTCCACCTCCCGCAGCCGCTGCAGCACCGGCTCGTAGAGCGCCCGGGCGGCCCCGCCGACCCGCCGGGCGATGATCAGGTGCAGGCCGATGTCCCGGGCCTGGGGCAGCAGTTCGTGCAGGGCGTTGAGCGGGTTGCTGCCGCTGGAGGCGACCAGGTCGTAGTCGTCCACCAGCACGTAGACGTCCGGGCCCTGCCACCAGCTCCGGCTGCGCAGCTGCTCGGCGGTCACGTCCGGTCCCGGCAGCCGCTGCACCAGCGCCTCCCGCAGCGACGCCAGCCCCTGCGCGAAGACCTGGCTCGTGGGGGCGTACCCCAACAGGTGCTCGCCCTGCACCGCGTCGAGCAGGCTCCGGCGGTAGTCGCCGACCATCAGCCGGGCCTGCGCGGGCGTACGCCGGGCCACGAGCTGGCGCATCACCAGCCGGAGCAGGTTGCTCTTGCCGCACTCGGCGTCACCGAAGACGGTCAGGTGCGGTTCGCTGTCCAGGTCCAGGTAGACCGGAGCGAGGGCGGCCTCGTCCAGGCCGATCGGCAGGCCCGTCGCGGCCGGGTCGCTCAGCTCGGCCAGCTCGGTGACCGACAGCCGGAGCGGCAGCAGCCGCACCGGCGGGGCCGGCTCCCCCGACCACGCCTGCGCCACCCGGTCAATCAGCGCGGTGGTCGCCTCCGCCAGATCGTCGACCCCGTGCCGGCCGTCCACCCTGGACAGTGCGGTCAGGAAGTGCAGCTTCCCCGGGGTCAGTCCGCGCCCCGGCGAGACCGGCACCCGCGCCGCGGCTCGCCGGTCGATCTCCGAGTCGGTCGGATCGCCGAGCCGCAACTCCAGTTTGGTGCCGAACAGGTCCCGCAGGCCGATGCGGAGGTCCATCCACCGGGAGGCGGTGAGGATCACGTGCACCCCGAAGGCGAGCCCCCGCTGCGCGATGCCGCTGATCGCCACCGCCAGCTCCTCGTCCTCCTGCCGCACCGTCTGCCAGCCGTCGACCAGGAGGAACACGTCACCGAACGGGTCGTCGGCGAACTCGCCGGCCGCGCGCCGCCGGCGATAGTCGGCGATGGAGTGGACGCCGTGCACCGGGAAGCGGGCCTCGCGGTCGTCGAGGACGGCGGAAACCTCTGCCACGGTCCGCCGCACCGCCTCGGTGTCACGCCGACCCGCCACCCCGGAGACGTGCGGCAGCGCCGCCAGTTTCCGCAGCGTCCCGCCGCCCAGGTCCAGGCAGAAGAACTGCACCTCGCGCGGCGTGTGGGTCAACGCCAGCGCGGCCACCAGCGAGCACAGCAGGGTGCTCTTGCCGGACCGCGCCGTACCGACGACGGCGACGTGGCCGGCCGACCCGGCCAGATCGAGCCGCAGCGGCTCCCGCCGTTGCGCCACCGGATTGTCGAGCAGGCCGACCGGCACGGTCAGCGAGCCACCACCCTGGCTGACGGTGAACCCCCGGGTCGCATGCGGGGCCAGCGGCGGCAGGAGTTCGTCCAGGCTGGGCGGGTCGCCCAGCGGCGGCAGCCAGATCGGGTGAGCGGCCGGGGCCCGCCCGCGCAGCGCCTCCACCACGATGTCGAGCAGGCTTCGCCCGGCCAGCTTCGCCGGCTCCGCGATAGCGGGGTCGGCCTCGTCGAGGGCGAGCGGCCCGGAGACGTACGTCGCCCGGAACCGGGTCAACGTCGTGCCCGCCTTGAGGTACGCGTGCCCCGGCGCACTCGGCAGCTCGTAGGCGTCGGGCACGCCGAGCGCGATCCGGCTCTCCACCGCCGAGAAGGTCCGCAGTCCGATCCGGTACGACAGGGCGCTGTCCAGCCCGCGCAGCTTCCCCTCCTCCAGCCGCTGGCTGGCGAGCAGCAGGTGCACGCCGAGCGAGCGGCCGACCCGGGCGATTTGCAGGAACACGTCGACGAAGTCGGGGTTGACCGTCATCAGCTCCGCGAACTCGTCACAGATGACCAGCAGGGTGGGCAGCGGTGGCAGCGGGACGCCGGCCGCCCGGGCCTGCTCGTACTCCCACCGGTTCGCCTGGTTGCCGGCGCGCAGCACCTCCTGGCGGCGGAGCAGCTCGCCGGTGAGCGCCTGCGCCAGGCGGTCGACCAGCGTCAAGTCCTCCGACAGGTTGGTGACCAGCGCGCTTACGTGCGGCAGCTCGGTCAGCGGGCCGAACGTCGCGCCGCCCTTGAAGTCGACCAGGGCGATGTTCAGCTCGTCGGACGAGTGGCGCGCGGCGAGGGCCACGACGATCGTCCGGAGCAGCTCGCTCTTGCCGGAGCCGGTCGCGCCCACCAGCAGGCCGTGCGGACCCATGCCGCCCTGGGCCGGCTCCTTCAGGTCGAGGAACACCGGTCGCCCGCGTGCGTCGACGCCGACGGGCATCCGCAGGTAGTCGGGCCCGAGCGGGGTCCGACGCCCCTCGAGGCGCGACAGTGCCGCCCGGTCCGGGACACCGAGCACGGCGACCGCTTCGTCCACCTGCTCCTCGGCGACGGCACGGGCGGGACTGCGCTCGGCCGTCACCCAGGTCGTTCCCCATGCCTCGGCGATCACGGAGACCATTGACGCGGCGGCCTCCGGCGTCCCGGCCTCCGGCTCGGTCTCCACCTCGGCCTCGCCGCCGGACAGGAAGGGAAGCGCGATGCGGAAGGTACGCCGGCCGTGGATGGCCCAGCCCGGCATGTTCACCGGCAGGCGGGCCGCCTGGTCGGGGCTGACCAGCGACTCCTGTGGCTGGGACAGCCGGGTCTCGATCCGCAGCTGCGGCAGCTCACGCAGATCCTCCGGGATCACCCGCCAGCTGCGCTCGAGGATGACGACGTGGATCCCGTACCCGAGACCCTTGTTGGCGAGGTCCACCACGCGGGAGGTGAAGTCGGGCAGCAGGGTGGCGAAGTCGTGCCAGCGGTCGACCACCAGGAAGACGTCCGGGCAGGGGCCGGCGTCGAGGCCGGCCCGCCGGGCGCGCAGGCTCGACGGCGACTCCAGCTCGTGCCGGCGGAAGAGCTGCTTGCGGTCGAGGACGTCCTGCTCCAAGCGGTCGAGCAGCTTGCCCACCTCGCCCACCTCGTCGTCACCGAGCACCGCGCGGACGTGCGGCAGCCGGCGCATCGGCCCGAGCCAGTTCCCGCCCGACTCCAGGCAGTGGAACGCCACCTCGTCGTCGGAGTGGGTGAGCGCCAGGCCGCCGATGATGGTGCGGAGCAGGGTCGTCTTGCCGGTGCCGGCGCGGCCGACCAGGAGCAGGTGCCCGTCCGAGGATGCCAGGTCCAGCCAGACCGGCTCACCGGCGAGCTGGTCGATCCGCTGCGCCCGGCCGACCGGCACCTTGAGCAGTCCGCGCCGGCGCCAGTCGGTGGCGCAGAGCTTGACGTCGTCGGCGGGCTCCAACGGACCCAGAAGGTCGCCGAGGCGGGGTTCCCGCTGGTCCCGATGCCGCCGCTGCCGGTGGTGCCCCTCCCGGGACAGTGCGATGTGGATCTCGTCGCTGGCGCTGCCGAACTGGCACGGCGTCTGCGCCGAGCGCTTCGGCAGCTCCAGGTGCACGTACCGCCAGAGGTCGTCCGGGGTGATCCGGCCCTGCCCGGTGATGTCCGCGGCGCCCGTGCCGAGCCCCTGGATGATCGTCTCGGTGAAGGCCGACCGCAGCCGGGACGCAGTCCCGGAGGTCGGGCTTCCGTCGCGGGCCCGCTCCACCGAGTTGGTCGCGGTGATGACGTACCGGCCGTACCCGGTGCTCAGCTCGCCGTCGATGGCCAGGTCGTCCGTCGTCTTCAGGCCGTGCCCCTCGAACGCGCCGCTGTAGCAGCAGTCGAGCAGGATGACCGAGCTGGCCGCGTCGGACTCGTCGAGCAGCTCCCGGACGAAGGAGGCGGAGATCGCGGTCGAGGAGAGGTGGTCCACCTCGGTGTTGGCCACCGCCAGGTGGAGACGTCCCCGCTTGCTGCTGCGCACACCGTGGCCGGAGAAGTAGAGGACGACGAGGTCCTCCGGCCCGGCCGCCCGGAGCATCGACTCCATGGCTCGCTCGATGGAGCTCTTCGACTCGTTCTCCAGCAGCAACGTCTCGTGGAACGCGCCGACGTCCGGATCGGCCAGCAGGCTGCGCAGGTCGCGGGCCTCCTCGCGGGGCGCGTAAAGGTCCGCCAACGACCGGTCGATGTAGCGGTCGTTGGCGATCAGCAGCGCCCGTCGCTGGCCCACGGCTCAGCTGCCGGTGGTGTCGCTCCCGCGGTCCCGAGGCGCGGGTAGGGCGGGAGTCGTGGTGGCGTCGGGACCGCCATGCGGACCGCCCAGCAACTGCGCCAACTCCTGGAGCACCCGCGGGTCGAGCCGGGTCTCCCCGGTAATGACGAACTCCCGGTCACCGTTGCGCAGCCTGATCGAGCGGGCCTTGATCCGGTCTGCGTACGCGACCGCGATCTGGGCCAGGGCACGCATGGTGGTGGCCGAGAAGAGCCCACCCACCACCAGCATCCCCAGCTCCCAGGCCTGCTGCGACTTGCCGTGGTCGACGGCCGGCGACTGAGCGTGCGCGACGCGCAGGCCCCGCACCGTACGGAGGTCATCGGCGAGCCCCGCGGTGAGCTCGTCGATCCGGCCGGCGGGGAGCGCCGTTTGCGGCTCGATCAGCAGGGAGAGTTCTGGCACAGGGCACCTCCGGCAGCACAACTGTCTACATTCAACACCACGGGCTCCACGCGCTCCGAATCCGTCGCGGACCGGGGCGTCCGGCACCGATCAGGCGACGAAGCGGGACCGGGTCCGGGCGGGCTCCACCATGGCGTGGATCACGCCCCTTGCTTCGAAGGCCAGGTGTCGGATACGCCGCTGGCCGGCACCCCTGGTGGGGTGCCGGCCAGTGGTCGGTTCACGGTGTTCGGTTGGGTCAGCTGTTCCAGTGCTGGGCGACCAGGTCAGCGGCCTGCTGCTCCCACTGGGCGTAGGCGTCCGGGTAGGCCGACACCTGCACCGTCTGCGCGGCCTGCGTCAGGGGCATGTCCTGCCACCCGTCGACCTGCTTCAGACCCTTCTGGAAGGCCATGGTCGAGTACTCGGGGTCGGTGATCTGCTCCGGGGTACCCCAACCCGAGGACGGGCGCTGCTGGAACAGGCCCAGCGAGTCGTGGTCGTTGCGGTCACCCAGGTGACCCAGGTTCTCCAGCTTCGACTCCTGCAGCGACGTGGCGACCGAGATGACCGCGGCCCGCTCCGGCATACCCGCCTTCTTCGTCGCCGCGATGATCGCCTTCGTATTCGCCGTCTGCTCGTCGTTGAGGGTGATACGCGACTGCGCGCCCTGCACACCATGCGGCATCAGCTTGCTGGTGTCCACGGCCGGCTTGTCGGCCTGCACGGCCACGGCGGCGGGCGTGGCGTCGACCGGGGTGGCGGCGTGGGCGGTCAGCGGACCGGCGAACACACCACCGGCGAACGCGAGACCAGCAACACCAAGAACGCTCTTACGGAAGATCGTGTTCATGGGGGAAAGCTCCATTCGGGGGTCGGCGCACGCCCGACGGGGGTCAGGGCCGCGCGCAAGCACCGTCAGGCGCCCAAGAAAGCAAAAAGGGGGGAAAGTCTTCATCCGGGTCGACCGCGGGGCCGGGGGGCCTGCTCGCGGCGCCGGGACCATGTGTAACGACCACCGGCCGGCCATCATTCCGGGCCAGACCCATCCGGCAGGATCCCGCGGGGGCGGGGCTGCTACCTCGGCCGTCGGGGATGTGTAACGCCCCCACCCCCGCCACGATTCCGGCCAGGGGATGCCGCCGGTCACACCCTCAAACCGGACACCGGCCTCCACACGACTCAGCCGACTACCCAGACGTCGCAGCCGGGATGACCGGGGCCAGCACGGCAAGATCCGCACAACTTCAGGGAAACAGGCCCCTCCGAACGCGTTCAGGCACCAACTTCGGGGAAACTGCGCGGATCTTGGGCAGGCAGCGCGGTTCCGCCCTCGCAACGCGGGGAGGTGCCCAGGTCAGGGGTGTGGCCCGCCAACCGCAACCACTCAAAGACCGCAAGGCACGGCGAAGCCACCCTGACCCGCCACGTTGCGCAGAGGTCGGTTCGGTCAGGAGCGGGCGTCCAGTAGCCGGTCCAGGTTCACCGCCGTGCTGATGAGGGAGAGGTGGCTGAACGCCTGCGGGAAGTTGCCGGTCTGCTCCCCGCTCGGCGCGATCTCCTCCGAGTACAGGCCGAGTTGGCTGCTGTAGGTGAGCATCTTCTCGAAGGTCAGCCTCGGCCGCGTCGATCTGACCGGGTACATCGCGGCGAAGAACGGGTTCGAAGGCCTCGTCCGGGGTCTGGCCCGTGAACTCGGCCCGAACAACATCACCATCAACACGGTTCGCCCAGGCTCGATCGAAGTCCCCGCCGAGCACACCGTCGTCAACGACCACGCCGCAATGGTGCGACGCCAACTCGACCGGCAGTGCATCAAGCGTCGTGGCCAGCCCGCCGATGTGGCCGCCGCCGTCGCCTTCCTACTCTCCCCCGCAGCCGGGTTCATCACCGGACAGGCGCTCAACGTCGACGGCGGCTGGCACCTGTCGTGAGGGACCAGGTTCTCTGGATGCGCCACGGCACCTGCCTCGACGGGCTCTGCCGCCCCCACGCCCACGCCCGACCCGGTACGCCGCTGACGACGCGAGGGATCACCGAAGTCGTCAACACAGCCCGCCGGCTGCTCCACCTGAGCACCAAGCCGGATGTGATCCTCACCAGCCCGCTCCCACGGGCAACGATGAGTGCCCGCATCCTGTCCGAGATCCTTGGAGCACCGATCGCACCGCCGGATCCGCTCTACGCCGAGTGGCGCTCCCCCGACTGCGTACTCGGCCTGAGCCCCGACGACTACCCGAGCGAGTACCAAGCGTGGCGCAGCGAGCGCCTTCGTGATCCGGATTCGGCTTTACCCGGTGGGGAGAGCCTGACCGCGCTACGACAACGCGCGATGGAAGCCGTATCGCGCGCCCACGAAGCCGCCCAGCAGGGCGCAGTGCTGATCGTCTCGCACCGCGTCTTCATTGACAGACCCTGGCCGCCACCCTGGATGGCGACCGAAGCCCGCAAGAAGCCTTCCAGGGCACGGGTCGGGCACGAGCTTGTCAGCAAGCCTAGAGTCGGGCTCCGGGGTCGAGTAGTCGGTCGAGTTCCACGGCCGCGCTGATCAGTGCGAGGTGGCTGAACGCCTGCGGGAAGTTGCCGGTCTGCTCGCCGGTGGGCGCGATTTCCTCTGAGTAGAGGCCGAGGGGGGTGCTGTAGGTGAGCATCTTCTCGAAGGTCAGCCTGGCGTCTTCGAGCCGTCCGGACTGCGCGAGGGCCCGGACGTACCAGAAGGTGCACATGGTGAAGGTGCTCTCCTGGCCGGGCAGGCCGTCGGGTGAGGCGCTCGGGTCGTACCGGTAGACCAGGCTGTCGGAGACCAATTCTGCGTCCATGGCCCGCAGTGTTGACCGCCACATCGGGTCGGTTGGCGACACGAATCCGACGTAGGGCATGGCGAGCAGTGACGCGTCGAGGACGTCGGTCGTGTAGTGCTGCACGAAGGCACGGCGTCCGGGGTGGAAGCCACGGGCCATGATCTGGTCGTAGATCTGGTTCCGGGTACCCACCCACCGGCTCGTGTCGGCTGGTCGTCCGCGTCGGTGCGCGAGGCGGACAGCTCGGTCGAGGCCGACCCAGGACATCAGGCGCCCGTAGGTGAAGTCCTGCGGGCCGCTGCGGGTTTCCCAGATCCCGTCTTCGGGCTGGTCCCAGTTGTCGCACAGCCAGTCCATCGTTCCTGCCGTGTTCAGCCACCCCTCGTGGGTGCCCTGCAGACCGTGACAGTCGGCCTCGTGAAGGGCGTTGAGTACCTCGCCGTAGATGTCGAGTTGCAGCTGGTTCGCGGCGCCGTTGCCAATGCGCACGGGTGCTGATCCGCGGTAACCCTCGAGGTGGTCGAGCGTCTCCTCGCTGAGATCGGGTGAGCCGTCGACGCGGTACACGCACTGCAGCGGCACCTCCCGTTCCCTGGCCTCCCGGACCCGGTCGTCCAGCCAGTGCATGTACTGCCACGCTTCGTCGGTGAAGCCCAGGGCGAGCAGGGCGTGTACGGAGATTGACGAGTCGCGGATCCAGGTGTAGCGGTAGTCCCAGTTGCGCTGGCCGCCGATCTGCTCCGGCAGCCCGGCGGTGGGGGCGGCGACCAGCGCGCCGGTCGGTGCGTACGTCATGAGTTTGAGCGTGATCGCGGACCGATGGACCGATTCCCGCCACCGGCCGGTGTAGCGGGAGCGGGCCAGCCAACGCCGCCAGAAGTCACGGGTCTGCTCCAGCAGCTCCTGCACCTCGCAGGGGGTGTAAGTGCGTGGCCGGTCAGGCGACACTCCGGTTTCCAGGACCACAGCCCCGGCCTCGCCCTCGCCCAGCGTGGTGACGGTCCACATGCCGCCCTCCTTACGCAGGACTCCTTGCTCGAGCGGCCGGGTTTCGGGGTAATGAACGAGGCTCGCGGCAAGGGAGAGCGCAGGGCTGCGGAAAACGTACCCCTCGGGGTAGGTGTCGACCTCGTGCGGATCCCGCCCGTAGTTGAAGCGGGGTTGGCAGTCGATCCGGAACCGCATCGTGCCTCGGACCATCCGCAGCATCCGCACCAGGCGGTGGCGGTCGGTAGGCTGATCCCCCGCGATGGGCATGAAATCCACCAGCTCACCTACGCCGTCCGCGCTGAGAAAGCGGGTGATCAAGATCGGCGTGCCGGGCAGGTACAACTGCTTACTCGTGTAGTCGACGCCCTCCGGCGAGACCTTGAAGTACCCACCCTTGTGTCGATCGAGCAGGCCGCCGAACACGCTCGGCGAATCGAAGCGTGGGGCGCAGAACCAGTCCAGCGTCCCGTCCATCGCCACCAGCGCCGCGGTCTGCAGATCACCGATCAGGCCGTGGGCCTCCACCGCAGGGTACGAGTCCACCCAGCCCTCCCCATCTCACCTCATCGACCGCGCCACTACCTTAACCGGGTGAAACCCGTATCACGGCTCGTAACGCACGAAAGCACACCCACCTGGTGGCACACACGTACGCACTTTCTTCGGCAGGTCCCTGAGATGCGCCAGCCGACTGTCCGCCATCCCGGCTGCCGTCGACCCGCCCTCCTGGGGAGCGGGCCACCGCCCGGCCCGCCACGTCAAGCGGACCTTGACGGCTCGTACGGACGCTGGCGGGTCGGGCGGTGGTCTGCTCGGCTCGCCCGGGTCGATGGCAGGCGGGATGGCCTACCGCAACCACCCACGGACCGTGACCCGCCGACGGAGCCCCGGCCATCCTGGAGCCGGAGCGCCCCCGCCGGAGGCGCAGTAGCCGCTACCCCACGACCGCCGCCAGCTCGCCGACGCGGCCGGGCGTGCGCTTCCCTACGCCGCGCGGGCTCTTGGCCGCGCGGCCCGGCCGGCTGCCGGCCCACCACCTCACCCGTCAACGCACTGTTGTTCTGCGGCGGCACTCCGGGCTCTCCCGCTCTTCGCGCCAGCCGCCGGGCGTCAGGCGTGACGGCTGCAGAGCGACAGCGGCAGCGGCCGGCGCGCGCCCAGGCGGCGGCGCGTGCGGCCCGTTCAGGGCCGCCTTGAAGACGTACAGAAAGTTTGAACCACATCGCCGGCAGCCGGCAGTGTCGTACTCCGCTTGACGCGTTACGGATTGGCTCCACACGATGCGCGACGCTCCCGCCGATCGTGACGTTGACGGAGAGAGTGCCGCTCGGCGGTCCTGGTCACGTGTTGCTGGGGCGGTGGGGACCGGGTGGGGAGATCGGTGCGGCGTGCCGTCGTACACGAATGTTGTCGGCGATGACGATGCCGGTGAGGACTGTGCCGGTAGCGAAGGCGTTGACGAGCGGTGGCAGGAGCAGCATCGGCGGCAGGAGGCAGGCGAGCGCGATCAGCCCGATGAGATGGGTTCCGAAGAGGCGGCTGTACACCAGGTACCGCAGAAGGGCCCGACCGGCGAGGAACAGCGCGGTGCCGCCGAGGATGGTGACGGTCGTGGTCGCGCGTGGATGGCCGAACGGGTCGTCGATGACCAGTTGGGCGCCGACCGAGGTGACGACGAGGCCGGCGATCATGACCAGGTGTGCGTAGGACACCAGGGTGCCGAGCCGGTCAGGGTTGGCGGAGGCCTGGATGGCCGGCCCGATGTCTTCTCCGGCGCGGTAGATGTAGATCCGCCAGATCAATGCCGTGCCGGCGAATGTCACCACGAACGCCACGGTCTGTTCGGTGGCAAAGCCGCGACCGGTGAGGCTCGATCCGATGGCCAGGATTACTTCGCCGAGGGCGATGACGAACAGTGCCCGGTGGCGGTCGGCCAGGTACTCGCCGCTGGGCGGCAAGTCCCCACCGGCCAGGCGCCTGAGTCCTGGCAGGGGGTAGCTGAACCGTCGTGCGGTGTAGATGAGGACAACCGCGAGTGTCCACAGCGCCGTACGTGCTGTGCCTGAGGCGACCGCCCCGGCCAGCCAGGGCACCGCGGTGGCGGCGTGCCAGATCGCCCCCTTCGAGCAATATGTTGCAGCTCCTGGCCCCGCAACAGGAGCACGAGGACCAGGCTGCGGCCGATCTGGATGGCAAGGTAGGTGACCGCGAAGATCAGGCCGGTCTTGCCGAACGCTTCGGGGACCGCCGCGGAGAGCACCAGGGCACCCACCATGGTGGCGAGGACCAGCAGTTGTACCGGCGGCCGCCGCGGGTTCAACTGTTCGGTCACCCGCGCGGTGAGGGACCACACCCATCCGATGGCCAGCAGCAGCACCAGTGCCTGGAACGCGCCGGACCAGGTCAGGTTATTGAGTAGCTGCTGGGCGAGCGCGCGGAGCGCGAAGACGAACACCACATCGAAGAACAGCTCCAGGAACGACGCTCGCGCGACGTCCTCGAGCTTGCGAAGCAGTCCGTTTGTGCCACTCGTCGTCACCGGACCGCCTGCTCCTACCGATCTTGGGTAGGTATTAGCGTATCCGTCCTCTTTCGCTTATATGGCCAAGTCCCGAGCTCTCCCTCAAGATCGTTTAGCCGGCATGGTCACGGATCATGTGACATCGATCCGAAACGCATCAAGTGGAGCCCGACAGCCGGCAGCCGGCAGCCGGCCTGTGTCCTGTCACGGGACATGCTTGACGCTCACGTCCCACCTGATGCCCGACATGATCCTCAGCTTGTTCTTTAACCCGTGCGTCGTTTACGTGCGTTGATGCTCAGGTCGCGTTTGGCGGTTTTGCCGACGTCGTGGCGGGGTGCTGGTCTGTGGTTGGTGGATCCGGGTGGGCGTCCGGGACCTGGTCGTGTGGGTTTCGGCGCAGCGGCGGGCAGGGCGGTCTTCGCGCGGAGGTTTCGAAACCCTCGACGGACCCGGGCGGGGGTGAGCCGGCCGGGTGCGGTGGGGCGTTCCCAGGGCCGGCGTAGATCCGCGGCGAGGGGTCGGGCGAGGCGGAGCTGGGTGTGGGTGGCGATGATCAGCCAGGTCCAGCGGTCGGCGGCGTCGGGAGTACGCAGTTTCGGTCGGGCCCAGCCGAGGGTTTGTTTGAACAGTCGGAACGTGTGTTCCAGGTCAAAGTGTTCCGCACCGGGTTTGATGGAGACATCGAAACCTGGGAGGAACACCAGCGATGCCCGCACCGAAGAAGTACAACGATGAGCTGCGTGAGCGTGCGACCCGGTTGGCGGTCGAGGCCCGTCGGGA
>NZ_QGGF01000312.1 GCF_003857015.1 Micromonospora globispora | reverse complement strand
CCCCGGTAGCCCACCCCGTCGGCTACCACGCAGGCCCCCACGCCGGAGCCGACCAGGGCGATGACGGCGTGCCGGGCGCCCCGGCCGGCGCCGAACCACATCTCGGCCTGGCCGAGGGTCTTCGCGCCGTTGTCGACGTGCACCGGGATGTCGGTGCCGGCGCGCAGCATCGCGCCCAGCGGCACCCCGTCCCAGCCGAGGGTCTGGGCGTGCACGACGGCGTCGGCGGTGCGTTCCACGGTGCCGGACACCGCCACGCCGAAGCCGAGCACCGCGGCGGGGTCGACGCCGGCCTGCTCGACGACGGCGTCCAGCCCGTGCAGCAGGTGGGCCGCCACGTCGTCGGGGTCCGGCTCGGCGGCGGTGATCGGATACTCCGCCTTGGCCAGCGCGGTCATCGCCAGGTCGAAGAGCTCGACCTGGACCCGGGTCTCCCCGACGTCGGCGCCGACCAGGTAGCCGTAGCCGGGGGCGACGCGCAGCAGCACCCGGGGCCGACCGCCGTCCGACTCGACGGAGCCGGCCTCCTCGACGAGCCCTTCGCTGATCATCTCGCCGACCAGGTTGCTCACGCTGGCCAGGCTCAGCGACGTGATCTGCCCCAACTCGTGGCGGCTGAGCGGGCCGTCCAGCCAGATCCGGCTGAGCAGCACCGAACGGTTGGCGCGGCGCATGTCGCGGACCGTGGTGCGTCTGGCGTCCATGTCGGGCCGCGTCCTTTCCTCGGCGCCACCGGCGGCGGCCCACCCAGAATGCATCAACACCACAATTTATGCCATGAAGCAGGATCTGACATAAGCCTGCCTCCGGCGCCGTCGAATCGTTTTCGGTCAAGTCAGCCCCCGGTCGGGCCGGTTTCCGTACGCTGCGCTGAGTGAAACCGGCACGATCTCTCGTCGCGCTGGCTGCGATCGTGACCCTCGCGGCCTGCGATCCCGCCCGCACCCCGCCGGCCGGTGCCCCCACCCACTCCGTCCCGGCGGCATCGCCGGCGCAGCCCGCCGAGATCACCCTGGCCTTCGCCGGTGACGTGCACTTCGCCGACCGTACGGCCGGACTGCTGGGCGACCCTCGGACGGCCTTCGGGTCCATCTCGTCGGTTCTCTCCGCCGCCGACCTGGCGATGGTCAACCTGGAGACCGCGGTCACCACGCGCGGCACCCCGGAACCGAAGGCGTTCCATTTCCGGGCCCCGGCAAGCTCGTATGACGCGGTGAAGGCCGCCGGGATCGACGTCGTGACGATCGCCAACAACCACGCACTGGACTACGGGCGTACCGGCCTGACCGACACGGTGGACGCGGCCAGGGCCGCCGGGATGCCGGCCGTCGGAGCGGGTCCCGACGCGGCGGCGGCGTACACGCCGTGGATCACCGAGGTACGCGGTACGCGAATCGCCTTCCTCGGCTTCAGCCAGATCGCCGAGCTGTGGTCGGAGTGGAAGGCCACCGACTCCCGGCCCGGCATCGCCATGACCCGCGATCTGCCGCGCGCCGTCGCAGCCGTACGGGCCGCCCGACGCCAGGCGGACGTCGTCGTCGTGTACGTCCACTGGGGCACCGAGGGCGAGGCCTGCCCACCCGCCGAGGCTCGCACGTTCGCCGGCGAGATGGCGAAGGCCGGCGCCACCCTCGTGGTCGGCACCCACGCCCACCGGCTGCTCGGTGACGGATGGCTCGGCAGGACCTTCGTCCAGTACGGACTCGGCAACTTCTTGTGGTGGCGGGACGACGCGTACAGCAACGACACGGGGGTGCTGCGGGTGACCCTCGACGGTTCGTCGATCACGAAGACCGAGTTGCTTCCGGCGACGATCTCGCGCCGCACCGGTCGACCCGAACTCGCCGACGGCGACGACGCGGCCCGGATCCGCCAGGAGTACGCCGACCTGCACGCCTGCACCGGACTCGCCGCCCGTCCCGACGCATAGCCGGAGCCGCCGCCGCAATCGGGACCATCGGCGGATGTGGGCACGGCTGGCCCGAACTACGCTCGGTGCAGACCCGACAACGCGCCCAGCGGTGTCTGGAGGCGGGCCATGGTACGCAGATGTCTGGCCGTTCTGGTGGCTGCGGCGTCGGGATTCCTGGGGCTTGCCGCGACGCCCGCCCGGGCTTTGCCCACCCCCCGCCGGATACCCGATCACCGGGGTGGACGTGTCCTACTACCAGGGGCCGTCGCTGGACTGGGCCGCGCTGGCCGCGGGTGGCGCCAGGTTCGCCTACATCCGGGCCAGCGAGCAGGACGGCCAACCGGTCTCGCACAACAATCCGGATTCGTACTACGCGGTCAACTACGCGGGCGCCCGGGCCAACGGCCTGTACACCGGGGCGTACCACCGAGCCCGCCCCGATCTCAGCAGTGGCAGACAGCAGGCCGACGTGCTGCTCAACTTCGCGCCGTACGTCGCCGACGGACGCAGCCTGCCGCCGATGCTCGACGTCGAGTGGCCTCGGGCGGAGTGGGCCCTGAACAGCTGCTACAACCTGACACCGGCGCAGCTGGTGACCTGGATCCGGGACTTCGTCACCGAGATCGCGGTCCGCACCGGCCGCCAGGCCATGATCTACACCAACACCAACTGGTGGAACTCGTGCACGGCGGGGAGTTCGCTCTTCGCGGCCAATCCGCTGTTCATCGCCAACTACTCGCAGAACCCGCCGCCGCTGCCGCCCGGCTGGGCGTCCTTCACCTTCTGGCAGCACGCCGCGGGCGCCACCATCCCGGGCTCCGCGTACTCCACCCCGGACCAGGATGTCTTCCAGGGCGATCACGCGGCCCTGGCCCGACTGCTCGGCGGTCCGGCGACCGGTCTGCTGGCGACCGTCAACAACCGCTACGTGACCGCGGAGAACGCCGGCGCCTCCGCCCTGATCGCCAACCGGGCCGCGATCGGCCCGCAACCGGACCGCGATCGGCTCCTGGGAGAAGTTCGTCCGGTTGACCACCTGACCTCCCTCCCGGCGACCACGGCCCGACCGTCACCCGGTTTGACGCCCGCCGCGGCGGGAACGAGCAGGGGCCGCCGACAGTCAGGAGCAGGCCAATGACAGCCGAGTCGTACCGGGACCCGGGCCCGTGCCGGGAGGCGGATCCGCGTGGACCAACCGGCACACCCTGGTCGGGACGGCACCGGCGGACCACCGGCACGGCGACGGCGCAGTGGCCCGGAGGTGCCCGGTGAACGGGCCGGTGGGCGACGAGCCGGTCGGCAAGCTGGAACTGGTGCACACCTTCACCGGGGCGATGCCGACCGGGGTCAGCGTCTCGCACACCGGCCGGATCTTCGTCAACTTCCCCAAGTGGGGCGACGAGGTCCCGGCCACGGTGGTCGAGCTGCGGGACGGCAAGGAGATCCCCTTCCCCGACCAGGAGTGGAACAACCCGTCCGGCGACGACGACGCGGGCGCGTTCGTGTCGGTGCAGAGCATCGTGGTCGACCCGGCCGACCGGCTCTGGGTGCTCGACACCGGCAGGCCGATGTTCCAGCCCACGAGACCGGGTGGGCCGAAGCTGGTCCGGATCGATCTGGACACCGACACCGTGGCCCAGGTCATCACATTCCCGACGGACGTGGCGCTGCCCTCGACGTACCTCAACGACGTGCGCTTCGACCTGCGCCGCGGCGACGCCGGCACCGCCTACATCACCGATTCCTCCGTCTCCGGTCCCAACGGCATCATCGTGGTCGACCTGGCCAGCGGGGCATCCTGGCGCCGGCTGCACGACCATCCGTCGACGAAGGCCGAACCCCTGCACATGTTCCGGCCGGTCGTCGAGGGCCGGCCGTTCCTGGAACGGCCCGCCGACGGTCCGCCGAACCCGATGACGATCGGCTCGGACGGCATCGCGATCTCCGCCGACGGCGCCCGGCTGCACTACTGCCCGCTGGCGTCCCGGCGCTGGTACAGCGTCGCCACCGACGCGCTCGTCGACCAGGCGCTCGCCGAGAGCGAGGTGGCCGCGACGGTCACCGACGAGGGCGACAAGGGCGGCGGCTCCGACGGCCTGGAGACCGACGACGCCGGCCGGCTCTACCTGACCTCGTACGAGCAGAACGCGGTGCTGCGCCGCCGGCCCGACGGCGAGTACGAGACGGTCGTGCACGATCCCCGGCTGCTCTGGCCCGACACCATGTCCGTCGCCACCGACGGCCACCTGTACGTCACCGCCAACCAGCTACACCGGCAGGCCAGGTACCAGGGCGGACAGGACCTGCGGCGTAAGCCATACGCCCTGTTCCGGATCCGCATCGACGCCGGACCGGTCCTGCTGCGGTGACCGGGGCGGTGCGACCGCGTCACGTGGAAAGGTGAGGCAGCAGCAATGTCGCAGAACCGCGAGGGCCGGGGTCGGGAGACCGGCAACCGACGAGCCGAGGCGGAAGATCGGACCGCGGAGTCCGACCGCCAGCCGGCCGACGCGCTGACCGACGAGGACGCCCGGACACCGGACACGGCGCCTACCGAGGAGGAGCCGGCGTGGCGAGCGCCGAAAACGTCGGGCAGCCCGATGCCGGGTCCACCAGCGGACTGACGCCCGGACCGCACCGGGGGCGCCACGGTCGGCTTCCGCGACTCGGCCAGCAGCAGCACAGACGGTTCCGCAGCCCGCAGCCGCCTCCGGAAGTCGGAGGCGGCTGCCCGTCGGTCAGCCGCTTCCGCTCAGCTGCTCAGCCAGCGGTGGATGCAGTTCAGCAGGTCGTCGGCGTCGACCGGCTTGGTGACGTAGTCGCTGGCCCCGGAGGAGATGCTCTTCTCCCGGTCGCCGTGCATCGCCTTCGCGGTGACGGCGATGATGGGCAGGTCGGCGTAGCGCGGCATGGCGCGGATCGCCGCCGTCGCCGCGTACCCGTCCATCTCCGGCATCATCACGTCCATCAGGACGAGATCGATGTCGTCGTGGCGCATCAGCGTCTCGATGCCCTTGCGGCCGTTCTCGGCGTAGACGACGTCGAGGCCGTGCAGCTCCAGGATGTTGGTCAGCGCGAAGACGTTCCGGGCGTCGTCGTCGACCACCAGCACCTTGCGGCCGGTCAGCGCCGACACCAGTGGATCGCCGCCGGGCGCGGGCTCGGTCGTCGGTGCCAGCAGCGGTACGACCCGCTCGGGGGCGCCCGCCGTCAGGTGCAGAACGATGCGCTCGCGCAGGTCGTCCAGGCTGCACAGGATCTCCAGCGGCCGGTCGTTGGCCAACGCCTGCAGCAGGGTCTCCTGCCCCGGCGTCAACGGCTGCCCGTGGTACGCCAGGACGGGCACGCTGCGCAGGCTGGAGTTGTCGTTCAACGCCTTGAGCAGGGCCGTGCCACCGTCGTCGGACGTGTCCAGGTGCAGCACCAGCAGGTGGTGACGGTGGGCGGTGAGGGCCTCGATCGCCGACGCCGCGTCCACCGCCGTGGCCACGTCGACGCCGGAGCCGCCGCCCTCCGCGATGACGTTCTGCGCCAGCAGGGTGAGCAGGCCCTTGTCGTGGCGTTCGAGCACCAGCAGCCGCCGCTGCTCGGTACGCCGCACGCCGTCCGGCTCCGGTGCCACCGCGACCTGCCCGCCCGCGGGGACGGACCCGGCCTCGCCGGCCGCCGGCACGCTGGCCGGCAGGTAGAGGGTGAAGGTGCTCCCCTCCCCGAGGACGCTCTGCGCGGTGATCTGCCCACCGAGCAGCTGGGCGATCTCCCGGCTGATGGACAGCCCCAGGCCGGTGCCCCCGTAGCGTCGGCTGGTGGTGCCGTCGGCCTGCTGGAAGGCGTCGAAGATGGCGATCAGGTGCTGCTCGGCGATGCCGATGCCGGTGTCGATGACCCGGAACGCGAGGACGTCCCGGGCCGCCCGCATGCCGTCCGGCAGCTCCTCCGGGCGGGCCCGCTCGATGCGCAGCTCCACCCTGCCCTTCTCGGTGAACTTGACCGCATTGGAGACCAGGTTCCGCAGCACCTGACGCAGCCGCTGCTCGTCGGTGCGCACCTCGGTCGGGACGTCCGGGCCGGTGACGATCTCCAGCTCCAGGCCACGCGGGGTGGTGAGCGGGCGGAAGGTGGCGTCGACGTAGTCGCGCAGGACGGACACGTCGAACGTCTCCGGGTTGATGTCCATCTTGCCGGCCTCGACCTTCGACAGGTCGAGGATGTCGTTGATCAGCTGCAGCAGGTCGGTGCCGGCGGAGTGGATGACGGTGGCGTACTCGACCTGCTTGCTGGTCAGGTTCCGGCTCGGATTCTGGGCCAGCAGCTGCGCGAGGATGAGCAGCGAGTTCAGCGGCGTACGCAACTCGTGGCTCATGTTCGCGAGGAACTCCGACTTGTACTTCGAGGCCAGCGCGAGCTGCTGGGCGCGGGTCTCCAGCTCCTGTCGGGCCTGCTCGATCTCGGAGTTCTTCGTCTCGATGTCGTGGTTCTGCCGGGCCAGCAGGGCGGCCTTGTCCTCCAGCTCCGCGTTGGACCGCTGCAGTTCCTCGGAGCGCGCCTGCAGCTCCTCCGACCGGGCCCGCAGCTCGGCGGCGAGGCGCTGCGACTCGGTCAGCAGCACGTCGGTGCGGGCGTTGGCGACGATGGTGTTGACGTTGACGCCGATCGTCTCGGTGAGCTGCTCGAGGAAGTCCCGCTGCACCTCGGTGAACCGGCTCATGCTGGCCAGCTCGATGACGCCGAGGACCTGGTCCTCGAAGAGGATGGGGAGCACCACCAGGTGCAGCGGCGCGGCGGCGCCCAGGCTGGAGGAGACGGTGACGTAGTCTGCCGGTACCGCGTCGACCACGATCGCCCGCTTGCTCACCGCGGCCTGCCCCACCAGGGAGTCACCGAGGGCGTACCGGCGACGGGTGGCGTCGTGGCCGTAGCCACCGACGACCCGCAGGGCGCCTCCCGCGGCGCTGTCGTCGACCAGCAGGAACGTGCCGAGCTGCGCGGACACCAGCGGCGCGAGCTCGTTCATCACCAGACCGGCGACGACCTCCAGGTCGCGGTGCCCCTGCATGAGACCGGAGATGCGGGCCAGGTTGGTCTTGAGCCAGTCCTGTTCCTGGTTGGTGCGGGTGGTCTCGCGCAGCGACTCCACCATGGAGTTGATGTTGTCCTTCAGCTCGCCGACCTCGCCCGGGGCGTCCACGGTGATCGACCGGGTCAGGTCACCGGTGGCGACGGCGCTGGTGACCTCAGCGATGGCGCGCACCTGGCGGGTGAGGTTCCCGGCCAGTTCGTTGACGTTCTCGGTGAGGCGCTTCCACGTACCGGAGACGCCCTCGACCTCGGCCTGACCGCCGAGGCGGCCCTCGCTGCCCACCTCCCGGGCGACGCGGGTGACCTCGGCGGCGAAGCTGGAGAGCTGGTCGACCATCGTGTTGATGGTGGTCTTCAGCTCCAGGATCTCGCCGCGCGCGTCGACGTCGATCTTCTTGGTCAGGTCGCCCTGTGCGACTGCGGTGGTGACCTGGGCGATGTTGCGGACCTGACCGGTCAGGTTGTTCGCCATCGAGTTGACGTTGTCGGTGAGGTCCTTCCAGGTACCGGCGACGTTGGGCACCCGGGCCTGGCCGCCGAGGCGGCCCTCGGTGCCCACCTCGCGGGCCACCCGGGTCACCTCGTCGGCGAACGCCCCGAGGGTGTCCACCATGGTGTTGATGGTCTGGGCGAGGACGGCGACCTCGCCCTTCGCCTCGACGGTGATCTTGCGGCTCAGGTCGCCCTGGGCGACGGCGGTGGCGACCAACGCGATGGACCGCACCTGGTTGGTGAGGTTGTTGGCCATCTCGTTGACGTTGTCGGTGAGGTCCTTCCAGGTGCCGCCCACGTTGGACACCCGGGCCTGGCCGCCGAGGCGGCCCTCGGTACCCACCTCGCGGGCCACCCGGGTGACCTCGTCGGCGAACGCGGAGAGCTGGTCGACCATCGTGTTGATGGTCTCCTTGAGGGCGAGGATCTCGCCGCGGGCGTCGACCCGGATCTTCTGGGTCAGGTCACCCTTGGCGACCGCGGTGGTGACCTCGGCGATGCTGCGCACCTGGGCGGTGAGGTTGTCCGCCATGACGTTCACCGACTCGGTGAGGTCCTTCCAGGTGCCGGAGACGCCCTTGACGTCGGCCTGGCCACCGAGGCGGCCCTCGGTACCCACCTCGCGGGCCACCCGGGTGACCTCGTCGGCGAACGACGACAGCTGGTCCACCATCGTGTTGATGGTGTTCTTCAGCTCGGAGATCTCGCCGTGCGCGGTGACGGTGATCTTCTGCGACAGGTCACCCCGGGCCACCGCGGTGGCGACCTGGGCGATGCTGCGCACCTGGTCGGTGAGGTTGCCGGCCATCGAGTTGACCGAGTCGGTGAGGTCGCGCCAGGTGCCGGCGACGCCGCTGACCTGCGCCTGACCGCCGAGGCGGCCGTCGGTGCCCACCTCCCGGGCGACCCGAGTGACCTCGTCGGCGAACGACGACAGCTGGTCCACCATCGTGTTGATGGTGCTCTTGAGCTCCAGGATCTCGCCGCGGGCGTCGACGGTGATCTTCTGCGACAGGTCACCGCGGGCCACCGCCGTGGTGACCTGGGCGATGTTGCGGACCTGGCTGGTCAGGTTGCCGGCCATGAAGTTCACCGAGTCGGTGAGGTCGCGCCAGGTGCCGGCAACGCCGGGCACCTCGGCCTGGCCACCGAGGCGGCCCTCGCTGCCCACCTCCCGGGCGACCCGGGTGACCTCGTCGGCGAACGACGACAGCTGGTCCACCATCGTGTTGATGGTGATTTTCAGCTCGAGGATCTCACCGCGCACGTCGACGGTGATCTTCTGCGACAGGTCGCCCCGGGCCACCGCCGTGGCGACCTCGGCGATGTCGCGGACCTGGTCGGTGAGGTTGCCCGCCATCGCGTTCACCGAGTCGGTGAGGTCCTTCCAGGTACCCGACACCCCGGGCACCTCGGCCTGACCACCGAGCTGCCCCTCGGTGCCCACCTCGCGGGCCACCCGGGTGACCTCGGAGGTGAACAGGGACAGCTGGTCGACCATGCCGTTGAAGACGGTGGCGATCTCGCCGAGCAGGCCGTCGGCGTCCTCCGGGAGCCGGGTACCGAAGTCACCGTCGCGGACCGCGGTCAGCCCGGCCAGCAACTGCCGCAGCCCCGGGTCGGCCATCGGCCCTCCGGTGCCCTGGATGGCGTCACGTCGCCGCGGGACCGTCTGTTCGACCACCACTACCGCCTCACACGTAGCAGCTGGACGGCAGACCCGTCCGGCAATAGTTCCAACCGGGCAAGTATCCACATGTCAGAGGTCGCGCGCAGAGCAGGCGCACCCGCACCGAACCGCCGCCCTTCGCCACGGGCACGAGGGCGCCCGCCCCCCGGTCACTGGGGCGGGCGCTGGTGAGCTTCAGGCGCGTCGAACGCGCTGGTCTCAGCAGTCGGTCAGCTGGCCGCGCAGCTTGGTGAGCGCGCGGGCGAGCAACCGGGAGACGTGCATCTGGGAGACACCCACCCGAGCGGCGATCTCGCTCTGCGTCAGGTTGCCGTAGAAGCGGAGGGTGAGGATCTTCTGCTCCCGCTCGTCGAGCGTGGCCAGCGCCGGGCCGAGGGCGACGCGCAGCTCCGCCAGCTCGAACTCGTTGTCCTCCGCGCCGAGGGTGTCGGCCAGCTCGGTGGCGCTGGCGCCGTCCCCGATCGGGGTGGAGAGCGAGACGGCGTTGTAGGCGCGCGCCCCTTCGAGGCCTTCGAGGACCTCTTCCTCGGTGATGTCGAGGTGGGCGGCGATGTCGGCGACCGTCGGCGCCCGGTTCAAGGTCTGCATGAGGGTGCCGTTGGCCTCGGAGATCCGCAGCCGCAGCTCCTGGAGGCGACGCGGGACCCGGATGTTCCAGGTGCGGTCGCGGAAGTGGCGCTTGATCTCGCCGAGGATCGTCGGGATGGCGAAGCCGGCGAAGTCGACGCCCCGGGAGGCGTCGAACCGGTCCACCGCCTTGATCAGCCCGAGCGCGGCGGTCTGCGCCAGGTCGCCGTTGGGCTCGCCCCGGCCGCTGTAGCGGAAGGCGAGGTGGTTGGCGAGCGGCAACCACGCCTCGATCACCTGGTCGCGCAGGGCCGGCCGGTCGGGGTGCCCCTCGGGCAGAGCGGCCAGGGCGGCGATCAGCTCGCTGGCGCGGGTCTCGTCGCCAGCCACCGGGGCCGTGCGGGCGTCGGTGGTCGTCGTCGGCGCGGTGCTCGTGGTGATCATGCTGTCCTTCCCGTGCTGCGGGGTCGGCGCATCGAGGAACGCCGGCCGTGGGAGTCACCTTAGACCAACGACTACCGCTATATCAACCGAACGGACGATGGACAAAAGCGACAACACAGTCCGATCCGCTCAGTGCGTGGTCGGCGGGATGCCCTTTCGCACCTTCGACGCCGGCATCGGGGGTGTGCGAGATCGGGTGTGGCTCGCGCCGGGCGCGGAGGGCCAGGGCCCGGTGACCCGGGCCGCGCGGCGGATGATCGAGTGGGTTGTCGACGAGCGGGGCATGGCCCGGATCGAATGGTTGACCGTCCCGGACAACGAGCGCAGTCGGGCGGTGGCGCGACGCCTCGGCATGACCCGCAACGCTGCCCTCCGGTCCGCGTTTCCCTTCGACGGGGAGCGCTTCGACGTCGAGGTGTGGTCGCTGCCGGCGCATGAGTGGCGGACGGCCCCCGGCGATCGGGGCGAAGTGTCCCGCTGAGGGCCGCTGTCACCAGTCAGGCTGACCGACCATGCGGTCGACGGTGAATCTGCGCGGCCTGCGACAGAGTCCGGCTCGGACGATCACGGGGGGAACCGTCCGAGCCGGATGGGCACAACATACACCCGGAGCCCGGATGGCGCCGTCCCGGACCGCCTTCGCGCGGACGGATTTCTCCGGCGGCTGCGGTCCGTCTCGATGCTGCCGGCTCATCCCTGGTCGTCCGCCCCAAGGCGACCGCGCCCGTCGTCCGGTGGGGCGACGGACGCGGTCGACGGGGCGTGCGGGCCATTCGACGGCTCCAGGCAGGCCGTGACGGTGGCGGTAACCCCGTGGAGCCGGCGGGCGAGGAGGAGCCCCTCGGTCAGCTGGTGCGCCAGCCACAGGCCGCGTCCACCGGCGACGTCGACGGCGGGCAGCCGCACCGGCAGCTTCCCCGCGGCTTCGCCGTGGTCCGTCACCTCGCAGATCAGCGCGTCGTGCGCGCGGCGCAGCTCAAGGTGGCCCTGGCCACCCCCGTGCCGTACGGCGTTCGTGACGAGTTCGTGGACGGCGAGGACGAAGTCGTAGCCGACATCTCCGGTGAGCCCGACGGCCGTCACCACCGCCCGCAGCCGGTGCCGGAGGGCGGCGACGGTCGCGGCGGTGAAGTCCTGCGACAGCAGCGCGGCGGCCACGCCGGATCCAGACTCCGGGTGTCCCGGTTCGGATGGCACTCCGTCGTCGCTCACGCCCGCAGGTTACTCACCGTGGAGAATTCCGCGACCGTTGCGGAAGCACAACCATTCCCAGCTCAGCTCACCTCAGCTCAGCGCGAGCGGCCCACGGGCGACCGCGCGTCCATATCCTGAGCTGGTGCGAATCTCTCCAAACAACCTCGGATCGGGCGACCTCGGGGTGGCGCACGCCCCGGTGACCGACCAGGAGAGATCGGGTGGGCGTGGATCCCGGCTGTGAGCTGTGCACCGGGGACCTCCCGGCGGCGTGGGTGCTGGCGTACCAGGACGAGGACCCCGCCGCGGAAGGCACCCGGGAGACGATGCTGACCCTCGGAAACGGCTATCTCGCGACGCGCGGGGCCGCCCCGGAGTCGTCCGCCGACGGCGTCCACTACCCCGGCACCTATCTGGCGGGGTTCCACAACCGGCTGGGCGGCGACAGCCGGCGACCGGGCGGGGAGGAAAGCATCGTCAACCTGCCGAACTGGCTGCCGTTGACGTTCCGTCCAGCCGGCGGCGACTGGTACGCGCCGAATGTCGGTCGCCGGGTCCACGAGCACCGGGTGCTGGATCTCCGCCGCGGCGTCTACCTGCGGGAGCTGGTGGTGGTCGACCGCGAGCAGCGCCGGACCCGGCTCCGGCAACGACGCCTGGTGTCCATGGCCAACCCGCACCTGGTCGCGTTGGAGACGCGCATCATCGCGGAGAACTGGTCGGGCCGGTTGGAGGTCAGGTCGGGGATCGACGGCGGAGTGGTCAACGCGAACGCGGCGGCCACCACCGGTACCCGCGGTCGGCACCTCACCGGTGTCGAGGGCGGCACGGACGGCCCGGAGACCCTCTGGTTGACGGCGCTGACCACCGGCTCCGGACAGCGGGTGGCCGTCGCGGCACGCACCACGATCAGCGGCGCCGACACTACTCACGCGCACACGTCACCCGCCGACCTGCACGGGCCGGACGAGGTGGCTCAGGTCCTCGGGATCGATGTGACGCGCGGGCAGCCGGTGGTGGTGCAGAAGACGGTGACGGTCTTCTCCGGGCGGGACCGGGCGGTGCACGATCCGTTGACGGCGGCCCGGGTGGAGGTGCGCTCCGCGGGGCCGTTCGATCTTCTGCTGGCCGGGCACGTCGCCGCCTGGGCCTGCCTGTGGGAACGGTTCCGGCTCGATGTCGGCGAGGAGCACGTCTGGCAGCTACCGGTACGGGTGTACACCTTCCATCTGCTGCAGACCCTCTCGCCGCACACAGTGGACCTGGACGCGGGGGTGCCCGCGCGGGGTTTGCACGGCGAGGGCTACCACGGGCACGTCTTCTGGGACGAACTGTTCGTCTACCCGTACCTGAATCTGCGGCTGCCGGAGCTGACCCGGGCGTTGCTGGAGTACCGCCACCGACGGTTGACCGCGGCCCGCCGGCAGGCGGAGGCCGCGGGGATGACCGGAGCGGTGTTTCCCTGGCAGAGCGCCACCAGCGGCCGGGACGAGAGCCCGTCCCGGACGCCCTCCCCGGTCACCGGCGAATGGGTGGACGACTACACCGGCCGGCAGCACCACGTCAACCTGGCGGTGGCGTACTCCGTGTGGCGGTACTGGGAGACGACCGGCGACCTGTCCTTCTTCGTCGATTGCGGTGCCGACTTGCTGGTTGACACCGCGCGGTACTGGGCCGGGCTGGCCACCTACGACCCATCCGACGACCGCTACGACATCCGGGGAGTGCTCGGGCCGGACGAGTACCACGACGGGTACCCCGGCCGGCCGGGCCAGGGACTGGACAACTGCGCGTACATCAACGTGATGGTCGCGTGGGTGCTCGGTCGGGCCGACGAGGCGTGCGCGATCCGCGACCGGCACCCGGGCGCGACGCCGTGGCGAACCGTCCGCGTCGCGGCCGAGGAACGCCAGCGGTGGGGGCACATCGCCCGCCGGCTCCGCCTCACCTTCATCGAGGACGGAATCCTGGCGCAGTTCGAAGGGTACGGCGACCTGGCGGAGCTGGACTGGGACCGGTACCGGCGGCGCTACGGCGACCTGCGGCTGATCGGGCCCCTGTTGCAGGCCGAGGGCGAGGACCCGAACCGCTACAAGATCTCCAAACAGGCCGACGTGCTCATGCTGCTGTACCTGTTCAGCGCCGAGGAACTCACCGACCTGGTCCGCAGCATGGGCTACCCGTTCAACCCGGCCCGGATCCCCGCCACCGTCGACTACTACCTCTCCCGCACCACGCACGGCTCCACGCTCAGCCGGGTCGCACACGCGTGGGTCCTGGCCCGCACCGACCGGCGACGGTCCTTCGACATGCTGCTGGCCGCGCTCGGCACCGACCTGGCGAACCCGGAGCACAGCTCGACCCGGGAGGGCATCCACCTCGGTGCCACCGCCGGAACGCTGGACATTCTCCAGCGCTGCTACACCGGCCTGGAGGTCCGCGGCGACGTGCTGCGACTCAACCCGCTCCTGCCCGAAGGGCTGCACCAGCTGGACTGCGTGATCCGGTACCGCAGCCGGCTGATCAGGCTGCACCTCGACCACGAGCGGGTCCGGATCTCGGCGGCGGCCGGGGCGGACCAGCCCCTTCCCGTGACCGTCCGGGACTGGTCGCTGCTGGTCTCCCCCGGCAGCACCGTCACCGTCGACCTGAACCGGCCGCCGTCAGCGGCCCAGCCCGAGTAGCGCGGGGGCGCCGGGTCGCGCCCGGCAGGTCAGGCGGGAGCGAAGGCGGCTCGTGCCGACCAGCTCGGTAACCGGCGGACCGCCGTCAGGAGCGGAGCCACCGGCGCAGGTAGCCGTGCAGGCCGGTCAGGTCCGTGCCGCCGGCCCGGTAGCCGATGTGCCCGTCGGGGCGCACCAGGTACATCGCGTTGAACCCGGGGCGGAGACCGAGCCGCCGCAGCGCGTCGACATGGCCCTCCCCTGCCTCGCCTGTGCTGGGACCGCCGATCAGCCGGTGCACGGTGAGCCGGGCGGCGTGGCGCTGCGCGACGGCATCGATCTCCCCGGCGGGCCAGCCGTCGGGTGGCCCGCACAGCAGGAGATGCCAGCCGGGCGTGGCCGTCAGCCGGTGGAGCGTGCCGCCGCCGGGCAGCGGGGCGTCGGGCAGCCGATCGCCGGCTCTGGGGCCCCGCCGCGGAGAATGCGGACCCTCCGTCGACAGGGGACTGTGCCGGTAGCCGATGGCCAGCTGTGAGACCGTGCGGAACGCGGTGGCCCGCACGATCCGGGGCGCGAGCACCGCGGGCAGGAGGGCGGGCGCGATTCGGGTACGGGCGAACCGGACCACCGGGTTGGTCGAGGTGGCGATGGTGAACGCCCGGTCGGTGAACCGCAGCACCATCCGGCCCACCGGCGCCCGCTCCGAGTCGTAGGTATCCAGCAGCGCGGGGTCGGCGTCGCCGCGCAGCGCCGCGGCGAGCTTCCAGCCGAGGTTGACCGCGTCCTGGATGCCGGTGTTCATGCCCTGCGCGCCGGCCGGGCTGTGGATGTGTGCCGCGTCGCCGGCCAGGAAGATCGACCCGGCGCGGTAGTGGACCGCGGCCCGGTGGTGCAGCCGGAAGTTCGTCATCCAGACCGGGGCGGACAACCGTACCGCTCCGCCGGTGTAGGTGTCGGCGAGGGCCTGCACCTCGTCGAGGCTGACCGGGGCGTCGGGCGGGGTCCGATCCGTGGGTGGGCGCATGGCCAGGAGGCGCCAACTGGCCGGACGACCGAGCGGGAAGAGGAACAGCATTCCCCGCCCGGCGAGGAAGGCGTGCGCCGCTCCGAGATCGACACCGTCGGCTTCGAGATCGGCCAGGACGAAGGTCTGCGGGTACGAGCCGCCGGCGAAACCGATCCTGGCGAGGTGACGTACCGTGCTGTGCGCGCCGTCGCAGCCCACCACGTACCGGGCGGACACCTGTTCCTGCCGCCCGTCCGGGTGACGCAGCGTGGCCACCGCCGAGCCCTCGCCGGTAGCCAGCCCGGTCAGCTCGACGCCGCGCTCGACCTGCACCCCCGCAGTCGCCAGACGCTCGCCCAGCAGTCGTTCGGTCTCCGATTGGGACAGGAACAGCAGGTACGGGTACGCCGTGTCGTGCAGACCGAGGTCGAACAACGGGAGAGATCGCTCCCGGCCCCCCGCGTGCACCGACAACCGGACGGCCCGATTGCCGCGGGCCACCATCTCGTCCGTCACCCCGAGGCCGGCGAGGACCTCGAGCGTGCGCGGCTGGACCGCCAGCGCCCGGGACTCGTGGACCCGGTCGAGAGCACGATCCACCACCCGGACCCGAACACCGGTGGCGGCGAGCTGACCGGCCATCGCCAACCCGGTCGGCCCAGCCCCCACCACCAGCACCTCGACAGCCCCACCCGAGGTGTTCGTCATCGGCAACCGTTTCCTCTCATGATGCGTTAGTGGGCACATGATTGGATGTCCTGCCTTGCGGTGGGACGGTCCCGGTCTTGCCCGCTGTGGCGGTGCCGGGTTGACGTTTCACGGCCACCAGCCCCGCGAGCG
>NZ_QGGF01000392.1 GCF_003857015.1 Micromonospora globispora | reverse complement strand
CGATCACGCCGACCGGCTGACACCACCGAGCCCGGCGTGCCAGACTCCGCAGTCGTGGCAGACGACACCCGCGCGGTGGCCGTGGTGACCGGCGCCAACCGGGGCATCGGCCGGCAGGTCGCCGCCCAACTGGCCGCCGAGGGCCACCGCACCGTGCTGGCCGTCCGCAACGTCGACGCCGGCCACGTCGCCGCCCGCGACTTGACCGGCGACGTCGCCGTAGCCCCGCTCGACGTCGCCGACCCGGACAGCGTCACCCGCTTCGCTGGCTGGCTGCGCCAGCACCACGGCCGGGTCGACGTGCTGGTCAACAACGCCGCCGTCAACTACGACACCTGGCAGGACCCGCTCGGCGCCGACCTCACCCAGGTCCGGGACACCCTGGAGGTCAACACCCTCGGCGCCTGGCGGGTCGCCCAGGCCGTCGCCCCGCTGATGCGTCACCCCGCCCCCGGTCGGCGGATCGTCAACGTCTCCAGCGAAAGCGGCTCCCTGACCAGCATGGGCGCCGCCACCCCCGCGTACGCGATGTCCAAGGCGGCGCTGAACGCGCTGACCCGGCTGCTCGCCGCGCAGCTCGCCCCCGACGGCATCCTGGTCAACTCGGTCTGCCCCGGATGGGTCGCCACCGACATGGGCGGTCCCGCCGCGCCGCGCACCATCGCCGAAGGCGCCGCGAGCGTCCTATGGGCGGTGCGGATCCCCGACGACGGTCCCACCGGCGGTTTCTTCCGCGACGGCCACCCGCTGCCCTGGTGAGGTCCGGCCCGACGGCAGGCCGACCCGTCAGGGCTACTGGTGGCGGGGCAACGCCACCCGCACCTGGCCGCCGCCCACCGGCGCCGCACCGCCGGCCTCGCGGGCGATCCGCTCCATCGTGCGCGCCAACTGCTCGCTGCCGTCGTCCAGGTGCCGGGCCGCCGCCCGCATGTGCGAGATCATCATCTCGCCGAAGATCCGCAACGCCTCCCGCGTCGCCACCGAATCCTCCGCGTGCCCACCGGCCCCGGCGCGGTACTCCGCCACCGCCCGCTCGGCCTCCTGCTTCGCCTCCTCCGCCGCCGCCCGCAGGTAGCCGTCGTACTGCACCCGGGCGTACTCGGCGACCCGCCGGGCGTAGTCGTGGGCCTGCGCGACGATCTGCTCGGCCTCCCGCTGCGCCGCCGACAGCAGGTTCACCTCCTTCGCCGCCGGCACCGGCGACGTCGACTCCGCGCTCGGGATCACCCCGTGCCGGTGCAGCTCCACCCGGTCGGTCAGCCGCTCGTTCTCCGCCCGCAGGTTGGCAATCTGCGTGGACAACAGATCCAACTCGTCGGCCACCTGCATCCGGAACCGGTCCACGTCGGCGTGGTCGTAGCCGCGGCGGGTGAACGACGCCGCGTCGAACTGCCAGCGACGCACCCGGTCCGCCGTCATCCGCACCTGCGCGGCGGACACCTGCACCCCGTCGTACCTGCCGATCGGCGTCGCGCTCACCGCACCCCTCCGGAAATGTCAGCGGCGGACGCCTGCTGCACCGCCGTGCGCCACGCCGGCCCGTACCAGTGCTTCCCCAGGCCCTCGTGGTGCAGCTGGCCCGCGTGGTAGCCGGCCTCGGTCAACGTCGTCACCGCGTGCCCGACCATCTCGTCCGACCCGCACACGTACACGTGCCGGGACCGCCAGTCCCCGTCCGCCAACGCCCGGTCCACCACGTGCACGACCTCCCCGGGCCGCCGGAAGTCCGAACCGACCGCGTACGTCACCGTCAACCACGGCGACGACGACGCCAACTTGTCGATCGCCTCGCTGTCGTAGAACTCCCCACGCGACCGCGCCCCCACGTACAGGTCCACCTTCCGCCCCGAACCCTCCGCCGCGATCTGCTCCACCAGCGCCTTCACCGGCGCCCAGCCGGTGCCGCCGGCCAGCAGCAGCAGATCACCCGAGCCCGCCGACCACAGGGTCAACCGGTCCCCCACCGGCGCGGCCAGGTGGATCCGGTCACCCACCGCGCACCCGTACACCAGCCGCGACGACACCGCGCCACCCGGCGCCGCCCGTACGTGCAGCTCCAGCGTGCCGTCGGCGCGGGGCGCGTTCGCCGGCGAGTAGTACCGCCACGACCGCACCGCCGGGTGCGACACCCCGATCGACTGGCCCGGCGTGAACGGCAACAGGTACTGCGGGCGCAGCGTCAACACCGCCACGTCGAACGTCCGCCGCTCGTGGCCGACGATCTCCGCCACCCACCACGGCGGGTGCACCGCCTCCGCCGCCTGCGCGCCCTCCGTCATCACCTGCGCGACCAGCCCGTACGCGTCCGCCCAGTCCCGCGCCAGCTCGTCGGTCCACGCCTCGCCGAGGAAGTGCCGCACCGTCGCCAGCAACGCCTCACCGACGGCCGGGTAGTGCTCGGCGCGTACCGCGAACTTGCGGTGGTCCGCGCCGAGCTGCTGCAGGAACCCGACCAGCCGGTCCACCTGGTCGACGTGGGACACGATGTGCCCCAGCGCGGTGACCAGCCGGTCCCGCTGCCCGGCCATGTCCGTCGGGAACATCTGCCGGGTCTCCGGATGCGTCAGGAACAGCGTCGAATAGAAGTAGAGCGGCACCTGATCGCCGTGCGCGGCGACCAGGGACCAGCTCTGCTTGAGACCTGCCGCGTCCACGCTCAGCGGCCCGACCCGGCGGCCACCACCTGCTCCTGCACCTGCCTCAGCACACCTGCCACGTCGGCGATCACGTCCGCCGGCACGCCCAGCTCCGTCAGCGTCTCCGTCAAGTGACCCCCGACCCGGGCGTAGTGCTCCGCGGGGATGCCCAGCGGCTGGTGTGCCTCGGCCAAGCCGCGGCCGTTGTACTCGTTCGGCCCGCCGAGGACCACCGTCAGCATCAACGCCAGGTGCCGCCGCTGCTCGGCCATGTCCACATTGGTGAAGTAGCCGGCCACCTCCGGGTCGGCGAGCACCTTGTCGTAGAACAGCGCCACCGCCGCCCGCACCGAAGCGGCGCCGCCGATGCGCTGGTAGTTGGACAGGGGGGCGGTCTCTTCCGTAACCGTCACGGTCGTTCCTTCCGGGGGTGAAGGGTCGCGCGGCCAGCGCGCGAGGAACATCGGCCGGCCGGGCTACGTCACCGTGCGTGCCGGGACGCCACCACGAGCGCGACCGCGTGTCGGACCATAGCGTGCCCGGCGCTCCCGGTCACGACCCGCTGATCAGATTTCCGACAACACCCGCTCACGCAGAGTGAGGACGAGTTGGTCGAATGTTCCACCCGCCGCCACCGCGCCGCCACAATCGGTAAGCCCGTCGCCCCGCCGCAGACGAGACAGTCCACGCCGGACCGCCGCCCGGCCAGCGTCTCCCATCGGCGCCGGGCGCACCGGTGACCACCCACGACGCCAACCAGCTCCGCGAGCCGCCGGCGGTCCCACCCGCCGGACCGCCCGGCACCACCCCAACGTCCACATCGAATCACGACACGTGACCAAAAAAGAACCGCGCCGGGCCTCCGCCACGACGCGATCCGCTAAAACTTTCGGGCGTGTCACCCGGCCCGACGACGAGCCCGCCGCGCCGCCAACTCGTCCCCCACCGACTCCGTCGACTCGTCCGGCTCCGCCGCGGACACCGCCCGCTCCTGCCCACCGCCCGCCGCCGGCTCCGCCGGCAGATGCGACAACGAACCCTGGATCTCCTTGAACGCGCCACCGATCGCGATGCCGAACACGCCCTGGCCACCCTGCAACAGGTCGACCACCTCCTCCGGCGAACGACACTCGTACACCGTCGTCCCGTCCGAGATCAGCGTGATCCCCGCCAGATCCTCCACCCCACGCGACCGCAACGCCTCGATCGCCTTGCGGATGTTCTGCAGGGACACCCCGGCGTCCAGCAACCGCTTCACGACCTTCAACACCACCAGGTCGCGGAACGAATACAACCGGGACGTCCCCGAACCCGACGCATCCCGCACGCTCGGCACCACCAGCCCCGTCCGGGCCCAGTAGTCCAACTGCCGGTAACTGATGCCGACCGCTTGGCACGCCGTCACACCGCGGTAGCCCACGTCGTCACCCTCGGTGCCCGACGCCGACGGGGTCACCCCCGCCTGCTGCTGCTCCGTACCCGGACCAGGATCCCGCGGCTCGTGCATCGGACAACCTCCCCGCCCGTGCGGTGACACATCGTTTCGACCGACGCGCACCCCTCGACACCGCAACCCTATAGCGGCCCTCAAGGGTTACCGGGGAGGAACGAACGCGACACGCCGCGCAGCCACGACGAAGATCACCAACGCAACGATACCGTCACTCACCGTGACGGTTCGTCGAGTGGCACCGGGCGAGGTCAGCCCGCGAAGTCCTCCGGCCGCACCTGCTCCAGGAACTCCCGGAACTTCTCCACCTCATCCTCCTGCTCGTCAGGGATCACGATCCCCGCCTCGCTGAGGACCTGCTCGGCACAACGAATCGGAGCCCCCACCCGCAACGCCAACGCGATGGAATCACTCGGCCGCGCGGACACCCGCACCCCGTCACCGATCAACAGATCGGCGTAGAAGACGTTCTCCTTCAACTCGATGATCTCCACCGCCCGCAACGGCGCCTGCAACGCCGCCAGCACATCCCGCAGAAGATCATGAGTAAGCGGCCGGGCCGGCTTGACCCCCTGCTGCTCATAAGCGATCGCCGTCGCCTCGACCGCGCCGATCCAGATCGGCAGATAGCGGTCCCCCTCGACCTCCCGCAGCAGGACGATCGGCTGGTTGCTGGGCAGCTCCACCCGAACTCCGACCACGCTCAGCTCGCGCACCGCCGCCTCCGTGTCGTCGTCGCCTACGCACCGCGCCCTTTCCCTGCACGGTACACGGACCGCGACACGAGATCCCATGCGCTACGTGCACCCTGCGCCCTGCCGGAAAAGGGGTTACCCCGGCAAGCCTACGACACGCTTCCCGCCGCAGACCTTTCCGCTCACACCGACGGAACAGGCCGGGCGCCCCCACGACACCCGGCCCACCATCACCGACCCAACGTCGACCGCAACCCGACCCGCACCAGAGCCGCGTGCAACTGCTGCGACAACGCCACCAACTCCCGCGCCGTCTCCGCCGCCCGGGCCCGCGCCGCCGGATCACTCTGCCGCGCCAACGGCGCCACCAACTGCGCGAACAGACCGACCTCCCGATCCGCCGCCGTCCGGTACCCACGCAGATGCCGCGGCTCCAGCCCGTACGCCGCCAGACCCGCCACCGCCCGCGCGATGATCAACGCATCCGCGTCGTACCAGCCCGGCGGATCGGACACCAGCACACCGAGCCGCTCCAACTCCGCCAACGTCGACTCGGCGATCCCGCTCCGGGCGATCAGATCCGCCCGCCCCAGCCGCACCTCCGACGACTCGGCGGACTCCTCCGCGTCCCGGCCCGGCACCTCACCACCGGGACCCACCGCCACCAACGTCGGCCGCTGCCGACCCGGCGCCGAACCCGAGGCCTCCCACTCCGCCAACTGGTCACGGATCACCCGCAACGGCAGATACTGGTCCCGCTGCGCGGTCAACACGAACCGCAACCGCGCCACATCGTCCCAGCTGTACTTCCGGTACCCCGCCGCCGTCCGCTGCGGCTCCACCAGCCCCTCGGCCTCCAGGAACCGCAACTTCGAAATCGTCGTGTCCGGGAACTCCACCCGCAACTGCGCCAGCACCTCGCCGATGCTCATCAGCGCACCGGACCCGGCCCCGCCGGGCGGCGTCGAAGCCGCAGGCTCGTTCACCCCCGGCCGGCCTCCTCCTCCGGGCGCGGACCGGCGATGAACACCACCCGGAACTTGCCGATCTGCACCTCGTCACCATTGCTCAAGGTGGCCGCCTCGACCCGCTCCCGGTTCACGTACGTGCCGTTCAGGCTGCCCACGTCCCGCACCGTGAACGTGCCACCGTCCCGGTGGAACTCGGCGTGGCGCCGCGACACCGTCACGTCGTCGAGGAAAATGTCACTGTCGGGGTGCCGGCCGCTCGTCGTCACATCGTGATCCAGCAGGAACCGGGCGCCCGCGTTCGGACCCCGACGAACCACCAGCAGGGCCATCCCCGGCGGCAACGAACCGGACATCCGGCTCGGCACCACATCGGTGTCCGGCCCCTCCAGCACTTCGTCGAGCGAACCGAGATTGAGCGTCGAAGTGACGTCGAGTGGGGGGAACTCGTCGTCTGGCCGCGTCATGGGGACCACCTCACGGATCTGTTCGGTCGGCGTCGGGGTAATGGCGGGTCTGGCCGCCGGGCAGTTGCTCACCCGGCGGCTGGCTCCCCGTGCCCGGGAAGGCGCATTCCACAACGCTCAACTATTGGGTTCTCGGTCGACTGGGCGAGCCTAGCCAGCGCCGAAATGCAGGGCAACCGGACGCGCGGAGACCAGCCCCGCACCGCCCGGGCAACACTCAGCTCTCAGTGAGCTCGCGGTACGCGCCGGCGGTCAACAGACCGTCGACCGCCGCCGGATCATCCGGAGTGATCTCCACCAGCCAGCCCGCACCGTACGGGTCGGTGTTGATCACCTCAGGGGTGTCGCCGAGCGCCTCGTTGCGCGCCGCGACCGTGCCGCTCAGCGGCGCGTAGATCTCCGACACACTCTTGGTCGACTCGATCTCACCCAACGGCTCACCCGCCGCCACCACCGCGCCCTCGTCCGGCAACTGGACGTACACGATGTCACCCAGGGCGTCCTGCGCGAAGTGCGTGATGCCGATCCGGACGGCGCCGCCGTCACCAGACGCCACCCACTCGTGCTCGGCGGTGTACCGCAGATCCTCAGGAATCACCAGCTGCGTCCTTCATCCATCCGTGCACCGGGGGGAAACCGGCGCAGGCCGCGACCGGTCAGGAGACCGGACGGGCGTGATCCAGCGTGATCGGCGCGTGCAGCTGCGAAACCTCCACAGCCTCACGATCCTCGGGCGTCACGTTACCGCCGGCGTCCTGCACCGATGCGACCACCCCGCCAGGAATGTTCAACGCGGTACGCATCGTCGCCGGATCCCCGATCACCGTGATCGTGTACGGACCGCTCAACCGCCGCCCGTCCACCGTCAGACCACCACCCGCGGCATCCACGAAGTACGTCGACGCGATGATCCGCACCGTCGTGCCGTCCGACCCGGCGATCTGCATCGCCTCCGCGCCCGCACCCCGCAGCTCCTGCACCGCGTCCAGGATCCGCGCCGACGAGATCGCCTTGTCGGGACCCTCGAACCGCACCGTCAGACCCGGCCCCACCGCCGGCAACGTACCCGCCAGGATGCCCAGCTCGTCCGCCCGCCGGGTCGCCTCCTCCAACGCCGCCTGCCGGCCCTGCTCACCCGAGCGCAACTGCCGCTGGCTCTCCTCCAGCGCCTCGATGTCCTGCCGCAGCCGCCGCTCCCGGGAATCCAGATCCGAGGAGATCCGGACCAGGTCCTCCTCCCGGGTTGCCGCCAACGTCGGATCCGTCGACGTCGTCTTCAACTGCACCACCAGGGTGAACCCGAGCAGCGCCAGCAACACGGCGATCATCGCGCCCGCCGAGGTCAGCCGGCGCGCCACCGAACCACCCGCGGTCGCCTCCGGCTCCCCGGCCGACGTGCCGGTCTCCCGCTCCGCGGGCGCTTCCGTCTCCGCGGGCGCTTCCGTCTCCGCCGGGGGCGCCAACGGGCTCAGCTCGTCCGGATCGGGCGCGTCCGGGCGTGGATCCGGCTCACCCGCCGGACCCGACGGCCGGGTCGGCTCGGACGGCTCCGGCCAACCCGTGCCCGTCTCCCTGTGCTCCTCGCTCATCGCCACACCTACGCCCGGAACAGGTGACGACGGATCGCCGCCACATTGCCGAAGATGCGCACCCCGAGCACGACCACCACACCCGTGGAGAGCTGCCCGCCCACGCCCAACTGGTCACCCAGATAGACGATAAGGCCCGCCACCAGCACGTTCGAGATGAACGACACCACGAACTGCTTGTCGTCGAAGATCCGGTCGAGCTTCGCCCGGACCCCGCCGAACACCGCGTCGAGCGCGGCCACCACCGCGATCGGCAGGTACGGCTGCAACGCAGCGGGCACGGTGGGGTCGAGGTACACCCCGAGGACCACACCGGCGAGCAACGCCAGCACCGCGATCATCGGCCACCTCCGGAGGGGCTGGGAGAGGTCCCCGAGCCGGACGGCCCGGGACTGGTCGAACGTGAGGAGGTCGAACCCGACGGCGACGGGCTCGGACTCACCGAGGGCTCGGCGTAGCGTAGCCGTGGCTGCGGGGCGGCCGGCAGGGTGAGGTCCTCGGCGTCCTTCACCCCGAACGACAGGCCGGTGGTCTTCGCCACCTCCCGCATCAGGTTCGCCGCCCGGCTGTCGTCGAAGCGGTCCCGCATCGACCCCGGGCCGATCGCCGCCACCTCGTACGGGCCGGTCACCGGGCGGTAGTCGACCAGGATCGCCTCGCCCGCCGACCGGATCGTCGAGGTCGCCGTCAGCCGCTGCCCGTTGATCGCGATCGCCTCGGCACCCGCCGCCCACAGCGCGTTGGCCACCTTCTGCAGGTCGGAGTAGAGCACCCGGGACGGGCCGGCATCCGCGCCGGTCACCGCGTTCTTGTCCGCCGCCGCGTCGGCCAACCGGACCACCACGCCGTCACCGCGCACCCGAGCCAGCCCGGTGGCCGCCTCCAGGTTCCGCAACCGGGACGCCTGGGAATCGCCCAGCGCCGCGTCCCGCTGCCGGCTCACCTCCTCGCGCAACTGGTCCGCGCGCGCCGTCAACCGGTCGGTCTCGCTCTCCCGCTGCTTGATCTCGGCGATCAGCCCGGCCCGGGCCTTCGCCCGGCTCGGCTCCTCCGCCACCGTCTCCCGGTAGGCGACCGCGAAGAGGAAACCGATCGCCAGGATCACCACCACGCTGACCGGGCGGGCCGCCAACCGGCGCCAGCGCGACGGGGGCACCTCGCGGCGCCGCGCCGCCGCGTCCTCGTACCCCGGGTCGAGGGGGTTGCGGAACAGTTCGGTGAGGAAGTCCGGCGCGTACACCCGGGCAGAGGGGTCCCGACCATCGCGAGGGGTCGAACTCATGCCGCCGCACCTCCCGAGCGGGTACGCATCGCGTGGACCAGGCGCCGGGCCTGCACCACGTACATCGCGCCGGCCACCCAGTAGAGCACCAGACCCCACCAGGCCAGTCCCCAGCCGATCGCGCCGGCGACCGTGGCCGTGGCCGGCGCCGCCGCGGCGAGCAGGAGGATCGGGAAGGCGGCCAGCAGCAGGAAGGTGGCGGTCTTGCCGACGTAGTGCACCGGCGGCGGGCCGTACCCGTACCGGCGCAGCACCGCCAGCGACCCGAGCAGGAGCAGCTCGCGAGCCAGCAGCGCCCCGGTGAACTGCCACGGCACCACCTCCCGCGCGGTGAACGCGAGCAGCGTGGCCAGGATGTAAAGCCGGTCGGCGAGCGGGTCGAGCAGCTCACCCAGCCGGCTGACCTGCTGGAGCCGGCGGGCGACCCAGCCGTCCACCCAGTCGCTGGTGCCACCGATGGCCAGCACCACGATCGCGGCCACGTCGGCGCGGACCACGAGGAAGAGGTAGAGGAAGAGCGGTACGCCGATCAGCCGGACGAAGCTGATGAGGTTCGGCAGGGTGAGGACACGGTCCCCCACGACCGCCGCCGTACCGCCGGAAGCCGGATGCTCTGCCCGAGCCGGCCGACGCGACACCGAACCCTCCCTTCGCAGCACGGTCCGGCGGCCGACCGAGGTCGGCCGCTCCGGAGGGACGTGCGCGTTGCCGGCCGGTCACCGCCGGCGCCCTCTGCGATCCCGGGCTGGGACCTCCCCCGATACGGCCCACGATCGAGGCGATCGTGGGCCGCTGAGTTGCGCTGCCACTATATCGGGCGCCTCGTCAGTGCCCCGGCTCGTGCGTTCCGTTGCGGCCGTGCTGTTGCATTCTGTGCGGACTGACACCACCCGTAAGGCATCCTAGGACACTAGCTGAGCGGCATTGAGCAGCCCGAACAGCGGCGAGGACGGGGACGGCGGGTCAGGCGGTGCGGGCGGTGGATTCGGCCCCGGGCTGCACGGCGGTCATCGCCGCCGCCTGACTGAACGCCACCAGGGCCAGCAACAGCTCGTGCTGCACCCGGTTGGGCATCCGGTCCAGGACGGCCTGGACTGCCTGGTGCCGGCGATCCTTCAGCTCCCGCAGCAGGGTCTCGGCCGCCGCCGTGGGAATCAGCCGGACCTCCCGGCGGTCCCGGGGGTCGGCCACCCGCCGCACCAGGCCCATCGCCTCCAGCCGGTCGCAGAGCCGGCTCGCCGACGACGGTACGACGTCCAGCAGCTCGGCCAGCCGGTTCACGTTGGCGTCCGGATTGGTCATGATCAGCGAGAGCACCCGGAGCTGGGTCGGGGAGACGCCGACGGTGTGCCGGGACGCGGCCGCGTCGAGCACACCGATGAGCGCCTCGGCAGCCGCATCAATGGCCGCGGCAAGATTCGGAGGTCGCTCCACCCGATATCCCCTGCGATCGTCCCGCTCGTGCTCGCCCCGACGTCCTGGTTACTGCGCACGCCCGTCGGCCACCGAACTGGAGCCGCGCCAGTCCAGGCAGACGACCACCGCGTCGTCGCGGAGATCCGCGTCGGCGTGGTGAGCGTGGAGTTCGCGCATCACCGTACCAACAGCCTCGGTCGCCGGCTGCAGCCGAGTGGACCGCATCGCGCGCGCCATGGCCCTTTCCCCGTAGGACTCCCGGCCGTCCGGCTGGGCCGCGTACACGCCGTCGCTGACCACGAAGAGCCGGTCCCCCGGCTCCACCGTGACCTCCTGCACGTCGTACCGGGTCTCGGCGAACATGCCCAGCGGCAACTGCTGCTCCAGCGGGACCCGGCTGACCGTGCCGCCGCGCAGCCGCATGACGTGCGGCGAGCCGGCGTCGACCGCCCGCACCACCCCGTGCCGGGTGTCCAGCTCCAGCAGCAGCGTGGCCACGTGCCGGCTCCCCCGGTGCTGGTAGTAGATCGTGTCCGAGGCCAGCTCCGCCTGTTCCACCAGGCTTCCCCCGGACCGGCGGGCGTTGCGCATGGCGTTGACGGTGACCGCGGTGAGCAGCGAGGCGGCCAGCCCGCTGCCGGTGCCGTCGAGCACGGTGACGGTGAGCCGGTCGCCGTCCACCGACCAGTCGAAGTGGTCCCCACCGACGCTGTACGCCGGCTCGAGCTGGCCGGCGAGGAGGAACGCGCCGTGCGTGACGCTGCGGCCGGGCAGCAGGTCCCACTGCATCTCGGCGGCCATGCTCAGCCGTTCCCGGCGCCGCGCCCGGCGGTACCGGTCGGTCTCCCGGTCGGCCGCGCGCAGGGCCATGGCCAGCTCGCCGGCGATGTCCCGAGCCTGGTCGACCGTCGCCGCGTCCGGCGAGTCGGAGAGCTCGATCAGCAGCACCCCGAGCCGCTCGCCCCAGACCGACAGCGGCAGATAGATCCGGCAGCGGCCGTCCTCTCCCCCGTCGAGCACCGGCTGCTGGCTGCTGAAGCAGCGCTGCGCCACCCCGTGACAGGAGAGGAAACCGGCGTCCGGCAGCTCCGGATCGAGTACCGGCCACAGCCCGCTGAACCGGTAGTCGGCGATGAACACCTCGGTCCGCGACGCCTTCAGTTCCGCACGGATCGCCCGGTCGGCGGCCTCCGCCAACTGGTCGGGCGGCGCCACGCGCAGGGCGCGTGACACCTGTCCGGGCGCATCCGGCATGTTCATCCTCCGAGGACGACTATTGCTACAGGGCAAGCATCATACGGAGGAGAGCGCGCGCCCGATCGGCCGGTTCCGACCGCCCGCCGGGGCCGACCGGCACGGCACAGCGCCGGCCCGAGGCGTCGACGGACCGGGGAACGAGCCGCGGGAACGCCGCCGAGGACCGCCGGGTCAGGCGGCCGGCCTGGTGGCCACCCCGCCGTGGAACGCCTCCGGCACAGGGGCGGACTCGCCGTCCCGGCGCCACCGGGCGACCGGCACGATGCCGTCCTCGGTAGGCACCCAGCGGCCCAGCAGCGGAGCGCACGCCGACGGCGGGCGCATCCGGAACTCCGGCCCCATCACGGCCAGCGCCTCCGGGCGCCCGGCCAGCTCCTCGCCGGGGAAGTCGATCGCGAGGAAGCTGCCCGGCGCGGCCGCCTCGTACAGCTCGTCGAGCGTCCGGGAGAGCGTCTCGTCGTCCAGGAAGGCCGCCAGGCCGAGGAAGACAACCCCGGTCGGTCGCCTCCCCCACCCGGGCACGAACCGGTGCAGCTGGGCCGGGTCGACGGTGCCGATGTCGGTGGCGTCGCCGTAGCCGTACCCGGCCCGGTCGCTGCCGGTCAGGATGCGCTGGCCCAGCCGGATCGTCACCGGGTCGACGTCGGTGTAGAGGACCGTCGCCTCCGGCGCGGCCTCGTGCACGTTGCCCCGGGTCGGCACGCCCGCCCCGAAGACCAGGAAGCTCTCCACCCCGGCGTCGGCGATCGACCGGACGGCCCGGCCGAGGAAGTCGCGCAGCGAGCGGAAGACCTCGGCGCACGGACCGTACGACTGCTCGAAGGCGCGGGCCGCGGCCACGTCGACCGGGAAGTGGTGCTCGCCGCCGAGCCAAAAGTCGATCATGCGGGCGATGCTCGGCTGATCGGGCTCGGCCATCGACGAGGCTCCCTTCCTCGGGCGAACGGTCGACAGCGTACCGAGGGGTGGGCTGCGGCGGTATCGGCCCGCTGACCGGCCGCCGGCCGCGATACTGGCCGCGAGCGTCCGGCGGCCAGGAGGTGCAGCGGTGAACTCGGCGAACGGCGCGGCGGCGGTCGCCGAGGCCGAGTCGGCCGCGCCCGGGCTGCGTGTCTCCGGCGAGATCATCGACGGTGAGGCGGCGGCCGTGCTGGTGGGCGAGTCCACCACCGCCACCATGATCGTGCTCGGTGACCGTGGCCTGGGCGGCTTCGCCGCGCTCGTGCTCGGCTCGGTCGCCATCCAGGTCGGCTCGTACGCCGACTGCCCGGTGCTCGTCGCCCGGGGCGAGGACCGCACGAGCGGGCCGGTGGTGGTCGGCGTCGACGGCTCGGCTCTGTCCCGGGCCGCGGTCGAGTTCGCCGCCGAGGAAGCGTCGGTGCGGGGCACCCGGCTGCACGCGGTGCACGCCTACACCCACCCGTTCTCCGGCGGCCCGGGCGACATGCAGCCCCTGGTGTACGAGGTGAACCAGCTACGCGGCGAGGAGGACCGGATCGTGGCGGAGTCCCTCACCGGGCTCGGCAACCGTTACCCGGACGTGCCGGTCACCCGGGAGGTGGTGCACGGTCGGCCGGTGACCGTGCTCACCGAGGCGTCCCGCACCGCGCAGCTCGTGGTCGTGGGCGCCCAGGGCCGGAGCGAGCTGACCGGGCTGCTGCTCGGGTCGGTGAGCCAGGGGGTGCTGCACCACGCCACCTGCCCGGTCGCCGTGGTCCGCTCCCCCGCCTGAACCCCGGGAATGACCGGCACGGTGACGGGTAGACGACTCCGGTACGCCGAACGGCGACAGCGACCGGAGGAGGCAGCGATGCCAGGACCACGGCCGGGCAGCAACGCGTACGACAAGGAACGGGCACGACTGCGTGATCTGATCGAGCAGTCCGGGCGGGCGGCGGACCAGGAGGCGAACCAGGCCGCCAACCGGATCTTGCAGGACGACCGCGGCCAGCGGGGCATCGTCCGGGGCGAACGGACGTTCGGGCCCAAGGGCGAGCGCGAACCCGGCGACCCGAAGTGAGGGCTGCGCCGGTAGTAGACGGGGCCATCGCCGGCGCGGTGGGCAGTGCCGTGCTGAACGTGGTCAGCTACCTGGACATGGTGGTCCGGGCCCGGCCGGCGAGCAGCACTCCGGAGGAGACCGCCCGTCGGCTGGCCGGCGTAGCACACGTTGACCTCGGGCCCGAGGACCGGGCGGCCAACCGCCGCTCGGGCCTCGGGCCCCTGCTCGGGTACGGCACCGGCGTCGCGGCCGGTGTCGCATTCGGGGTGCTCGCCGCCCGCAAACGTATCCCGCTGCCAGTGGCCGCGGGGCTGCTCGGCGGTGGCGTGATGGCCACCACCGACGGTTCGATGACCGCGCTGAAGGTGACCGACCCCCGGCGCTGGGGGCGATCCGGTTGGGTGGCCGACCTCGTGCCGCACCTGGCATACGGAATGGCGGCCGCAGCCACCTGGAACCGGCTGCGACCGCCATCGCGGCGGGGTCGTTAGCCCCGGGGTTTGCTCTCGTCGTCGGCCATCTGCCTACCGGCCGGGCCGTACGGCGACGCCTGGCCCTTCGGCACCGTACGTCCCCGGTCCCCCTGGGACGTCCCGCTGTTACGCGGGTGACCGGAGGGGCCGGGCTCCTTGCTGTCCTGCACGGTCGGGTTGTGCTCGTTGCGACGCATCTCGGGCTGCTGCACGTTCGTCACGGGCTTCTCCTTCCCGGTGGGGCACGCGACGTGAGCCGCGCACCTGTTCCGGTTACCCGTCGCCGCCGAGCGCATTCCGGCAGCCGCCGCGGGTCTGCCCGCGGGCCACACGGGTACACCATCGGGATGCGGAACGATCGGAACGTGGCCCGGGTGCTGCTCGACCGGCAGGGCCGGACGTACGCCGAGGAGGCGGGCATCAAGCTGGCCGACCGCCCCGGACCGCTGTACCAGCTGCTGGTGCTCACCACCCTGCTGAGCACCCGGATCCGGGCCGGGGTGGCCCTGGCCGCCGCCCGGGAACTCTTCGCCGCGGGTTACCGGACGCCGGAGGCGATGGCGGCGGCGAGCTGGCAGGACCGGGTCGACGCCCTCGGTCGGGGGCACTACCGCCGCTACGACGAGCGGACCTCCACCATGCTCGGCAACGGCGCCCGGCTCTGCCTGGACCGCTGGCACGGGGACCTGCGCCGGCTGCACCGGGAGGCCGACGGGGAGCGGAACGTGCTGCGCCGGCTGCTCATCGAGTTCCCCGGGATCGGCCCGACCGGGGCGGACATCTTCCTGCGCGAGGTGCAGTCGGTCTGGCCCGACCTGCGCCCATACGCCGACCGGCGCACCCTCAACGGTGCGAAGCGGTTGGGCCTGCCGGCGAACCCGCAGGGGCTGGCGGGGCTGGTCCGCGAGGGTGACTTCGGCCGGCTCGCCTCGGCGCTGGTGCGGGTGACGCTCGACGAGGACTCCGCGGAGGACGTCACCCGGACGGCGGCGGCCACCCGCTGAACCTCACTTGGCGGCGCTGTCCTTCGGCCGGGTCACGTACCAGACCAGGGCGGACGCCAGGAGGGCGAGCAGCACGAGGCCGCCGGAGATGCCGCCGTCCTTGCCGGTGCTGCGGTGCCCGGTGACGCCGAAGTAGATCACGGCAAGCCCGGCGAGCACCGTCAGGAAGGTGCGTATCCCTCGTTCCCTCACGCTCCGGACGGTAGGGCCAACCTCGCCGAAAGACGACCAAAGATCCGCGATTCACCCGTTCGGGGAAAATCAGCCCCCAACCGCGGCACCCCGCAGCCGGACCAGCCGGACCGCCCGGTCGGCCACCTCCACCACCTCCACCGTGAGCTCCGGCAGCTGCACCCGCTCCCCCGGCCCGGTCGGCACGTGCCCCAGCCGGGCCAGCACCAGACCGGCGACGGTGGTGTACTCGCGGGACAGCGGGAAGGTCAGCCGTACGCCCACGTCGGGCAGGTCGTGCAGCGGGAAGTCGCCCGGCACCAGCAGTGACCCGTCGGCCTCCCGGCGCACCTCGGAGATGTCCCGGTCGGTCTCGTCGTACAGCTCGCCGACGACCTCCTCCAGCAGGTCCTCCATGGTGACGATGCCGTCGATGCCGCCGCGTTCGTCGACCACCAGGGCGAGCTGCTCCCGGCCCTGGCGCAGCTCGCGCATCGCGTCGGCCACCGGGAGCGTGGCGGGCAGCAGCAGCGGCCGCCGGGCCCGCTCCCCCACCGTGCCGGTCGCCCCCACCAGGTCCCGGATGTGCACCAC
>NZ_QGGF01000454.1 GCF_003857015.1 Micromonospora globispora | reverse complement strand
GGCGACGACGATGGCGCTCGCCGCGCCTTCGACCAGATACGTGCCGGCGAACAGCCGCTCGTCGACGGTCACCCGGCGGGGCACGCTCTCGCCGGTCAGCATCGACTCGTCGACCGCGATGGCGTGCGCCTCGACAACGGTCAGGTCGGCACTGACCCGGTCTCCCGCCTCCAACAGCACCAGGTCGTCGGGCACCAGGTCGGCCGCCGCGACGGTGAGCCGGTGCCCGTCACGGCGTACTGTCGCGGCGGCCGGCATCAGGTCGCGCAACCGGTCGGCGGCCCGGTCGGCGCGGTATTCCTGCACGAAGGCGAACACGCCGTTGACCAGCACCACCACAGCGATGGCTACGCCCAGTTCGGGCATGCCGGCGATCACGGCAAGGACCGCCGCCGCCCAGAGCAGGAGGGCGAAGAAGTGGGTGAGCTGGCGGGCCAGTAGTCGCCAGATTGCTGGCGGCCGGGAAGTCGGCAGGACGTTCGGCCCCACGCGCCGCAGCCGGTCCGCCGCCTCCTCAGCGGCCAGGCCGGCAGCCCGGACCGGCCCGGGTGCCGTCGCACTGGTCGCCATGCTCTCGACGTTACGGACAGCGGATCTGGCGGGACACGGGCAGCCGTCCCGCACGGTGGGGCCGAACGACCCGCCGGATCAGGCGGGGCGGCGCGGCCTCGACCCGGTGCAGCCGCAGGCCGACACCACTCGCCAAGAGCAGCACCGCGCCGCCGAGGAGCGGGATCCCGGCGGCGCCGCCCGCGCTGTCGGTCACACCGCCTCGGGCACGATCGGGTCAGCCAGGACGGTCCAGTCCGTTCTCATCGCAGCGAGTAGGACCGGCAGGTCGGGGTGCCGGTCGGCGTCGGCGCACACGGTGATCGTGAGGCATCCGGCGTAGGACAACGCCAGGAACGACAACGTGAGGTTGCCGGCGAGCAGGCTGACCGGCACCACGTCCAACACGGGAGCACCGAGCACAATGATCGGTTCAGGCCACCCGACGACGTTGCTTTCGATGACGTTGGTCAGGTGCTGATGCCGCGTGAACCGGTCGCATCAGCCCGGACCTCGCCAGGAACACGTGAAACATTGCTCGCCGCCGGGGAACTGCTCGCTCTTCGCGCGCCGACTTTCCGCGGCGATCACGTGTTGCCGGGCCCCGGGGTGACGGTCGCCGAGGGGCAGCCGAACTACGATCCCGCCAGCGCGGTTGCCCTCCTGTCCCTTCTCGGTCGGGCTGCGCGTCGACACCGCGACCGCAACCCGACAACCCGTCGACCGACTCACCGCGGGCGACCAGCAGAGCCCGCAAGCCTCCGGCGACCAGATTCAAAATGACGTCGTTGACCTTGCCGCCGTACGCATGAGCGGTTTCCTTGACGGCGGCCAGGTCAAGGCGTACGACCGCAAACCGCCGGCGAGGCCCGATCGGACCGCTGAGCGACGTTCTGGGTGTCCCCAGCTGCGGGCGATGCCGCGCCAACTGGCCGGTACCGACCCCACGGCCCGCCGTACCGCCGCGGGATCGGCCAGCCGTCGTGCCGTGCGCGCCACCGCGGCACTTCGTTCCAACAGGTTGTCACCGACCAGTGCACTCCAGCCCGGCGGCGGTGCGGCACGCCAGCCGCCGGGAGCGGTGTCGGTAGGCTCCGGCAGATCCAGTAACGAACGCAGCATCTGCACCGCGGCCAGGCCGTCGGCGACCGCGTGATGCAACTTGATGATCATGGCCACTCGACCGGACGGCAACTCGGTCACGAACCACAGCCGCCACAGCGGTCGCGAGCGGCTCAGCAGCGGGACCATGAGGCGCTCCGTGAGCCTGAGCAACTGCTCTTCCCCGCCGGGTGCGGCAACCTCCGCCACATCGACGTGCCGGTCGATGGCAAAGGCCGGATCGTCCACCCACAGCGAGCGGCCGGCGAGGAGCCCCGGCCGGTAGACGACCTTGGGGAGCTTCGGCACGCGGTCCAGGCGCCGCTCGATCCCCGCGCGGACAATTGTCATCCGCAAGCGTCCGTCAGCGTCCAACAGTGCGCCGCCGTCGACCACCATCAGAGCCCCGACGTGCGCGGGGGTGTCGGCGGCCTCGACTGCCAGATTGGTCAGGTCTGTGGCGCTGAGCCGGTCGAACCGTCGCCCCATCCGAACTCCCCCATTACGCTCCAGGCCCGGCCGGCGGCACTATAGACCGCGCTCGGGCGGTACAACCATCGGGTTGACCAGCGCATCCCGGACGGCGAGGGCTGCCATGTCCCGCTGGTATTGCGCCGCTGGCAGATCGCCGGCCAGCAACAGCGCGACGAGCGTTGCCTAGGCGCGCTCGACGTCGGTCAGGGCTCGGGAAGCGATCCGCGCGACACCCGGATCCCGCTGGAACGCGCGGGCCAGGCTGCCATCCGATCTCGCCAACCGGTGAAGCCAGCGAGAGATCCGGGGGGCGGCTTCGATGGCCGTGAGCAGCGCAAATACCATGAGGACGACGAGGAGCGCCATTTCGGTCACCTCCCGGGACCTGGGTGTTCACCACACCGTCGTACCCCGACCAGGGACAAGGGAAGGGTCGAAGGTCACCGAACAGATTCCACCTGGCAGGCCGCGGAAGCGGTCGACGATAAGGCGCCGGCGTGCTCCAGCGTGAGCTGCTCGACATCCGCGACCGAGGCAATCGGCAGCTTTTCCGCCAAATCGGCGAGCGCCCGCGAGACCGCGAGCTCGTCGCCGATCTCAGGCATTTCCCGGTCGTACGGGTTACGGTGCGCCGTTCCGGTGCCGCGCAGATCGGTGGCATCGTTGGTGTGCAGACGCGCCTCGGCCCAGGTACGCCGCTCGTCGGAATGTTCATCGATATTGATCTCGACGCTCCAGCGCTTGACAGTGGCCACCGCCACCACCTCCTTCATCTTCCGTTCAGTCGTCGCGGCCGCGGGGAGCCGACGACGACAAGTTGGGCCGATCGGGACGCCTCGGTGAGAGTCACCGGCTGGGACCGCGTCGGCGGGTCGGGACCATGCGTGCAGCGCCGTCAAGGGAGCACCACGCAGCGTTGCCTCGACGAAGGCTCCACCACTGATCCGGCATTCTCCTGGCCGGTCATCCGTCCTCAAAAGATAGACACCGCGACGGACCCGGCGAGACCACCGAGCGCGCCGGGCCGAACGAGCGTACGATGAAGTTATCCGGGAACCGACGACATCCCACACCTGAGGTGCCAGCCACACCGGCCCCGCCCAAGGGGATGTCATGTCCATCTTGCACGGCACACCGCCAGACCCGGCCACTACAACGCCGCCGCGGGCCCCAGCCGGCCCGCCCACAACCTCGCCGACGAGCCGAGTTCCCCGTACCCCGACGGCCTGGATCGGTATCTGCGCCACGGCGCTCACCTTCGCGGTGCTGATCGTCTTCATGCTGCAGAACACCCGCAGCGTCGAGGTCACTTTCCTTTGGATGCAGGGCATCCTGCCGCCGGCCTTGACACTGCTGATCGTCGGCGTCGGCGTGGCCATCCTGGCCGTGGTGCTGGGTGCCGCCCGCATCACCCAACTGCGCCGCCTGTCCCGTCAACGCCACTGAGCCGCGCCCGCCCGGTTTTGCCTTGCCTTCGCCGCCTGCCCCATCCCTCTCCTCGCCCGATTCCGGCGAGCGCCCCGCCGCCGGTAGAAGATCCACGATAGGAAGGAAACCAGCATGGCAACCATCGTCGACCGGATCCGCACACTCCTGCACAACCCCGAAGGACAACGGATCAGCCGCCAAGCACGGGACCAGCTCAACAAGCCCGACAACCAGCGCCGGCTGCGCCAGCTCGCGCAGCGACTCCGTCGACGCGGATGACTCTCGGCGAGCCCGTCCGATAGCCAGAGTTCAGCCACCGGCGACCCGGCAATGGGCGGGGCGTCGACGGTCAGTTCGTAGTATCCGCGGCGCAGGTTCTGCATGAACGCTTGTCCGTCGCCGGGACGGCGTCGAAGAAGGCGTCGTGCCCGCCGCCCACTCCAGTGGGCAGCAAAACACCGGATACGTCGGCTGTGGGCGGATGCCGTGGCGGCCTCGATCTCCGGGGCCGCCACGGGCATCACACCTGCACGGGGTTCCACACTCTCACCTGATGTGCACGAATGCCGGCGACCCGCTGTCCCGTAGCGGGTCCACGTGAAGTACATCTCGCAGGGGCTACCTGGCCTCGCTCGGTGCGCTCACACCTTGGTGGTACGCACCTCGCGCCGGCGCCCCCTCTTACGCTGAGGGACAGGGCCACTGGGTTGGTGGCTCTCGACCGGAATCGAGACCGGCATGGACAGCATGTATTTCCCTCGAACAAGGCGCCACATGATCCGCGTCCTCGCGGTCGGCGTCGTCACACTGCTGGCGCTCACCGCAGCGACGCCGACCTCCGACCACGCCACCACGGCCCCGGTCACCGCCGCCGACACGACCGCAGCCGCGGTGACGGGTCCGTCGCCCGGCACATTCACCGGACTGGGCTTCGACGCCTGCACCGCCCCGTCAGCAGAAACGATGCAGGTGTGGCTGACTGCCTCTCCGTACAGAGCGATCGGTATCTACTTCGGCGGTATCAACCGCGCATGTACCCAGCCCAACCTGACCGTTTCGTGGGTCACCGAGCAGCAGGCCGCGGGCTGGCATCTCATGCCGATCTATCTCGGGCTGCAGGCACCGTGCACGACGTCCACCAAGCGCTATCTCATCGACCCGGCGAACGCGGTGGCGCAGGGACGCGCACAAGCCGAAGACGCGGTCGCCCAGGCAAAGGCAGTCGGCCTGGCACCGGAAAGCGTACTCATCTTCGACATGGAGGCGTACCGGACCGACGATGCCGCCTGCCGCTCCGGGGTGCTCGCTTTCCTGAGCGCGTGGACGGCGCGGCTCCACGACCTCGGCTACCTCTCCGGCTTCTACGGCAGCATGGGCTCAGGCGTCGCCGACCAGGTCGCCGCCTACAACACGCCCGGCTACGTCCGCCCCGACTACGTGGACTTCGCCCGCTGGGACGGGATCGCCGCGGTGTCCGACCCGGCTGTCCCCAGCGGTTACTGGTCTCCGCAGCGGCGGATGAAGCAGTACCGGGGCGGCCACGACGAGACGTGGGGCGGGGTGACGATCAACATCGACAACGACTATCTGGAGGTTGCTCCCATTCCGGCAACCCCCTTCGGAGACTTCACCGGCAACGGTTGGTCCGACCTGCTGAGCCGCCAGCCCTCCACTGGCAACCTGTATCTCTACGCGGGCAACGGGACGTCCCTCGGTAACCGCACGACCATCGGCGTGGGATGGAACGGCATGGATGTCATCATCCGGACGGACTTCACCCGGGACGGTCACGAAGACGTTATCGCCCGCGCCAAGTCAACCGGCTACCTCTGGCTGTATCCGCACACCCCGTCGGGATTGGCCAGCCGGATCCTCATCGGTACAAGCTGGAACTCCATGCGCGAGATCACCCCCGCCAACGACTTCAACCGAGACGGCTACCGCGACCTGCTCGCCGTGCAGACCTCCACCGGATACCTGTACCTGTACCCGGGCCGCGGCACGTCGTTCGGCCCGCGGGTGCTTGTCGGAACCGGCTGGAACAGCATGGACGAACTCGCGGGAATCGGCGACTTCAACCGTGACGGCTATCAAGACCTCATCGCCCGGCAGAAGACCACCGGCTACCTCTTCCTCTATCCAGGACGGGCCGGCGGGTTCGGTGCCAAGCTACAGGTCGGCACCGGATGGAACAGCATGCGTGACCTGGTCGGCATCGGCGACTTCAACCGCGACGGCTACCCGGACCTGCTCGCGATTGAGAAGTCCACGAGCTATCTGTACTTCTACCGCGGTCGGGGCACGAGCTTCGCCGCCAGAATCCGGATCGGCACGAGCTGGGGCGGTATGCAGCCCCTGCTGTAGATGTACGGCGTACGTGAGCGGAAGCGTCGAGAGTGGCGGCGCCTCCGCGAGCCCGGGGCGGACCTCCCCGTCGGATCCGGCGCGGCCCTCGCATGGCCGGGCTGACTAGCGCGGACAGGGCCCGCAGCCGTCCCAAGTAGTCACCGGCTGGATCGCTTAGACCCAGGCGAGCGCTCTGAACTTCGACTGGCACGGTCGAGAGCCCGTCGCTATGGCCGCGTGCGTAGTTGATGCGCCGGCGCCTGATGGCGAACCTAGACGGGGATTTCGGCGCTGAGGACGATGGTGCGTTCCTCGGGCAGGTGAAGGAACTCGACTTGGCTGGCGGCGTTGTGGGCGAGGGCGATGAACAGGCGTTTACGCCAGATGGCCATACCGGGGCTACGGGTGCACCGCAGGGTGATCCTCGAGACGAAGTAGGAGACCTCGTCGGCGCCGATCCCTTCGCCGAGGGGGTGGGTGGCGGCGCGGCGCAGGACCTCGGGGAAGTCGGTGGGGTCCTGGAATCCGAAGACGGCGGTGATGTGGATGATGCCGTCGTTCGGGTCGCCGAGATCGTCGATGGTGAGTCGCTGATCCCATGGAATGTGCGGGACGTTGGCGGTGCGACCGGAGATGATCACGATCCGTTCGTGCCGGACGTGGTTGTGCGCCACGTTCGCGCGCAGTGCCAGCGGCGTCGTCTCCTTGTTCGGGTGGGGGAACACCGCCGTGCCCGGCACCCAGGGGATGTTCGTCGCGTGCAGCTTGTCGATGAACTCCGATAGTGGGCCTTCCCGTTCGATCCGTCGCGGGGTGACGAGCTCAGCTCCACGCCGCCACGTCAACAGGATCGTGAACACGGTGATCGCGATGAGCAGGGTCAGCCAGCCGCCGTGGCTGACCTTGGCCAGGTTCGCGGTGAAGAAGGTCAGCTCGATGCTGCCGAAGACGACCCCGAACAGCACCAGCTGCCAGGTGGTCCAGTGCCACAGCATCCGTGCGACGACGAGGAACAGGGTCGTGGTGATCAGGAATGTGCCGGTGACTGCCACCCCGTAGGCGGCGGCAAGGTTCGTGGATGTGCGGAACGCGAACGTCACCAGCAGGACTGCCGCGAACAGGCTCCAGTTCACTCCGGGCGCGTAGATTTGCCCGTACTCGCGGCGGGAGGTCTGCCGGATGCGAAGGTGCGGCAGGAAGCCCAGCCGCATGGCCTCCCGGGACACCGAGAACGCCCCGGAGATCACCGCCTGGGACGCGATCACGGTGGCCACGGTGGCCAGGACGACCATCGGCAGCTGCGCCCAGTCCGGCAGCAGCAGGAAGAACGGATTGGCCCGGCTGTCCGGCGTCCGGAGGATCAACGCGCCTTGGCCGAGGTAGTTGAGAGTCAACGCGGGGAACACCATCGCGAACCAGGCCCGGCGGATCGGGGCGCGGCCGAAATGGCCCATGTCGGCGTAGAGCGCTTCGGCGCCGGTGACCACCAGCACGACGGCGCCCATCGCGATGAACGCGATGACCGGGTGGTCCACGACGAAAAGAGCCGCATACGTCGGTGAAAGGCCGGCCAGAACGCTCGGGTGACGTAGCACCTCGGCCGCGCCGGCCACGGCCAGACTGGCGAACCAGAGCACCATGATCGGCCCGAAGACGGCCCCGACCCGTCCGGTGCCCCATCTCTGAATGGCGAACAGCAGGGTGAGGATCACCGCCGACACCGGCAGCACCACCACCGCCCACCGTGGGGAGGTGACCTCCAGACCTTCCACCGCCGACAACACCGAGATCGCCGGGGTGATCACACTGTCGCCGTAGAACAGGGCAGCACCCAGCGCCCCAAGCGCCAGCACGCTAGCGGCGCGCTTTTCGCTGGCCTTGAGCAGCGCCCGTCGGGCGAGTGCGGCCAGGGCCATCACTCCGCCCTCGCCCTCGTTGTCGGCCCGCAGGATGAAGATGACATATTTGACCGACACGACCAGGATGATCGACCAGAAGACCCACGAGATCACCCCGAACACGTCGGGAGCGTCCGGTGTCAGGCTCCGGTCGAGGGTGAAGACGGTCTTCAGCGCGTACAGCGGGCTGGTGCCGATATCGCCGTACACGACACCCAACGCGCCCAGCAGCAACCCCAGCCCCGCCGTCGGACGACCCGCCAGGGATGTCTGAGAGGCCGTCCCACCATCCTCGGTTGGCCCCTCACCGCCTACCGCAGGCTGCTCGTTGTTCGCTCGCTCCGTCACCCCACAGGCATACCAACCCGCACGCCGCTTCTACCCCAGACCGCCGAACTTCGGTCAGGGCAGCTGTGCAGGACAGAGCGCAAGAGGGTCGGGCAGCGTGCTCACGAGCTGGGCAGGCCATCGCCAGGCATCCTGCCGACAGCCCGTCGCCCCTGCCCCGAAAGCAGCGGGGAAAAACGTCAGGCATGAGCCTGCTGACGCCACAGCAGGCAATATTTCCCGCATTTTCCCGACGCAGCGGTCCCGTGTGAAAACGGTGTCAAAATTCGGCGGGCGCGCGTAGCAGATCTGTGAAAGCTGTCGACGGTTAACGGCCGGTGGGACTGGTATGGCCTCAAGGCGGGCCTGAGCGTGCGGGCCCCCGCTGTCGCCCGGAGGCGTGCTGTGGCTGTCGATCGAGATCAGGAAACTCCGGCGGTCGGGGAGCCGACCCCCATCGGGATCAGGATCGCGGGCGGCGTGGTGCTGGTGGTCGGGGCGGCAATGCTCGCGGCGGTGGCCTTCGCACCGACCGAACTGCCCGCCCGGGCCCTGCTGGTCGCCGTCGTGGTCGGCGCGTACGCGGCGGTGGTGGCCGACCTGCGGGCGGTCGCGGCGGTGGCCGCGCTCGCCGCGGCGACCTTCGTCGGCTTCCTCGCGCACCACTACGGGGATCTGACCGGCGCCGGGAACGCCTGGTCGTACGTTGTGCTGATCGGCTTGGCGGCGGTCCTCGGCACCGGCTACCGGTACCTCAGGTCGATCAACGCGGACGACGACGAGGTGGCTCCGCTGATCCGGCGACCCGTTCCCGGCTCCTCCGTCGTCGCCCCGCCGGACGACGCGCCAAGGGGGCCTCGTGCGGCCTGACCCGGTCGTGACCGGCCAGCCGGCCGGTGCGACGGAGGGGCTGCTCTCCATCGAGGTGGAGCTGGTGACCGGGCGCGGCCGCAACTGGTGGCCGCGCCCCGGGCGGGTCTTCACCGCCGGTCCCGGGCACACTTTCGCCGAGCTGGCCGAGGCGATTGACGTCGCCTTCGGCCGCTGGGACCTGGCCCATCTGCGGATGTTACGTCCTGCCGGGCGGGATCGAGCTCAGCTGGTCGGCCTGGCGGGACGGGCCGGTCTTCCCCGGCACCCTCGACGGCCGGTCCCGCCGGCTCGACCTGCTGCGCCCGGCACCTCGTTCGCCTACGTGTTCGACCTCGGCGAGGACTGGACGCACATGTGCACCGTCCGTCCCGCCGACGACCGCTGGCCTGCGCCGCCACAGGCGCCCCGCCCGCTGTGTGGGTGGGGATCTGTTCCGGACCAGTACGGGCGGAATTTCGCGGACGCCCGCCCTGCTGCCGGCCCGCCCGGCCGATCGGCGGCAATGTTTGCGGATTTCCCAGCGATCCTGCCCATTTGGGGAACGCGCCCCTGAACGGCCCGCGCGCTGTGACCGCCTTCACCCCGATCAGGGGACCTCGTCAAAACGGCGTCAAGAGTCGGCGAATTGTCGTCATGGTCGCGTTAACGACCCTGTCCGCTTCAGATGCGGGGAGCTTTGATTGCCCGGCGCGGCCGAAGCGGCCGCGGAACAACTATGCGTTCTGAGGAGTCAGCGGTGTCTGACGTGGTGTTCGTGCTGTTGACGGTGGGGCTGTTCGCAGTGCTCGCCCTCGTCGTGAGGGGTGTGGAGAAGCTGTGAGCGCGGTGAACGCCGTCGGTCTGGTGCTGGCGATCGGCCTGGCCGTGTTCCTGGTCGTCGCCCTGCTGTTCCCGGAGCGCTTCTGATGACCACGACCACAGCCGGCATCATCTTCATTCTGGTCCTGGTGGCGGCGCTCGCCGCCGCCTACAAGCCGTTCGGTGACTACATGTACCGCGTGGTCTCCGGCACCCGGCACTCCCGCGTCGAGCGGGTGGTCTACCGCCTGGTCGGGGTGAACCCGGCCGCCGAGCAGAGCTGGGGCGTGTACGCCCGCAGCGTGCTGGCCTTCTCCGCGGTGTCGGTCCTGTTCCTGTACGCGTTCATGCGCCTGCAGAACCACCTGTGGCTGTCCCTGGGCTTCCCCCCGGTGATGACCCATGGCGCGTGGAACACCGCGGTCTCGTTCGTGACCAACACGAACTGGCAGTGGTACTCGGGTGAGTCGACCATGGGCCACCTGGTGCAGATGGCTGGTCTGGCGGTGCAGAACTTCGCGTCCGCCGCGGTCGGCATCGCCGTCGCGGTCGCCCTGGTCCGTGGGTTCGCCCGTAGCCGCACCGGTGACGTGGGCAACTTCTGGGTCGACCTGACCCGGATCACCCTGCGTGTCCTGCTGCCGATCTCGGTGCTCGGCGCGCTCGTGCTGATGGCGGCCGGGGCGGTGCAGAACCTGTCCGGCGGCACCGACGTGACCACCCTGACGGGTGCCACCCAGCACATCACCGGCGGCCCGGTGGCCAGCCAGGAGATCATCAAGGAGCTCGGCACCAACGGTGGCGGCTTCTACAACGTCAACAGCGCCCACCCGTTCGAGAACCCGACGACCTGGACCAACTGGCTGGAGATCTTCCTGCTGCTGGTGATCCCGTTCAGCCTGCCCCGGGTCTTCGGCCGGATGGTCGGCCAGAACCGGCAGGGCTACGCGATCGCCGCGGTCATGGCGATCCTCGCCCTGGCCAGCATCACCCTGACCAACGTCTTCGAGCTGGCCGGCCGCGGCACGGTCCCGCAGGCGGTCGGCGCCGCGCTGGAGGGCAAGGAGGTCCGGTTCGACGTGTCGAACTCGGCGACCTTCGCCGCCGCCACCACGTTGACGTCGACCGGCTCGGTGAACTCGTTCCACGACTCGTACACAGCGCTCGGCGGCGGGGTGCTGATGGGCAACATGATGCTCGGTGAGGTGGCACCGGGTGGCACCGGCTCCGGCCTCTACGGCCTGCTGATCCTGGCGGTGATCACGGTGTTCGTCGCCGGCCTGATGGTCGGGCGGACCCCGGAGTTCATCGGCAAGAAGATCGGCTCGCGCGAGATGAAGCTCGCCTCGCTGTACTTCCTGATCACCCCAGCCCTGGTGCTGGCCGGTACGGCTGCGGCGTTCGCCACTGGCAACAACTCGACCGCGTTGAACGTCGGCCCGCACGGTCTGTCCGAGGTGCTCTACGCGTTCACCTCGGCGGCCAACAACAACGGCTCCGCGTTCGCCGGCATCACGGTGAACACGCCCTGGTGGGACACCGCGCTGGGTCTGTGCATGCTGCTCGGCCGGCTCCTGCCGATCATCTTCGTGCTCGCGCTGGCCGGCTCCCTGGCGCGTCAGCGACCCACCCCCGCCTCCGAGGGCACCCTGCCGACCCACCGACCGCTCTTCGTCGGGATGGTCGTTGGCGTCGCGGTGATCCTCGTGGCGCTGACCTTCCTGCCCGCGCTTGCGCTCGGCCCCCTCGCTGAGGGGCTGTGACCATCATGAGGAACGAGGACATGTCCGTCACGCCCGTGACATCCGGCGGCACCAGCGAACAGCCGGTCGCCGGCACCCCAGCCACCCACGGCAACCGGGTGGGCGGGGGCCTGCTCGACCCGAAGCAGCTGATCCGGTCCCTGCCGGACGCGCTGCGTAAGCTCGACCCCCGTACGCTCTGGCGCAACCCGGTGATGTTCATCGTGGAGATCGGCGCCGTCTTCACCACCGTCCTGGCGGTGGCCGACCCGTCGGTCTTCGCCTGGGCCATCACCGTCTGGCTGTGGCTGACCGTGGTCTTCGCGAACCTGGCCGAGGCGGTCGCCGAGGGCCGGGGCAAGGCCCAGGCCGCCGCCCTCCGGAAGGCGAAGACGGACACCGTCGCCACCCGCCTTGTCGGCTGGACCCCGGGCATGGCCCCGAATGCCTACCGCACCGAGGACGTCCCGGCGCCGCAGTTGAAGCTGGGCGACGTCGTCGTGGTCGAGGCCGGCCAGATCATCCCCGGCGACGGCGACGTGGTCGAGGGCATCGCCAGCGTGGACGAGTCGGCCATCACCGGCGAGTCCGCGCCGGTCATCCGGGAGTCCGGTGGTGACCGCAGCGCGGTCACCGGCGGCACCAAGGTGCTCTCCGACCGGATCATCGTCAAGATCACCCAGAAGCCGGGCGAGAGCTTCATCGACCGGATGATCGCCCTGGTCGAGGGGGCGAACCGGCAGAAGACCCCGAACGAGATCGCGCTGAACATCCTGCTCGCCGCGCTCACGATCATCTTCCTGCTGGCCGTGGTCACCCTCCAGCCGCTGGCGATCTTCTCCAAGGGCTACCAGGCGGCGGCTCCCGACACCGGAGCGATCACCGACGCCGGCGTCACCGGCGTGGTGCTGGTGTCCCTGCTGGTCTGCCTCATCCCGACCACCATCGGGGCGCTGCTGTCCGCGATCGGCATCGCCGGCATGGACCGCCTGGTGCAGCGCAACGTGCTGGCCATGAGCGGCCGGGCCGTCGAGGCGGCTGGCGACGTGAACACCCTGCTGCTGGACAAGACCGGCACCATCACCCTCGGCAACCGGCAGGCCTCCGAGTTCCTGCCAGTCGAGGGGGTGACCGCGTCGGAGGTCGCCGACGCCGCGCAGCTGTCCAGCCTCGCCGACGAGACCCCCGAGGGCCGGTCCATCGTGGTGCTCGCGAAGAACGAGTTCGGGCTGCGCGAGCGCGAGCCGGGCCTGATCCCGCACGCCACCTTCGTGCCGTTCAGCGCGCAGACCCGGATGAGCGGCGTCGACCTGACGCCCGAGGACGCCGGGCCGGCCCAGCGGATCCGCAAGGGTGCCGCCGCCGCGGTCATGAAGTGGGTCCGCGAGCACGGCGGCCACCCCACCGAGCAGGTGGGGCAGATGGTCGACGAGATCAGCGGCATCGGTGGCACTCCGCTCGTCGTCGCCGAGCACATCGAGGGCCAGGTGGCCCGGACCCTCGGCGTCATCCACCTGAAGGACATCGTCAAGACGGGGATGAAGGAGCGGTTCGACGAGATGCGGCGGATGGGCATCCGCACCGTCATGATCACCGGTGACAACCCGCGTACCGCCAGGGCGATCGCCGACGAGGCCGGGGTGGACGACTTCCTCGCCGAGGCCACTCCGGAGGACAAGCTCGCCCTGATCAAGAAGGAGCAGGAGGGCGGCCGGCTGGTCGCGATGACCGGTGACGGCACCAACGACGCGCCGGCCCTCGCCCAGGCGGATGTCGGCGTGGCCATGAACACCGGCACGTCGGCCGCCAAGGAGGCCGGCAACATGGTCGACCTCGACTCCGACCCGACAAAGCTGATCGAGATCGTGGAGATCGGCAAGCAGTTGCTGATCACCCGGGGTGCGCTGACCACGTTCAGCATCGCGAACGACATCGCCAAGTACTTCGCGATCATCCCGGCCATGTTCGCCGGCATCTACCCGAGCCTGGACGCGCTGAACATCATGCGGCTGCACAGCCCGGAGTCGGCGATCCTGTCGGCGGTCATCTTCAACGCGCTCATCATCATCGCGCTGATCCCGCTGGCCCTGCGCGGCGTGCGCTACCGGCCCGCTAGCGCGTCGAAGCTGCTCAGCCGCAACCTGTGGCTCTACGGCCTCGGCGGCATCGTGGTGCCGTTCATCGGCATCAAGCTCATCGACCTGCTCATCCAGTTCATCCCAGGGATCTCGTGATGCGCCTTCCTTCCTGGCTCACCCAACATCTGGCCGCGCTGCGCGCACTGCTCGTCTTCACCGTCCTGCTCGGCCTCGCCTACCCGCTGGCCCTCGTCGCCGTCGGCCGGCTCCCCGGCCTCCACGACAAGGCCGACGGTTCGCTCGTGAGCGTGAACGGCACGACCGTCGGCAGTTCGCTCCTCGGCCAGTCGTTCACCGACAAGGACGGCAACCCCGTCCCGCGCTACTTCCAGTCCCGGCCGTCGGCCGCCGGCGACGGCTACGACCCCACGTCCACCGCGGCCAGCAACCTGGGCCCGGAGAGCGTGGTCGACACCATCGCCGCCAACCCCGACGACTCGACGCAGAGCCTGCTCACGCAGGTCTGCTCGCGCAGCAAGGCGGTCGGTGAACTCGACGGCGTCGACGGCCGGCGGCCGTACTGCACGTCGGACGGGGTGGGCGCGGTGCTGGCCGTGTTCCACCGCAACGGCCTCACCGGCCCGATCACCCGGGTGGTCAGCGTCAACCAGGTCGCCCCGGCCACCCCCTTCATCAGCAGCTACCAAGGGGTGCCGGTGGAGCTGGCGAAGCCTGACCACGACTACGTCGCCGAGGGCGGGATCATCACCCCGATCCGGGGTGACGCTCCCGCCAAGCCCGCCGTGCCGGCCGACGCCGTCACGGCCAGCGGCAGCGGCCTCGACCCACACATCAGCCCCGCGTACGCGGAGATCCAGGTGGCCCGGGTGGCGCGCGAGCGCGGCGCGGACCCGGCGAAGATCCGCCGCGTGGTGCAGGAGCACATCGCCGGCCGGTCGCTCGGCTTCATGGGCGCGCCCGCGGTCAACGTGCTCGAGCTCAACCTCGCGCTCGACAAGGAGTTCCCCGTCCGCTGACCAGGCGGTCGTGGGCGGGGTCACCATCCGGTGGCCCCGCCCACGCCGCTCGATCGTCCGATGACCGGTGGCCCCGGGAATCAGGGAGGATGTTTCCGTGCCAAGGGGAGAGCTCCGCATCTACCTCGGTGCCGCCCCGGGCGTCGGCAAGACGTACGCGATGCTGGAGGAGGCCCAGCGGCGCTGCGCGCGCGGCACCGACGTGGTGATCAGCATGGTCGAGACCCACGGCCGCCCGCACACCGCCGCGATGATCGGCGACCTGGAAGTCGTGCCCCGCCGCACGATCACCTACCGCGGCGCGGAGTTCACCGAGATGGACCTCGACGCGGTGCTGGCCCGCCGGCCCGAGGTCGCCGTGGTCGACGAGCTGGCGCACACTAACGTGCCGGGCTCGCGCAACGAGAAGCGCTGGCAGGACGTCCAGGAGCTGCTCGCCGCCGGGATCAGCGTGCTGACCACGGTCAATGTCCAGCACCTGGAGTCGCTCAACGACGTCGTCGCGCAGATCACCGGCACCACCCAGCGGGAGACCCTCCCCGACCAGGTGGTCCGCGCCGCCGAGCAGGTCGAGCTGGTGGACATGACCCCGGAGGCGCTGCGCCGGCGGATGGCCCACGGCAACATCTACCGCCCGGACAAGATCGACGCCGCGCTCGGCAACTACTTCCGCGTCGGCAACCTCACCGCTCTGCGCGAGCTGGCTCTGCTCTGGCTCGCCGACAAGGTCGACGACCAGCTCGACGCGTACCGCGCCCAGCAGGGCATCTCCGCTACCTGGGAGGCCCGGGAGCGGGTGGTGGTGGCACTCACCGGCGGCCCGGAGGGCGAGACGCTGATCCGGCGGGCGGCCCGCATCGCCGCCCGGAGCAAGGGCGCTGACCTGCTCGCCGTGCACGTGGCCCGCAGCGACGGCTTGGCCGGCGCGGACCCGGCCCAGCTAGCCCGGCAGCGGGTGCTGGTGGAGAGCCTCGGCGGCACGTACCACCAGGTGCTCGGCACCGACATCCCGTCCGCGCTCCTGGACTTCGCTCGCGGCGTCAACGCCACCCAGCTCGTCCTCGGCGCCAGCCGCCGCGGCCGGTTCGCGCAGATCTTCTCCCGAGGCGTCGGCGTCACCACCACCGCGCTGTCCGGACCGATCGACGTGCACCTGGTCACCCACCCCGAAGCCGCCCGGGGCCGGTGGGTGGTCGGGGTGCCGGCGGCGCTGTCGCGGCGCCGACGCCTGCTCGGCTTCGCGCTCGCCGGGTTCGGCATGCCGCTGCTCACCATGCTGCTGCTGGCGCTGCCGGATCTCTCCCTCACCACCGACATCCTGCTGTTTCTGGCTGGTGTCGTCGGCGTGGCCCTGGTGGGCGGGATGTGGCCGGC
>NZ_QGGF01000385.1 GCF_003857015.1 Micromonospora globispora | reverse complement strand
CCGCTGCGCACGGCCGGCGACGGCGCGGCGGCGGCGGCCTGGCTCGCCGCCCGCGACCTCCCCGAGGTGACCGACCCGGTGGCGCTGCACGCCCTCCTGGTGCCGGTCGTCGGGTGACGGGGGCCTCCGCGACCTCGTCTGTCGCACCCACCATCACCGCGTCCGAAGACCGCGACAGGGCCAGCCCGTTTCCAGTACGCCTGCGGACAGGCGCCTACCGGTCCGCGCCTTTGGAGCTGCCCCATCCGTAGCGCACGGCGCTGATCGGGCGCACGCTACGACCGGCCCTTGGTCAAAGCAGCGCCCTCATCGCACGGAACACGCAGTTTGCGCCGCCGGCGCTCGGCGGTCGCGCCGGCGGGGCAACTCCACAGCACTGTGGCAGGCCATGGCCCGGCAGAGGGCGGTGCCGGTGGTGGGGACGCTCGCCTGACGAACCGCTACCGCTGGCTGTCGTCGAGGAGTGCCTCGAGGCGGCGCCAGACGTGCGAGCGCCAGCCGCCGTCGAGCAGGGTGAACGTCCGTCGCTGCACCGGGTCGTCCGGATCGAAGCCGCTGTGTTCCAGGAGGAGCCGGGTGCCCCGCCCCTCCGGGGCGAGGGTCCAGGTCACCACGGTGTCCAGCGGCCCGCCGCGCCAGGCCCAGCTCAGCCGGCGCGGCGGGTCCAGCTCCAGCACCTCGCAGTGGACGACACCGTCGAACCCCTGCCCGGGCCGCGCGGCGGTACGGAAGGTGAACCGGTGCCCCGGCACCGGCGCGAAGTCGTTCGGCATGAGCCAGCGCGCGAGCAGATCGGAATCGGTCAGCGCCCGCCACACCTTGGCCGGCGGGTGGGCCAGGAACTGGTCCACCGCGATGGTCGTCGGGTCACTCATCGGGCAGCTCGTCCAGCACGTCACGCAGATCGGCGAGGCGGGCCCGCCAGAACCGCTCGTACGGGCTGAGCCAGTCGGCCACCTCGCGCAGCGGCTCGGGGCACAGCGAGTACAGCCGTTGCCGGCCGACCGGCTGCTCCACCACCAGGCCGGCGTCCTTGAGCACCTTCAGGTGCTCCGAGAGGCTGGGCCGGCGCATGTCGAAGTGGTCCGCCAGCCGCTGCACCGGCTGCTCTCCCGTCTCCCGCAGCAGCCGCAGCAGCTCCCGCCGAGTCGGGTTGGCCAGCGCGGCGAAGACGTCAGACACGGGTGGCCTGCAGCACGAGGCCGTTGCCGTCCGGGTCGTCGAAGGTGACGTACCGCCCCCAGGGCGCGACCTGGATGCCGCCGTCGGCGAAGACCACCCCGCGCTCGCGCAGCGTGGCGACGTCGCCGTCGAGGTCGTCGGTCTCCAGCACGAGACCCTTGAGCGAGCCCGGCGGCATGGTCGGGAACCAGGTGACCAGGGTCAGGGCGGTCGCCGAGCCCTTCGGGGCCACCTGCACCCACCGGCCGCCCGGGCCCATCGGGTTGTCCCAGATCAGGTCGAAGCCGAGGGTGTCGACGTAGAAGTCGCGGGCCCGGTCCTGGTCGCTGACGGGTACGGAGACGAGCTGCACATGGGTCACTGTCATGTCGCCACAATAGGTAGGAGATTTCCTACCGGTCAAATCGAGAGGGGGCCGGCCGACGACGTCGACCGGCCCGCTCCGAGATCCGCGGTCAGGAGGTCGGGTAGCCCGGCTGGCCCTGCGGCTGGCCGTACTGGCCCTGCTGCGGGGCCGGGTAGCCGCCCTGCGCCGGGTAACCCGGCTGGCCCTGCGGGGCCTGGCCGTACTGGCCCTGCGGGGCCGGCTGGCCGTACTGGCCCTCGGACGCCGGCTGGCCGTACTGGCCCTCGGGGGCCGGCTGGCCGTACTGGCCCTGGGGCCAACCCTGGGCGGCCTGGCCGTGGCCGGCCGGGTAGCCGTGGCCCTGCGGGGCCGGCTGGGCCGGTGCGGCGAACTGGTGTGCGGCGGCCTCCTCCCGGGCCTCCTTGCGCGCCTTCACCGCCCGGACGATCAGCAGGACCGGCAGGATGAAGGCCCAGAAGAAGACCGTGTACCGGGTGCCCACGGGAGCGAGGAACATCAGGTAGAAGCCGTAGCAGAAAAAGCCCAGGCCGACGACGACGTTCAGGACCCGGGAGCCGGTGCCCTGCTCGCGGATCGCGAGACCGGTGACGATCATCGCGATGCCGCCGAACATCAGCAGGATTTCGTAGACAAGTTCGAACATGTGATCCCCGTCAATTCGGTGAATGTGCCGGACCACCATAGAGGAGCGCCGGTCGGCTCCGCTGCCCCGTTCCGGGTGGCCGGCGACATCTCATTTGAGCTGGCCGGCGGTGAGCCCGGCCTGGATCTGCCGCTGGAACGCCACGTACACCACCAGCACCGGCAGCACGGCGATGGCCAGGCCGGCGAAGAGTTGGGCGTAGTCGCCGGCGTAGCCCTGATTGACCGCGAGCGCGTTCAACCCCTGGGCGAGCACCCATTTCGACTCGTCGCCCTGCATCAGCACCTGCGGCAGCAGGAACTGGTTCCAGTGGCTGAGGAAATTGAAGATCCCGACACTGATCAGTCCCGGTCGCGCCATCGGCAGCATCACCCGGAAGAAGAGCCGGAAATGACCACAGCCGTCGATCAGTGCGGCCTCCGCCACCGAGGTCGGCAGGGTTCGGAAGAACGCGGTCAGGAAGAACACCGTGAACGGCAGCGAGTACGCCGCGTACACCAGGATCAGGCCGGTCCAGGTGCCGAAGAGCCCGGCGTTGCGCACCACGAAGAAGAGCGGCACCAGGGCGAGGAAGACCGGGAACATCATCCCGCCGACGAACAGGTAGTAGACCACCTGCCGGCCGCGGAACTCGTACCGGGCGAAGACGTACGCGGCCGCGGCGCCGAGCAGCATGGTCAGGGTCAGCGAGCCGGCGACCACGACCGCGCTGTTCAGGAAGTACTGGCCGATGTGCGCCTTCGTCCAGGCCCGCGTCCAGTTGTCGAAGCGCAGCGCGCCGGGCAGCCCCCACGGGTCGGCGAGGATCTCGCTGTTGCTCTTCAGCGAGCTGAGGAACATCCACGCCAGCGGCAGCAGGGTCATCGCCGCCCAGAGCACCAGGAAGCTGTGGGAGAAGGCGTTGGCGACGCCCAACTCCCGCCGCAGCGGCCGGTCCTTGGACCGGCTCGGGGCGGCCACCGTGGCCGGCGCCGTGTCGTCCACTGTGGTCACGAGTACTCGATCCGATCACGCCGGGCGGCGCGCAGCGCCAGCACCGCCACCGAGAGGGTCAGGAAGAACATCACCACGCCGATCGCCGAGGCGTACCCGAACTTGGTCTCGCTGCCGAAGGCGGTGTCGTACATCCGCATGCCGATCACGTCGGAGGAGAAGTTCGGGCCGCCGTTGGTCATGAGCTGGACCAGGATGAAGCCGTCCAGCGCGGCGATGGCCAAATAGATCCAGGCGACCTGGACGGTGTCCCAGAGCAGCGGGATGGTGATCTTCCGCAGCATCACCGCCCGGGAGGCCCCGTCGAGCATCACCGCCTCGTAGATGTCGCGCGGGATGGCCTGCATGGCCGCGCCGAAGAGCACCACGTAGAAGCCGACGTTGCTCCACACCATCACCGCGAGCACGCACCAGAAGGCGAACCGTGGATCGCCCAGCCAGGTCGGGGCGGGCAGGCCGAGCGCGCGCAGGGTGCCGTTGAGCAGGCCGCTGTTGGGGTGGTAGATCTCCTTCCACAGCAGGGCGATGATCACCACCGAGAGCACCTGCGGGAAGAAGTAGACCAACCGGTAGATCGAGGTGCCGCGCACGCCGCTCACCCCGGCGCGGCCCTTGCGGCCGCCCATGGTGAGCATGGTGGCGAAGAAGAGGCCGAGCGCGATGGTGAGCACCGGCACCAGGGCGAGCAGGATGGCGTTGTTCTTCAACGCGTTCCAGACGTACCCGTCGTGCAGCAGCGTGCGGAAGTTCGCCATGCCGACCGGGTCGGCCTGCGCGGAATAGCCCAGCCAGTCGGTGGTCGAGATCTGAAAAGCCTGGAGGTACGGCGAAAGCACGAAGACGCCGTACAGCACCAGCGGCGGCAGCAGGAAGCTGACGATCAGCGGGTATCTGCCATGTCGCACCTGGCGACCCTCCCTGGTTCGGCCGGTGGGAGCGGGACGTGAGCCCGCTCCCACCGGCGGAGTCTCACGCGGCCCGCTTGTACTTCTTGATCGAGCTGTCCTGGGCGATCGAGTCGGCGCCCTTCTGGCACTGGTCGAGGAACTCCGCGGGCGTCGACCGGCCGCTGAAGAACTCGCCGCAGGCGGCGTCGACCAGGTTGCGCTCCAGCTTGCGGTAGTAGTTGTTGTAGACCCAGTTGAAGCCGTTGGACCCGGACGCCTCCAGCGCCTTGACCACCGTGGACAGGCCGAACGGCAGCTCGACGCCCTCGGTGGTGCCGGCGACCACGGTCAGGCTGGCGACCTTCTTGGTGAAGTCCTGGGCGCCCTTCTTGGAGAGCATCACCCGGAGGTACTCCAGGCCGCCGGCGACGTTCTTCGCCTTGGCCGGCACGATGAACGGCTCACCGGCGGTGCCGCGGATCGCCTCGAACGGCAGCTTGTCGCCGCTGCCCAGGCTCGGGGTCGGCGCGACGGTCATGTTGAAGCCGGCCGGGGTGACGTCCTTCTGCTCGCTCTCCAGCCACGAGCCGCAGGAGATGAAGGCCGCCTTGCCCTGGCACCACGCGGTCTGCGACTGCTTGTGGTCCAGGCCCGGCGAGCCGTCCAGGATGTACTTGTCCTTGACGATCTGGTACCACGCGTCCGCGGCGGCCTTCATCGCGTCGGACTTCCAGGCGTTCGGCTCCAGGTTGTCGATCGCTGTCGCCACCGAGGGGCCGCCGAACTTGATCGCGGTGGAGATCAGCGGCCAGCTCATGTAGCGCGGGTGCTGACCGGCGTACGTCCAGGGGGCGATGCCGGCGGCCTTGATCTGCTTGCACAGCGCGATGTGCTCGTCCCAGGTCTTCGCGTACTGCCAGTTGCGCTCGGCGAAGAGCTTGGTCGAGTACCAGATGCCGTAGACGGTGTAGGTGTAGTTCATCACCAGGAACTTGCCGTCGTACGAGCCGACATCGACGGCGCCGGGCAGCAGGGTGTCCTTCACCGACTTGCCGGGCTGGTCGAGGCTGGGCGCGGCGAGCAGTTCGCCCAGGTCGGCGAGGGCGTTCTGAGAGACCAGGCCGTTGGGGTCGATCTGGCCGGCGCCGGAGTTGTTCACCACGTCCGGCGGGGTGCCGTCGACGAAGCGCGGCTGGAGGGTCTTGTTGATCTCCTGGGTGGCGGAGTGCTTGATCTCCGCCTTGGGGTACTTCTCCTTGTACATCGCCTCGTGGGCCTTGGCGTACTCCTCGCCGAAGCCGCCGTTGAAAATCACCACCTCGAGCGGGGCGTCCTCCTTGACCCCGAGCGGGTTCTGCTCGCTCTTGGTGCCCTTGTAGGTGCCGGCGTCGCCCTTGTCGTCGCCGCCACCGGAGGTGGCGCAGCCGGCGAGCAGACCGGCGGCGGGAGTGGCCAGCAGGCCGGCGGCGGCGGTGCGCCGCAGGATGTCACGCCTGTTCATCACATCTCCTCGGTTCGGGTACGGGCGGCCCGCCGGGGATGGGGGAAGGCGGCCGCGGCGTCGAGGCACGGGGGTGTGTTGCTTGTCTTCAATTGGCATAATGCCGTTGAAGAATTTCTACGGCAGCGCGGCGCGGACCACAAGACCCGACAACCGAACCGTTATCACCACCGGCCAGCGCCGGCTGGCATAGCCTGGGTCCATGCGCCGCCTGCGACAGCTCGCCGAGCGCACACCGGCCGCGCGGGAGCGCTACGTCGACCTGCTCCGGGGGCTGGCCATCACCATGGTCGTTCTCGGTCACTGGGGCATCACCGTCATCGGGTACGACCGGGCCGGCCGGCCGACGGGGCACTCCGCCCTGGGTGACCTGCCGTGGGCCTGGCCGCTGACCTGGGTGGCCCAGGTGATGCCGGTCTTCTTCCTGGTCGGCGGGTACGCCAACGCCGCCTCGCTGGCCGCCCGCCGGTCGCGCGGCGGTGACGCCACCGGCTGGCTGATCGACCGCAGCGCCCGGCTGGTCCGACCCACCACCGCGCTGCTGGTGGTGCTGGCGGTCGGCGCGGCGGTCGCCCGATTCCGCGGGGCCGATCCCACCGAGATCCGCACCGTGGTCTGGTTCGCCACCATCCCGCTCTGGTTCCTCGTCGCCTACCTGGTGGTGGTCCCGCTGACCCCGCCGATGTACGCGCTGCACCGCCGCTTCGGGCTGGTCGTACCGCTGGTGCTGGTCGGACTGGTCGCGCTCGGCGACCTGGGGCGGATATTCGGGCCGGCCGGCCTGGCGACCGGCAACTACCTGTTCGGCTGGCTGGCCGTGCACCAGCTCGGCTTCGCCTGGTACGACACCCGCTCCCCCGATACGCCGGCCCGGCGCCGACTGCCGCTGTCCCGGCGCGCCGGCGCGGTGCTGGTGGCGGTCGGGCTGACGGCGCTGGTGCTGCTCACCCTGGTCGGGCCGTACCCGGTGGCGATGCTCAACGTGCCCGGCGAGCGACTGGACAACGCCGCCCCGCCCAGTCTGGCGCTGCTCTCCGTCGCCACCGCGCAGCTCGGGCTGATCCTGCTGCTGCGCGGCCCGGCGGAACGCTGGCTGCACCGCCCCCGTCCGTGGCAGGCGGTGATCGCGGTGAACGCGGTGGTGCTGACCGTCTTCCTCTGGCACCTGACCGCCGCCGTGCTGCTGACCGGCCTGCTCGACGCCCTCGGCGTGCTGCCCACCCCACGCGTCGGCTCCGGCGCCTGGTGGGCGTGGCGGGTGCCCTGGCTGCTCGCGCTCGCCGTGATGCTCGCCGCGCTGGTCGCCGTCTTCGGCCCGATCGAGGCGCGCACCCGCCGCCCCGGGCGGACCGGGGCGGACGGACGCGAGCGGAAACCCAGCGGCCACACCCCGCTGGCCACCGCGCTGGCGGTGGCCGGCTACGCGGGCCTGGTCGTCGGGCTGCTGCTCAACAGCCTGACCCGCAAGGCCGCACCGGAGCCGCTGGGGCTGCCCGCCCCGGCGCTGGTGGCGTACCTGGCCGGGGCGGGGGTGCTCCGGCTGCTCAGGTCTGGGTGGGGAAGCCGAGGTTGACCCCGCCGTGCCGCGGGTCCAGCCACCGGCTGGTGACCACCTTGCCCCGGGTGAAGAAGGCGACCCCGTCGGCGCCGTGCGCGTGCAGGTCGCCGAAGAGCGACGCCTTCCAGCCGCCGAACGAGTAGTACGCCATCGGCACCGGGATCGGCACGTTGACCCCGATCATGCCGACCTCCACCTCGTGCTGGTAGCGCCGGGCGGCGCCGCCGTCGTTGGTGAAGATCGCCGTGCCGTTGCCGTACTCGTTGGCGTTGACCAGCTCCACCGCCTCGTCGTACGAGCCGACCCGGACGACGCTGAGCACCGGGCCGAAGATCTCGTCGGTGTAGATCGACATCTGCGCGGTGACGTGGTCGAACAGGGTCGGCCCGAGCCAGAAGCCGTCCGCCTCGCCGTCCGGCGTGACGTCCCGGCCGTCCACCACCGGCACCGCGCCGGCCGCGATCCCCGACTCCACGTACGAGCGGACCTTCGCCGCGTGCGCCGCCGTGACCAGCGGACCCATGTCGCAGCCGCGCCGGCCGTCGCCGGTGCGCAGCCGGGCCATCCGCTCGGCGATCTTCCCGACCAGGGCGTCGGCGACCGGCTCGACCGCGACCAGCACGGAGATCGCCATGCAGCGCTCCCCCGCCGAGCCGAAGCCCGCGTTCACCGCCGCGTCGGCGGCCAGGTCCAGGTCGGCGTCCGGGAGCACCACCATGTGGTTCTTCGCGCCGCCGAGGGCCTGCACCCGCTTGCCGGCCATCGAGCCGCGCTGGTGCACGTACCGGGCGACCGGGGTGGAACCGACGAACGAGACCGCCTTCACGCCGGGGTGGTCGAGCAGGGCGTCGACCGCCTCCTTGTCGCCGTTGACCACGTTGAGCACACCGTCCGGCAGGCCCGCCTCGGCGAACCACTCGGCGAGCAGCAGCGCCGCGCTCGGGTCCTTCTCCGACGGCTTGAGCACCACCGCGTTGCCGCAGGCGATGGCGACCGGCACGAACCAGAGCGGCACCATCACCGGGAAGTTGAACGGCGAGATCACCGCCACCACGCCCAGCGGCTGCCGCAGGCTGTACGAGTCGACCTCGGTGGAGACGTTCTCGCTGAACCCGCCGCGCAGCGCGGACGGGATGCCGCAGGCGTACTCGATCACCTCCAGGCCGCGCTGCACCTCGCCGGCGGCGTCGGCGAGCACCTTGCCGTGCTCGGCGGTGATCACCTCGGCGAGCCGCTCCCGCCGGGCGTTGACCAGCTCGCGGAAGGCGAAGAGCACGGCCGTCCGCTTGGACAGGGAGGCGTCCCGCCAGGCCCGCGCGGCCCGCTCCGCGGCCTCCACCGCACCCGCGACGTCCGCGGCCGAGGCCAGCTCCACCTCCCCGGTACGGCGGCCGGTGGCCGGGTTGAACACGTCGGCCCGCCGCTCCGAGCTGCCGCACACCCGCTTGCCGTCGACGAAGTGCCCGATGGTCACTGTGTCACCTTCCGTTCGCGACTGCGGGGCTCGCAGAACCGGCTCACTCCTCGCGCTCACACCGCCACCTCCGCCGAGGACCGGATCGCGTCGACCAGGATGGCCAGCCCCTCCCGGGCCTCGTCCTCGGTCAGGGTAAGCGGTGGGCCCATCCGCAGCACGTTGCCGTAGAGGCCGCCCTTGCCGGCGAGCAGGCCGCCGGCCCGGCACGCCTCGAACACCCGCGTGGTCATCGCCGGGTCGGGCTCGGTGGTGCCCGGGCGGACGAACTCGACGCCGAGCATCAGCCCCTTGCCGCGGATCTCCGCCACGCAGGGCAGGTCCCCGACCGCGGCACGCAGACCGTCGGAGAGGATCGCGCCGACCCGGGCCGCGTTGGCCTGCAGGTCGTGGTCGAGCAGGTAGTCGAGGACCGCGTTGCCGGCGGCGGTGGAGACCGGGTTGCCGCCGAAGGTGGAGAAGCTGATCGCCGGCACCGACTCCAGCACGTCAGCCCGGCCGACCACGCCGGCGAGGGCGAAGCCGTTGCCGATGCCCTTGGCGAAGGTGAGCAGGTCCGGGGTGACGCCGTGCGCCTGGTAGCCCCAGAAGTGTTCGCCGGTACGCCCCCAGCCGGTCTGCACCTCGTCGGAGATGAACAGGATGCCGGACTCGTCGAGCACCTTCTTCCAGGCGGCGAAGAGGCCGTCCGGGGCGTGCACGAAGCCGCCGACGCCCTGGATCGGCTCCGCGATCAGGCAGGCCACATCGCCGGCCGTCTGGGTGGCGAGCACCTCGCGCAGGTCCTCCACCGCCGCGTCGACCTGGTCCTCGGCACTGAGCCGGGAGAGCAGGCCGCGGACCCGCTCGCCGGAGTGCAGCCAGGCCACCTGGAGCGGGTTGAGCGCGCTGGCCGACCAGCTCCGGTTGCCGGTGACGCCCATCGCCGCGTACGACCGGCCGTGGTAGCTGTTGCGCACGGCGAGGATCTGGTGCGAGCGGCGGTAGTTGGTGGCAACCAGCAGCGCGGCCTCGTTCGCCTCGGTGCCGGAGTTGGTGAAGAAGACGCGGGCGTCCGGGATGCCGGAGACCCGGGCGATCTTCTCCGCCAGCTCCACCTGCTGGCGGATCAGGTAGAGGGTCGAGCTGTGCACGATGCCGGTCGCGAGCTGCCGCTCGACCGCCTCCCGGATCTCCGGGATGTCGTAGCCGATCATGTTGGTCAGCACGCCGCCGAAGAAGTCCAGGTAGCTGCGTCCCTGAGCGTCGGTGACCCGGCGGCCCGAGCCGGAGACCAGCTCGATCGGCTCGGAGTAGTAGAGCGGCATCCAGGACGGAAGCACGGCCCGGTGCCGGGCCAGCAGATCGTCGGTGGTCATCGTCGTACCCTTCAGCGGCGGTTGGCGGTCACCGCACGCTTTCACCACGCAGCGACCGGGACAAGGGTCACCGTGTAGCCCGACCACCCCCGCCGCCTGACACAGCGTCAACGACGCGGTGCGACGCTTTCCGCAGCGGTTGCGGCGATGAGCCAACGGTAACCGTGGCGGACCGCCGGTGGCACTGGCGGATTCCGCCGGCACCACTGCCTCCGCCGCTCGGACCGCTCGTCCGGGGCGCCGACCCGCGGCGGCAACGCGCCCGGCCCGACCGCCTGCCGTGGTTAGGATCTTGACGTGCCGCCCGAGCCTGTCGTGTCGCTGCCCACCGGCCGCCCCGGCGTCCCGGGCGCCGTCCGCACCGACGAGATCGGACGGTGGATCGGCTCGGCCCCGCTGCGCGCCCTGGTCGACCGCTTCGGTGGGCGATGGCCAGCCGGCGACCTCGCCGCCGTGCTCGCCGAGCTGGACGCCTTCTCGGCCCGGCACTGGGACTTCCGCGCCGGCCGGGAGCGCCCCGACGCCCGGGAGCCGGCCTTCGACCCCGGCACCGCGCGGCTGGTGCTCGACTCGGCCGCCGCGCTCGGCCTGGTCCGGGCCACCCCGCCGGCCCTGCCCCGGTACGCGCACCTGCTGGTGCTGGGCGGGCTGGCGCACGCCTGCCTGCGCCGGGTCGGCTACGCCGTCCACCTGCTGCGCACCGGCCCGTCCGTGACCGGGGAGGTGGCCGTGCTCGGCAGTTTCCGCCCGCTGTCCGAGCCGGAACGCCGGATGCTGGCCGAGGCCGGCGTGGCCTGCGGCGACACCGAGGTGGACGTGCTGGACGCGGCGGTGCGGCTGACCCTCGGGCTGCCGGCACCGGACGAAGAGGACGGTCACGACGCCGGACACCCGCACCACTCCTGGTCGTCGCGGACCTACCGGCCGGCCGGGCTGCCCCCGGTACGGGTACTCGCAGCCCCGTCCAGCGAACCGGACCGACGCCGGGCGCACACCGCCGACACCCAGCGGTTCTGGGCCGAGCACGTGCGGCTCTGCGCCGGGGATCCGGTGCTGATGGTGACCGCGCCCATCTACGTGCCGTTCCAGCACTGCGACGCGCTGCGCACCCTGGCCGTCCCATACGGCTGCGGGATCGACACGGTCGGCGTGGACCCGGCGCTGCCGGCGCTCGCCCGGGTGCCCGAGCCGACCCTCACCCCGGGCCGCTACCTGCAGGAGATCCGCTCTGCGATCCGCTCGATGCGTGCCCTGCACGCCGCGCTGCCGCCCGGCTGACCTCGGCGGCGACGGATCAGCGGAAGCGGGCGCGGGCGATCGCCCGGGACACCTCGGTCGGGTCGTCCACCTCCAGCACCAGCCGGTCGTACGGCTGTCCCTCCAGCTCGACCAGCAGCACCTCCTCGGCCCGGTGCACGCACCAGAACGACCGCCCGGTGGACCGGGAGACGTAGCTGCCGGCCATGATCAGCCCGGGCCAGAACGTGCCGGGCAGCCGCCACCCGGAACCCCGGGCGTACGCCTCGGCGCGGGTCACCGGCCGTACGCCGGTGACGGCGGCGGTCGGCACCTGCACGCCGGCCGCGAGTGCCCAGAGCCGGTCCGCCCCGGTGAGCCGGACGACCAGGCGTTCCGGGTCCACGTCCACCAGCACCGCCATGATCAGAAGCCTAGTTCGGCGGCCGGTCGCCGCCCAGGGCCGATCGGTCCGGCCGGCGCGGGCCCCGGGGGCGGGCAGTGCTCAGCGGGCGGTGTCGGCGACCGCCTGGGCGAAGACCTCGGAGCGGTGCTCGAAGTTGCGGAACCGGCCGTAGCTGGGGGCGGCCGGCGAGAGCAGCACCACCCCGCCGGCCGGAGTCAGCTTCCGGGACAGCCCGACGGCGGCGACCAGGTCCTCGGCCATCTCGGTACGGACCCCGGGCAGGCCGGCGAGCGCTTCGACGATCCGCGGCCCGCTGTCCGGGATGCCGATCACGGTGAGCTCCCGCTCGGCCAGGTGGTCCCGCAGCGGGGTGTAGTCCAGGCCCCGATCGGTGCCGCCGACGATCACCGTCAGCGGCCGTCCCTCGTACGCGTCGATGGCGTGCATCGCGGCGTACGGGCTGGTCGCGAGGGTGTCGTCGACGAAGGTGAGGCCGGACGGGTCGGCGATCTCGGTGAGCCGGTGCGCCAGGCCCTTGAACTCGGCGACCGCCACCGCCAGGCTGTCCTTGCGGCCCACCACGTCGACGCCCAGCGCGTCGAGCACCGCCAGCGCCACGCAGAGGTTGCCCTCGTTGTGCCGGCCCACCAGCGGCAGCACGGCGCGCGGGAAGAGCGGCTGGTCGCGGAGGTGGAACCACGGCGTGCCGTCCGGTCCGTTGGCGACGTGCGTGGTGTCCGACGAGCCGGCCCGTACTGCCGCGCGGTCGCCGAGCTCCAGCGCGAGCCGCGGGTCGGCGCCGTTGACCACCACGGTCTGCGGGCCGTAGGCGAGGAGGTTCAGCTTGTCCTGGTAGTACGCCCGCTCGCCGCCGTGCGCGTCCAGGTGCTCGGGGAAGAGCGCGGTGACCACGGCCACCCGGGGCGAGTCGGTCAGGTCGCTGCACTGGTAGCTGGAGAGCTCCAGCACGTACAGCTCGGCCTCGGGCAGGTCGAGCAGCGGCACCCCGATGTTGCCGCCGAAGACGTTGGGCCGGTCCATCGCGGTCAGCAGGTGGCTGATCAGGCTGGAGGTGGTGCTCTTGCCCTTGCTGCCGGTGACGCCGACGGTCCGGTCGGCGTGGTCGGCCATCCAGAGCGCGGTGCCCTGGGTGACGGGCACGTCGCGGCGGCGCAGCTCGACCATCCACGGGTGGGTGTTCGGCACGCCCGGCGAGCGGACCACCACGTCGGCGGCGAGCAGCCGGGCCAGGCCCTCCTCCCCGGTGATCAGGGGCGCCGCCTCGGCCAACGGGCCCTCCCACGGCACGGTGAGGAAGTTGGCGCTGTCGACGACGGTGACCAGGCCCGCCGGGCCGTGCGCGGCGATCGCGGTCACCGCCGCCCGGCCCTCCCGGCCGGCCCCCCAGACGGCGACGGTACGTCCGCGCAGGTCAGACAGGCGCACAGGTGATCTCCTCCAGCTCGGCCGGTGCGGCGGTGGTCAGGTCCGGCGCAGTCGGGCACGGCGGACGAACCAGGGCCTAGTATGGCGTGTGCCCAACGAGCAGCTCCGGCGGATGGACGCCTTCACCTTCCCGTCCTACTCCATCGACCTCTCCACCGGCGAGGCGTTGTTCGACTACGCGCTGACCGGCCCGGACGGCGAGCAGCGGTTCACCGAGGTGATCTCGCTCCCGCTGCCGGCCGAGCCGCCGTCGGACGAGACCGTGGCCACCCTCGAACGGGTGCTCGAACTGCTGCACGTGGTCGCCGGCGTCAGCTACTACAAGGCCGCCGCGCCGCACCGGCTGGTGCTGCCGGCCCCGCTGGGCGCGGACGCCGTCGAGTTGGTCACCGCCGTCTACACCAAGGGCCTCGCCGAGTACGCCTACCGCAACCGGCTGCCGCACGTGCTGGACCTGCGTCCCGAGGTGCCGGCGGGCGAGGTCGCCCCACCCCGGACGTACGACAACTCCGACCGTCGTCCGCTCTCCGCCGTCGGCGGTGGCAAGGACTCGATCGTCAGCCTGGAGGCGCTGCGCCGCGCCGGTTTCGACCCGGTGCCGTTCTCGGTCAACCCGAACCACGTCATCGTCTCGGTCAACCAGGCCGCCGACCTCACCCCGCTGGCCGCCCGCCGCCGGATCGACCCGGTGCTGTTCGACCTCAACGCGGCCGGCGCGCTCAACGGGCACATCCCGGTCACCGCGATCAACTCGCTGATCGCGGTCGCCACCGCCGTACTGCACGGGCTCGGGCCGGTGGTGATGTCCAACGAGCGCTCCGCCTCCGACCCGAACCTGGTGTGGAAGGGCCACGAGATCAACCACCAGTGGTCCAAGGGCGTCGAGGCGGAGGGGCTGCTGCGGGCGGCGCTGGCCGAGCACGCCGGGCTCACCGAGCCGTACTTCTCGCTGCTGCGGTCGCTGTCCGAGCTGCACATCGCCCGGCTCTTCGCCGAGATCGACCGGTACGACGACGTGGTGACCAGCTGCAACGCTGCGTTCAAGCTGCGCGACGCGAGCGAGCGCTGGTGCCGCGACTGCCCGAAGTGCCGGTTCGTCTACCTCGCCATGGCGCCGTTCATGCCCCGTGAGCGGATCACCCACATCTTCGGCGGCGACATGCTGGCCGACGAATCGCAGATCCCCGGCTACCGGGAGCTGCTGGGCGTGGACGGGCACAAGCCGTTCGAGTGCGTGGGCGAGGTCGAGGAGTCGGTGGTGGCGTTGAGCCTCCTCGCCGAGCAGGCGCAGTGGCGGGACGCCCCGGTGGTCCGCGCCCTGGTGGAGGCCGTCCCCGACACCGCCTGGTCGGCGGCGGCGACCTCGGACGTCTTCACCCCCGGCGGCCCGAACTTCGTCCCAGCCGCGTACGCCAAGGCCCTCACCGCGCTCGCCTGACCCGGGATCGGCCGAAGCCGGCGAACCGCCCCGTCACCTGGTCGACCTCGACGACACTGGAGGCGTCCGTCCGCCCGGCGTCCGGAAGGTGCGGTGACCCCGATGACGCAGACTCTCGTGATGGCCGCCGAGCAGCGGCAGGCTGACCGCGACCAGGCGGCGGCGGTGGGCGAGGCGGAGGGCCGGGCGACCCTGGCGCTGCTCCGGCAGCTTCGGGGCGACGACTGGCAACGGCGGACGGACGCCACCGAATGGGACGTCCGAACGCTGGTCTCGCACCTCGTGGCGCAGGCCGAGGACGCGCTGCGGCTGCGCACGCTGCTGCGGCGGGAACTCGTCGGCCGCCTCCACCGCCGGGGCCGGATCCCCGTGGACGCCCACATGGCCGTCGGCGTCGACGAGCACCGGTCGGATCAGGGCCCCGAGCTGGTCGAGCGGTTCGCGGTGCTGTGGCCGCGGGCGGTACACGCCCGTTGGCGCCAGCCCGCGTTGGTGCGTCGCGCCCCGATGAGTCTGGGGATGCCGGGGGTGCCCCGGGTCCGCGTCGCCTACCTGCTCGACGTCATCCTCAACCGCGACCTGTGGATGCACCGGGTGGACCTGGCCCGGGCCACCGGCAAGCTCTTCATCATCGCCGAGCACGACCGGCACATCGTCGCCCAGGTCATGCGGGACCTCGCGGTCCAGTGGACGGCGCCACCGGTCGCGCTGGAACTCACCGGCCCCGCCGGTGGTGCGTGGCTGATCGGCTCGGGCGACCCCGTGGCCGTGGTCCGCGGTGACGCGGTCGGTTACCTGCGCGCCCTGGCGGGCCGCGACGACAACGTGGACCTGGAACTCATCTCCGGTGAACGGGCCCTCCTGGCCCGGCTCCGCCGGACCCGGCTCCCCTTCTGACCCACTGCCCGGGACTCAGGTGTCGCGGACCGCGTCCAGGGCGAGCAGGGCGACGTGCAGGGAAAGGCAGGCCTCGACCGAGTCCAGGTCGACGTCGAGGATCCGGCCGATCCGGGCCAGCCGCTCGTAGAACGCCGGCCGGGACAGGTGCGCCGCGGCGGCCGCCGCCGACTTGTTCCGGCCCTGTTCCAGGTACGCCCGCAGGGTGCCGAGCAGCTGCTCCCGGGGGTGCTGGGCGTCGTACGCCAGCAGCGCCCCGAGTTCCCGCTCGACGAAGGTCTGCAACCGGGGCTCGTCGCGCAGCAGGTGCAGCAGGCCGGCGAGCCCGACGTGCGGGAGCCGGAAGATCGGCAGGTCCCGCCGGTCCCGGCGGGCCGCCTCGGCGATCTGCCGCGCCTCCACCAGCGAACGTCCGGCCTCCCGCAGGCTGCCCACCCCGGAACCGGCGGCCACGATCACCGCCGCCGGACTGCCGGTGCCGGAGACCGGCCGCAGCGAACCGGCCCCGGGGGCGGCCACCCGGGTCGAACCGTCGGCGGACCGGGCGGCGCCCGAGGGGGTCGACCGGAACGGATCGTCGGCCGACCGCAGGGCACCCGGTGCAGCCCCGCGGAGTGAGGTCTCGGTGTGCCGGCCGATGCCGG
>NZ_QGGF01000142.1 GCF_003857015.1 Micromonospora globispora | reverse complement strand
AGATGTACACTTATGCGATCGTCGGCAGCGTCAGATGTGGATAAGAGACAGCGTGTACCCCGAACCCGTCCCGGGTCAGGTAGAGCCGAACCAGGTCGGCGATGGCGGGCTCGTCCTCCACCACGAGGACCAGCCCGCGCTGGGCGGCGTCGGCGGCCACCGGTCGGTAATCATGGGCCGGTGACCGCCCGGGACCAGGCCAACCGGCTGCTCCTGGCCGAGCAGCGGGAGGCGCTGCTGGCGCAGGAGCGCCGACTGCTGGGCCGGGCGCCTCTCGGTCCCCTGGAGCTCGCCCGGCTGGGCCGGGTGAGGGGGGCGCTGCGCGGCCTGGACGGGCTGACCGAGCGGTTGACGGCACCGGGGCCGCCCCGGGCGTACCTGCTCGGGCTCGACCCCAGCGGCGACGGCCGGGCGATCGTCGCGCTGGGCAACCCGGACCGGGCCGGCGCGGTGCTCACGTACGTGCCGGGGATGACCGCAGACCTGGCCGACGCCCCCGGCGAGCTGGGCCGGGCGGCCCGGGTGCTGGCCCGCTGCGACGCGCTCGCCCCGACCGAGGAGACCTCGGCGGTGCTCTGGCTGGACTACGACGCCCCGGACTTCCTGCACGAGGCGGCCTGGAGCGGGCAGGCGCGGGACGCCGGGCCCGCCCTGCACCGGTTCCAAGAGGGGCTGCGCGTCTCGCACGAGGGCCCGCCGGCCCGGCAGACCGTGCTGGGCCACAGCTACGGGTCGGTGGTGGTCGGCACCGCCGCCCGCGACCACGGGCTCAACGCCGACGCGCTGGTCTTCGTGGGCTCGCCCGGGGTGGGGGTGGAACACGCGACCGAGCTGCGGATGCCGGCCGGGCAGGTCTGGTCCAGCACCGCACCGGACGACGTGATCCGGCTGGCCCGACCACCGGACGAGCTGGCCCGCCGGGCGGTTTTCGGGGCGACCCCGCTCGGCCCGGCGGCAGCGGTGCTGGACCGGGCCGACCACGAGCTGTGGTTCGGGCACGATCCGAGCGACCCGGGATTCGGCGGTCGCCGCTTCCCCAGCGGTCGGTACGGCCACACCGGCTACTGGGACCCGGCCAACCCGGCCCTCGACGGCATGGCCCGCATCGTGCTGGGGCGATGAGCGGGCGGGCAGGGCCGGCCCCCCGGGTGCGCCGGGCCGGACGCTCCCGGTCGACCGGCCCGGACGCGGCGGAGCCCCCTGGCCGCGAGGACGGCGCAGGGGGCTCCGGTTTCCGTTCGAGGGTCGGCTACTCGACGGTGACCGACTTGGCCAGGTTGCGCGGCTGGTCGACGTCGTGGCCGCGGGCGGCGGCGATCTCGGCGGCCAGCACCTGCAGCGGCACCGTGGTCACCAGCGGGGCCAGCAGGGTCGGCGTCCGCGGCACGTAGATCAGGTGGTCGGCGTAGCGGACGACCGCCTCGTCGCCCTCCTCCGCGATCACGATGGTCCGGGCGCCACGGGCGCGGACCTCCTGGATGTTGGAGACGACCTTGTCGTGCAGTACGCCCCGGCCGGCCGGCGACGGCACCACGCACACCACCGGCGTGCCCTTGTCGATCAGCGAGATCGGGCCGTGCTTCAGCTCACCCGCGGCGAAGCCCTCGGCGTGCATGTACGCCAGCTCCTTGAGCTTGAGCGCACCCTCCAGGGCCACCGGGTAGCCGACGTGGCGGCCGATGAAGAGGATGGTCGGCTCGGACTTCAGGTCGCGGGCCAGCTCGCGGACCGGCTCGATCCGGTCGAGCAGCTCCCGCAGCTTGCCCGGCATCTCCTGGAGCTGGGCGACGACCGCGCCCACCTCGTCGGCGAACTTGATCCCGCGCACCTGGGCCAGGTGCAGGCCGATCAGGTAGCAGGCGACGACCTGGGTGAGGAACGCCTTGGTGGAGGCGACGGCGATCTCCGGGCCGCCGTGCGTGTAGAGCACGGCGTCGGACTCGCGCGGGATGGTGGAGCCGTTGGTGTTGCAGATGGCCAGGACCCGGGCCTTCTGCTCCTTGGCATGGCGCAGCGCCATCAGGGTGTCCATGGTCTCGCCGGACTGCGAGATCACCACGATCAGCGTGGACCGGTCGAGCACCGGGTCCCGGTAGCGGAACTCGCTGGCCAGCTCCACCTCGCAGGGGATCCGGGTCCAGTGCTCGATGGCGTACTTGGCGACCAGGCCGGCGTGGTATGAGGTGCCGCACGCCACGATGAAGATCTTGTCGACGTCGCGCAGGTCCTGGTCGCTGAGGCGGACCTCGTCGAGGGCGATCTCACCGGTCTCGGTGAGCCGGCCGAGCAGCGTGTCGGCGATGGCCTGGGGCTGCTCCTCGATCTCCTTGAGCATGAACCAGTCGTAACCGCCCTTCTCGGCGGCGGACGAGTCCCAGTCGATGTGGAAGTCCTTGCCGGCGGCGGGCTGGCCGGCGAAGTCGGTGATCTCGATGCTGTCCGTGGTGATCAGGACGATCTGGTCCTGGCCCAGCTCGACCGCGTCGCGGGTGTGCTCGATGAACGCGGCCACGTCGCTGGCGAGGTAGTTCTCGCCCTTGCCCCGGCCCACCACGAGCGGCGAGTTGCGCCGGGCGCCGACCACCGCGCCGGGGATCCCGGCGTCGACGGCGAGCAGGGTGAAGGCGCCCTCCAGCCGCTGGCAGACCAGGCGCATGGCGGAGGAGAGCAGCTGCGGGGTGTCCACCTCGCCGGCCGCGCGCAGGTCGGCCAGCGCGGCGGAGAGCAGGTGGGCGGCGCACTCGGTGTCGGTGTCGCTGGTGAACTGGACGCCGTCGGCCTCCAGCTCGGTGCGGAGCTTGGCGAAGTTCTCGATGATGCCGTTGTGGATGACGGCGACCCGGCCGTCGGGGGCCAGGTGCGGGTGGGCGTTGCGGTCGGTGGGGCCACCGTGGGTCGCCCAGCGGGTGTGGCCGATACCGGTGGTGCCGTCGCCGATGCCGATCGGGCTGGCGCCGCAGGCCTCCGGATTGCTGGCCGCCCGCTCGGTGAGGACCTTCTCCAGGTTGGCCAGCTTGCCGGCCTTCTTCTCGGTCAGCAGTTCGTCGTCACAGACGATGGCGACGCCTGCCGAGTCGTAGCCCCGGTATTCCAATCGCCGCAATCCATCGAGCACGATGCCGAGCGCCGGGCGCGCGCCGGCGTAACCCACGATTCCACACATGGTCCGCAGCCTAACCCAGTTTCGCTCATCTCGCGTGCTCGGAAGTCCGGTAAACGATCACTAGATTTGAGCGATCCGGTGAGCGGAGGGTAAGGACGGGACGAATCACCCAGCCGATCCCCGGTGGATCGGGGTCGCACGCCAGAAGGCGGCTGGCGGGTGAGCTGTGGCGGCTGACGGCGGGCTTGAGCTGCCGGCCCCGGCCCGTAGGCTGGCGGACGTGACGACGACCGCGAACGCCGACCCGCTGGTGGCCCGGATGCGGCCGTTCGGGACCACCATCTTCGCCGAGATGTCCGCGCTCGCCGTGCGTACCGGCGCGGTCAACCTCGGCCAGGGCTTCCCGGACACGGACGGCCCACCGGAGATGCTCGCCGCCGCGGCGGAGGCGTTGCGCTCCGGCCACAACCAGTACCCGCCGGGCCCGGGGATCCCGGCGCTGCGCGCGGCCGTCGCGGCCCACCAGCGCCGGTTCTGGGGACTCGAGTACGACCCGGACGGCGAGATGGTGGTGACGGCGGGGGCCACCGAGGCGATTGCCGCCAGCATCCTCGCCCTCTGCGAGCCGGGCGACGAGGTGGTGTGCTTCGAGCCGTACTACGACTCGTACGCCGCGTCGATCGCGCTGGCCGGCGCGGTCCGCCGCCCGGTCACGCTGCGTCCCGGCCAGGACGGCCGGTACGCCTTCGACCCGGCGGCGCTGCGCGCCGCGTTCGGGCCGCGGACCCGGCTGGTGCTGCTCAACTCCCCGCACAACCCGACCGGCAAGGTCTTCACTCCGGACGAGTTGGCGCTCGTCGCCGAGCTCTGCCAGGAGTACGACGCCTACGCCGTCACCGACGAGGTGTACGAGCACCTGGTCTTCACCGACGCCGCCGCGCCGCACGTGCCGCTGGCGACGCTGCCCGGCATGCGGGAGCGGACGCTGCGGATCTCGTCGGCGGGCAAGACCTTCTCCTGCACCGGCTGGAAGGTCGGCTGGGTGAGCGGGCCGGCGCCGCTGGTCTCCGCGGTGCTGCGGGTGAAGCAGTTCCTCACCTTCGTCAACGCCGGTCCGCTGCAGCCGGCGGTCGCCGTGGCGCTCGCCCTGCCGGACGCCTACTTCGCCGACTTCGCCGAGGGCATGCAGCGGCGGCGGGACCAGCTCGTCGGCGGCCTCATCGACGCCGGGTTCGGGGTGCTCGCCCCGGAGGGCACGTACTTCGTCACCGCCGACGTCACCCCGCTCGGCGGCCGGGATGGGGTGGAGTTCTGCCGGTCGCTGCCGGAGCGCTGCGGGGTGGTGGCCGTGCCGACGCAGGTCTTCTACGACGACGTGGAAGCGGGTCGACGATTGGTCCGCTTCGCCTTCTGTAAACGACCCGAGGTGCTCACCGAGGCGGTGACCCGGCTGCGCGGACTGAAGGAGAGCCGATGACCGACCCGTACGCCGAGCGGGTCCGCCGGCTGACGGCGCTGCGCGGCTGCGACACCGTGCTCGCCGGGATCCGCCCGCCCTCGGTCGCCGAGCAGCTCCACACCCTCCGCGCGGTCGCCGCCGACGACCTGCTGCCGGACTTCTACGGCGAGGGCGGCCCGGTGGAGGCGGTGGAGCACCGCGTGGCCGAGCTGCTCGGCACGGAGGCGGTCGCCTTCTTCCCCACCGGCACGATGGCCCAGCAGGTCGCCATGCGGTACGGCGCCGAGCTGACCGGCCGTGACGCGGTCGGCCTGCACCCGCTCAGCCATCCCCTGCTGCACGAGCGCGACGCGTACGCCGTGCTCGGCGGCCTGCGCGCGGTGCGGACGACCAACGCGCCGCGCAACCCGACCGCCGAGGAGGTCGCGGCGCTCGACGAGCCGATCGGCACCCTGATGCTGGAGCTGCCGCTGCGCGACGCCGGCTTCGTCCTGCCCACCTGGGACGAGCTGGTCGCGGTGGTACGAGCGGCCCGGGAGGCGGGTGCTCGGGTGCACCTGGACGGCGCGCGGTTGTGGGAGTCGACCGTCCATCTCGGGCACTCGCTGGCCGAGATCGCGGCCCTCGCCGACAGCACGTACGTCTCGTTCTACAAGTCCCTCGGCGGCCACTCCGGCGCCGCGCTGGCCGGCTCGGCGGAGCTGGTCCGCTCCGCCCGGGCCTGGCGGCACCGCTACGGCGGGAACCTCTTCCAACAGTGGCCGGCGGCACTCGCCGCGCTCGCCGGTCTGGAGCGGGAACTGCCCCGGCTGGCCGGCTACGTGGCGCACGCCAAACTCGTGGCAGAGGCGCTGGCCGGGCTGCCCGGTGCGCGGGTGCACCCGGCGCCCCCGCACACCCACCAGTTCCGGCTCTGGCTGCCCCACCCGGCGGACGCCCTCAACGACGCCAACCTCGCCCTCGCCGAGGAGGAGAAGGCGTGGTTCATCGGCGGCTGGCGGGACACCGAGGTGCCCGGCGTGTCCCTGGCCGAGGTGACGGTGTCCGCCCCGGCGACCGAACTGGACGCCGCGCAGGTGGTCGAGCTGGCCGAACGCTTCCTGCGCCGGCTGCCCCGCACCTGACGCTCTGACGCACGATCGCCGGCGGTGCCCGGCTGGCATGCCCGCGCCTGGCCACCGCGCCCGGGAGAGCAGCGAAGAAGTCAGGCGGTCGGGCTGGCCGCGCGCACCTGGGCGGCGATGCGCTCGGCGACCTCGCGGGCCGTCGCCTCGGTGGCCGCCTCGACCATCACCCGGACCAGCGGCTCGGTGCCGGAGGGGCGCAGCAGCACCCGGCCGGTCTCGCCCAGCTCGGCCTCGGCCCGCTCCACCTCGGCGCGGACGGCCGGCGCGGCGGCGCCGACGGTACGGTCGCCGACCGGCACGTTGATGAGCACCTGCGGGAGCTTGGTGACCACGGCACCCAGCTCGGCGAGGGACTTGCCCGTGGCGGCCATCCGGGACATCAGGTGCAGCCCGGTCAGCACGCCGTCGCCGGTGGTGGCGTACGCCGGCATGACGATGTGGCCGCTCTGCTCGCCGCCGAGGGCCAGGCCGGAGGCGCGCAGCTCCTCCAGCACGTACCGGTCGCCGACCTTGGTCTCGACCAGCCGGATGCCCTCCGCGGACATCGCCAGCCGCAGGCCGAGGTTGCTCATCACGGTCGCGACCAGGGTGTCCTGGGTCAGCTCGCCGGCCTCCCGCATGGCGAGGGCGAGGATCGCCATCACCTGGTCGCCATCCACCTCGTCGCCGTCGGCGGTCACCGCGACGCACCGGTCGGCGTCGCCGTCGTGGGCGATGCCGAGGTGCGCGCCGTGCTCCACCACGGCCGCCCGCAGCGCCTCGATGTGGTTCGACCCGCACTCGTCGTTGATGTTGAGCCCGTCCGGCTCGGCGTGGATGGCGATCACCTCGGCGCCCGCCTCCCGGTACGCCACCGGGGCGACCTCGGCGGCGGCGCCGTTCGCGCAGTCGACCACGACCTTGATCCCGTCCAGGCGGTGCGGGACGGTGCCGACGAGGTGCTGGACGTAGTGGTCCGCGCCGTCGAGCAGGTCGTGCACCCGGCCGACGCCGGCACCGATCGGCCGCTCCCAGGCGGTGGTGGCGTTCGCCTCGACGGCCGCCTCGATCCGCATCTCGATCTCGTCCGGCAGCTTGTGCCCGCCGGCGGCGAAGAGCTTGATGCCGTTGTCCGGCATCGGGTTGTGCGAGGCGGAGAGCATGACCCCCAGGTCAGCCTTCGCCTCCGCGGTGAGGAACGCCACCGCGGGGGTGGGCAGCACGCCGACCCGCACCACGTTCGCACCGGCGCTGGTGAGCCCGGCCACCACCGCGGCCTCCAGCATCTCGCCGCTGGCCCGGGTGTCCCGGCCCACCACGGCGAGCGGGGGATGACTCTTGTCCGTCTCGGCGAGCGTGTGGGCGGCGGCCACCGCCACCGCGAGCGCCAACTCCGGGGTGAGATCCGCGTTCGCGCGTCCGCGTACGCCGTCCGTGCCGAACAACCGGCCCATACCCGCCAACCTCCGATGGAACTGCCGTTGAGAGGAGAAAGCGGAACGGCCGGGCCACCTCCCCCGGTGAGGAAGGCGGACCGGCCGTCCGTCAGAAGTACAACGCGCTGGTCGAGATCAGCGCTTCGAGTACTGAGGAGCCTTACGGGCCTTCTTGAGGCCGTACTTCTTGCTCTCCTTGACCCGGGCGTCACGGGTCAGGAAGCCGGCCTTCTTGAGGGCCGGGCGGTCGTCCGGCTCGTTGACGATCAGCGCCCGGGCGATGGCCAGCCGCAGCGCACCGGCCTGGCCGGTGGTGCCGCCGCCACGCAGGTTGGCGATGACGTCGAACGCCTCAGGCTTCTCGGCGGTGACCAGCGGGTCCTTGATGAGCTGCTGGTGCACCTTGCTGGGGAAGTAGGCCTCAAGGTCCCGGCCGTTGCAGGTGATCTTGCCGGTGCCGGGGACGATGCGGACCCGGACGATGGCCTCCTTGCGCCGACCCACGGTCTGGATCGGGCGGTCGCCACGAGGCGCGCGGGCGACGGGCGCCGGCGCCTCGGTGGCCTCGGGGGCAACCTCGGTGGCGGTGATGTCGGTCATGCTGTTTCCTTCGCCCGCGCTCACTGCGCGATCTGCTTGATCTCGAACGGCACCGGCTGCTGCGCGCCGTGCGGGTGCTCGGCACCGGCGTAGACCTTCAGCTTCTTGATCAGCTGACGGCCGAGCTTGTTGTGCGGGAGCATCCCCTTCACGGCCAGCTCGATGGCCCGCTCGGGACGCTTGGTGAGCAGCTCCTCGTAGCCGACCTGCTTCAGACCACCCGGGTAGCCGGAGTGCCGGTAGGCGATCTTCTGCTGGCGCTTGTTGCCGGTCAGCGCGACCTTGCCCGCGTTCACGATGACGACGAAGTCGCCCGTGTCGACGTGCGGCGCGAAAGTCGGCTTGTGCTTGCCACGCAGCAGCGTGGCGGCGTGGGTCGCCAGGCGGCCCAGCACGACATCAGAGGCGTCGATAACGTGCCACTGACGCTCGATCTCACCCGGCTTCGGGCTGTACGTACGCACAGGTCTACCTTGTCTCGTCGTCGGTCTGGGGTCGCGCGCCGAGGTGACCAGGCGCGCACGAACGACCAAGCGTACCTGATGCGGCACGCCTCTGGATGTCGTACAACAGCAGGCAACGATACCCGGCCGCCCGTCGGCAGGTCAAAACGGGGGGTCAGCCCGCATGGCCTGCGCTTTCACCCATGGCGCAGGTCACACGCCGGACAGCTTACGCGGCCCGGGCCGCAGGTACACCGCCCAGGTCACCGCGAAGCAGAGCGCGTAGAAGGCGATGAAGGCCAGGTAGGCGGCGTCCGCGGTGCCGGCGGCCAGGAAAGACTGCCGGAAGGCGATGTTCACCAGTACCCCGCCGGAGGCACCGACCGCCCCCGCGATGCCGATCAGCGCCCCGGCGAGCCGCCGAGCCCGGCGCTCGGCCGCCTCCCGGTCGCCGGTCAGCTCCGCCTCGGTGACGGCCCGAGCCCGGAAGATCGCCGGGATCATCTTGTACGTCGACCCGTTGCCGATCCCGGAGAAGACGAAGAGCGCCAGGAAGCCGGCCAGGTAGAGCGGGAACGACCGGTCCCGGGCGGCGTAGAGCACCAGGGTCGCCCCCACCGCCATGGCGACGAAGTTCCAGAAGGTCACCCGCGCCCCGCCGAGCCGGTCGGCGAGCTGCCCGCCGAGCGGCCGGATCAGCGACCCGATCAGCGGGCCGAGGAAGGTCAGCCAGGCGGCGTCGACCGGGGTGGGAAACCGGTCGTGGAACTGGAGCTGGAGCACCTGGCCGAAGGCGAAGCCGAAGCCGATGAACGAGCCGAAGGTGCCGATGTAGAGCAGCGACATCACCCAGGTGTGCGAGTTCCGGGCCGCCTCGCGCAGCGCGCCGGGCTCGTTGCGGGCCCCGGGGATGTTGTCCAGCCAGCGCGCCGCGGCCAGCGCCGCGAGCACGATCAGCGGCAGGTAGACCGCCGGCACCAGCCGGGGGTACGCCGCCCCGGCGGTGGCCAGCACCGCCAGCCCGACGAGCTGGACCGCCGGTACGCCGAGGTTCCCGCCGCCCGCGTTGAGGCCGAGCGCCCGCCCCTTGAGGCGTTCCGGGAAGAAGAGGTTGATGTTCGCCATTGAGGAGGCGAAGTTGCCCCCGCCCACCCCGGTCAGGCAGGCGAGCACCATCAGCGTGGCGTACGAGACGCCGGGTTCGATGAGCAGCGCCATCGGTACCGCCGGGACCAGCAGCATCAGCGCGCTGACGATGGTCCAGTTCCGCCCGCCGAACCGGGCCACGGCCAGGGTGTACGGCAGCCGCAGCACCGCGCCCAGCGCGGCCGGTACGGCGGTGAGCAGGAACTTCCCGGCGGGGTCGATGCCGTACGCGGGCCCGAGGAAGAGCACCATCACCGACCAGAGGCTCCACACGGAGAAGCCGACGTGCTCGGCGAAGATCGACACGTACAGGTTGCGGCGGGCGATCGGGGCGCCGGTCGTACGCCAGAATTCCGGGTCCTCGGGGCGCCAGTCGGTGATCGGCGCCCGGCGCCCGGCGGCGGCCGGGGCCAGGGTGGTGCTGGGGGCGAGTGTGCTCACGGCGGATCCTCCTCGTCGGCGGCGACGAGGGGGACGCTAGGAACGGAGGGTTACCCGGCCGTGCCTGTCCCGGGTCGTTCCGGAAACGGAGATCGCACGTCGGCGGCGGACCGCCGGTGAGGCCGGTCAGATCTCCTGGAGGATGCGCAGCGCCCGGCCCACGCGCTGCATGGTCTCCGTGTCCGCCACGTCCACGCACTCGGTGAACCACTTCTTCATCGGCGAGGAGAGCCGGTCGGGCATCACCACGTGGGCACCCATCCGCACGGCGAGGGGCGAGTCCCGCAGCAGCGACTCCTCGACCACCTCGGCCACGATCACGATCGGCACGTCGGTGGAGTTGTAGACATCCGAGCTGATCACCAGCCCGAGCCGTTCCCGGGCGCCCTCGATGCGCCAGATTTCTCCCCTACGCAGCACGCGGACGCCCACCGAAGAGCAGGTCGTCGACCTGGGCGGCCTCCTCGGCGTCGGCGAGCGCGGCGGATTCCAGATCCAGGCCGGCCCGGCTGACGGCCGCGGCGTGTGCGGTGAAGACCTCGCGCAGCGCCTTCTCCCGGGCGGCCTGGTCCATCCAGGCGGAGAGGGACAGCCCTTCCCGCTTGGCGAACCGGCGCGCCTCCTCGATCGTCTCGTCGGAGAACGACAGTGTCACCTTGGCGGTCATGCCGATGAGACTACCCACCGGTATGACCGATAGTCATCCCCGCTCGCGCCGGCCACCGAACACGGCAAATCGCCACTCCTTGAAGAAGCAGTCGACGTCGACCAGGCCCGCGTCGGCGAGCCAGTGGCACTGGTCGGTGACCGTCGCCGGCCGGTCGTGCCGCATCCGTTCCCGGGCCGCGGCGATCTCGTCGGCGTCGGAGCCCAACTCGGTGATCCTGGCGGTCCAGACCTCGTCGTAGCGGCGGTCGAGGGCCGGGGTGGGGCCAGCGACCTGCTCGGCGTTGACGAAGACCCCACCGGGCACCAGCGCCTGCGCCACCCGCCGGTAGAGCGCCCGCTTGCCGGCGTCGTCGAGGTGGTGGATGGCCAGGGCGGAGACCACCGCGTCGTACCGGCCGGTGGGCAGCGGGTCGGTCAGGTCGGCGAGCACGGTCCGGTGCGGCACGCCCCGGGCGGCGAGGTGGCCGGTGGCCACAGCGAGCATGCCGGGCGCGGCGTCGACCAGGGTCAGCCGGACACCCGGGATCGCCGCGGCGAGCAGCAGCGAGAGCAGGCCGGTGCCGGCCCCCAGGTCCAGCACCTGCGGGGTACGCCCCGACGCCTGCGCCGCCGCCAGCGGCGGTGCGGCCACCTGGACCGCCGTGCCGTAGAAGGCGTCGAAGCAGGGCACCAGCCGACGGCGGGCCTCGTCGTAGCTCCCGGCCACCGCGTCGAACGCGTCCGCCACACTCATTGTGGGCCTCCCATTATTCAGGATAGTTGTCCCACATTCTAAACCCGGAAGTCCCGCTCGTCACGGCCGTGCGGTGTGAGCCCCTCTTGACAGGACCGAAACAGAAGGGACCCGGACCGGAAATCCCTCGTCGGCACGCTTTCTCGGCATGACAGACGGTGCACGCGTGGCGACGCGACCGGGGGTACCGCCCCAGGAAGCCGCCACGCACTGCCCGTACTGCGCCCTCCAGTGCGGGATGTTGCTGCGGGCGAACGACGGGCGGGTCGAGGTGCTTCCTCGCCAGTTCCCGACCAACCGCGGCGGGCTCTGCCAGAAGGGCTGGACCGCGGCCGACCTGCTCGACCACCAGGACCGGCTGACCACCCCGCTGCTGCGGGACCGGCCCGGCGGCGAGCTGCGCCCGGCGAGCTGGGCCGAGGCCATGGATCGGGTCGTCACCGGCATCCGCACCGTCCAGGAGGGACACGGCCGGGACGCGGTGGCTGTCTTCGGCGGCGGCGGGCTCACCAACGAGAAGGCGTACACCCTCGGCAAGTTCGCCCGGGTGGCGCTGGGTACCCGGCACATCGACTACAACGGCCGGTGGTGCATGTCCTCGGCGGCCGCCGCCGGGATCCGCGCCTTCGGCGTCGATCGGGGGCTTCCCTTTCCGCTGGCCGACCTCGGCCGGGCGGAGACCCTGCTGCTGGTCGGCGCGAACCCGGCCGAGACCATGCCGCCGCTGATGCGGCACCTCGCCGACCAGCGGAGCCGGGGCGGCCGCCTGATCGTGATCGACCCCCGGGCCACCGCCACCGCCCGCCAGGCCGACCTGCACCTGCAACCGCTCCCCGGCACCGACCTGGCGGTGGCGAACGCGCTGCTGCACATCGCGCTCACCGAGGGCTGGATCGACCGCGAGTACGTGGCCGCCCGGACCACGGGCTTCGACGACGTCCGCCGCACCGTGGCGGGCTACTGGCCGGCCGAGGTGGAACGCCTCTCCGGGGTGCCGGTGGCCGACCTGGAGGCGACCGCGCGGGCGCTGGCCGACGCCGGCAGCGCGATCATCCTCACCGCCCGGGGTGCCGAGCAGCACGCCAAGGGCGTCGACACCGTCACCGCCTTCATCAACCTGACGCTCGCCCTCGGCCTGCCCGGCCGCCCCGGCTCCGGGTACGGCTGCCTCACCGGGCAGGGCAACGGCCAGGGCGGACGGGAGCACGGGCAGAAGGCGGACCAGCTCCCCGGGTACCGGCGGATCGACGACCCGGCCGCCCGGGAGCACGTGGCCCGGGTCTGGGGCGTACCCGCCGACACGCTGCCCGGGCCGGGGGTGCCGGCGTACCGGCTGCTGGATTCGCTCGGCGCGCCGGGCGGACCGCGGGCGCTGCTGGTCTTCGGCTCCAACCCGGTGGTGTCGGCGCCCCGCGCGGCGCGGGTCACCGACCGGCTGCGCGGGCTGGACCTGCTGGTCGTCGCCGACTTCCTGCTCTCCGAGACGGCCGCCCTGGCCGACGTGGTGCTGCCGGTCACCCAGTGGGCCGAGGAGGACGGGACGATGACCAACCTGGAGGGTCGGGTGCTGCGCCGCCGGGCACTGCGCGAGCCGCCCGCCGGGGTTCGCAGCGACCTGGCGATCCTGGCCGACCTGGCCGCCCGCCTCGACGCGCCGGCGCGGTTCCCGACCGATCCCGGGACCGTCTTCGCCGAGCTGCGGCAGGCATCGGCCGGCGGACCGGCCGACTACGCCGGGGTCACCTGGGAGCGCATCGACCGCGACGAAGGCGTCTTCTGGCCCTGCCCGGACCAGGACGGCCCGGACACTCCCCGACTCTTCGCCGAATCCTTCCCCACCCCCGACGGGCGGGCCCGGTTCCACCCGGTGACCCACCGAGCGGCGGCCGAGGAGGTCTGCGACGACTACCCGCTGCACTTCACCACCGGTCGGGTGCTGGCGCAGTACCAGTCCGGCACCCAGACCCGGCGGGTCAGCGCGCTGCGCCGGGCCGCCCCCGGCGCCTTCGTCGAGCTGCACCCCGACCTGGCCGCCCGGCTCGACGTCGCCGAGGGCGACGAGGTGCGGGTCGTCTCCCGCCGGGGCGAGCTGCGCGCGCCGGCCCGGCTCAGCCCGACGATCCGGCCGGACACCGTCTTCGCGCCGTTCCACTGGGCCGGCGCGGCCCGGGCCAACTCGGTCACCAACGACGCCGTCGACCCGGTCTCCGGGATGCCGGAATTCAAGATCTGCGCGGTACGGGTGGAAAGGGTCGAGTCGTGAGCGAACGGATCGTGATCGTCGGGTACGGGATGGCCGGGTCCCGGCTCGCCGCCGAGCTGCAGGCGCGGGCCGGGGACCGGAAGGTCACCGTGCTCGGGGCGGAACCGCATCACGCGTACAACCGGATCATGCTCTCCACCCTGCTGGCCGGGAAGATCGACGAGCCGGACGTGGAACTGGCCGAGGTGGTCGGGCACGGCGTGGACGTGCGAACCGCGGTGGCGGTCACCGCCATCGACCGGGCCGCCGGGGAGGTGTGCACCGACGACGGCGACCGGATCGGCTACGACCATCTGGTGCTCGCCACCGGCAGCCGGGCGATCGTGCCGCCGCTGCCCGGCCTCGACCCGCTGCCGGAGCGGGTGGTCCCGTTCCGCACCCTCGACGACTGCCGGCGGATCCTGGCCGCCGCCCGGGGTGCCCGCAGCGCCCTGGTCCTGGGCGGCGGGCTGCTCGGGCTGGAGGCGGCCCGCGGCCTGGCCGCCCGGGGGCTGGACGTGACCGTCGTCCACCCCATCGGACACCTGATGGAACGGCAGCTCGACCCGGCGGCCGGGGCGGTGCTCGTCGACACCCTCGCCGGTCTCGGCGTGCGGACCCGGCTGGGCGTCACGGCGACCGGGGTGGCCGCCGACGCCGACGGTGTCCGCCTCGACCTGGCCGACGGCGACTCCCTCGCCGCGGACCTGCTCGTCCTCTCCTGCGGGGTACGCCCCGACACCGCCCTGGCGGCCGCCGCGGGACTGACCGTGGAACGCGGGATCGTGGTGGACGACCGGATGCGGACCAGCGACCGGCGGATCTCGGCGATCGGCGACTGCGCCCAGCACGACGGCACGCTGACCGGGCTGGTCGCCCCGGCGTGGGCGCAGGCCCGGGTGGTGGCGCAGGTGCTGGCCGGTGACGACCCGCTGGTCCGCTACCGGCCCCGACCGATGGTGACCCGGCTCAAGGCGGCCGGGATCGACCTGGCCGCGATGGGGGACGCCACCGACGGCGGGCCGGCCGAGGAGCTGACCTTCACCGACCCCGCCCGGGGCACGTACGCCCGGCTGCGGATCCGGGACGAGCGGCTGACCGGCGCGATCCTGCTCGGCGACAACCCGGCCGTCGGCACGGTCGTGCAGCTCTTCGACCGGGGTGCCCCGGTCCCGGTGGACCGCCGCTCGCTGCTGCTCGGACGGGCCTTCGGCGCGGTCTCGGCCACGCCCGCCGCGTCCCCGGCGCTGATGCCCGACGCGGCGACCGTGTGCCAGTGCAACGACGTCAACAAGGGCGCGCTGGTGAGCTGCTGGCGCTCCGGCGCCCGGACGGCCGACGAACTCTCCGCGGCGACCCGGGCCGGCACCGGCTGCGGCGGCTGCCGGGACGCGGTGGCCGGCATCGCCGACTGGCTGGCCGGCGCGGAACCGGTGGAGGCGACGCGATGACCCGGCGACCCGACAGCGACGCGACAACCGGCCGATCCGGCGGAGGTGACGGGATGAACTGCGGTGGAGGGGACGCGATGAGCGAGCGAAGCGATCTGGTCGTCATCGGCAACGGCATGGTGGGGCAGCGCTTCGTCGAGGCGCTCCGGGCCCGGGACCAGCAGCGGCGCTGGCGGGTGACGGTGCTCGCGGAGGAGGATCGACCGGCGTACGACCGGGTGCGGCTCTCCGCGTTCTTCGACGGGGTGAGCGCCGAGGAGCTGAACCTGCACACCCCCGACGAGGGGGTGGAGTTGCGCCTCGGCGAGCCGGCCGTCGGCATCGACCGGGCGCGGCGGGTGGTCACCACGGCGGCCGGCGAGTACCCGTACGACGCCCTGGTGCTGGCCACCGGGTCGTACCCGTTCGTGCCGCCGGTCGACGGCGCGGACCTGCCCGGGGTCTTCGTCTACCGGACGCTGGACGACCTCGGGGCGATCCGCGAGCACGCCCGGGGCCGCCGGACCGGCGCGGTGATCGGCGGCGGCCTGCTCGGGCTGGAGGCGGCGAACGCCCTGCGGCTGCTCGGCCTCACCACCCACGTCGTCGAGTTCGCGCCCCGGCTGATGCCGGTGCAGGTGGACGAGGCGGGCGGCGCGATGCTCCGCCGCTACGTCGAGGAACTGGGCGTCGCCACCCACCTCGGGGTGGCGACCAGCGCGCTGCACCCCGGCCCGGACGGCACGGTCGCCGCGCTGGAACTCTCCGACGGTGGCACGGTCGACGCCGAGCTGGTCGTGGTGGCCGCCGGCATCCGGCCCCGGGACGAGCTGGCCCGGGCCGCCGGGCTGACGCTCGGCCCGCGCGGCGGGGTGCTGGTCGACGCCGCCTGCCGCAGCGACGACGAGCGGATCTGGGCGGTCGGCGAGTGCGCGGCGGTCGACGGCACCTGCCACGGCCTGGTCGCGCCCGGGTATGCGATGGCCGAGGTGGTCGCCGACCGGCTGCTCGGCGGCTCGGCCACCTTTCCCGGCGCGGACACCGCCACCAAGCTCAAGCTGCTCGGCGTGGACGTGGCCTCCTTCGGCGACGCGCACGGCGTCACCCCGGGATGCCTGGACGTCACCTTCACCGATCCGGCCACCCGCACGTACGCGAAGCTGGTCCTCTCCGACGACGCGCGGACGCTGCTCGGCGGCGTGCTGGTCGGGGACGCCAGCGCCTACCCGACGCTGCGGGCCAGCGTCGGGTAGGCGCTGGCT